>DATNHI010000030.1:0-8514 GCA_035605035.1 Verrucomicrobiia bacterium
AACCAACCGCACGCCGGCCAACGGATTGATTCCGTATGCGCCGAACGCGCCGCAGTGGAAGGACAACGCGGGCAGCAGTTGGTTCATGGCGCTGCCGAACAGCGGCGGGCCAATCACGCCAAGCGAACAAATCCAATTCCAGCCGACGAATTGGTGGACGTTCCCCGCCGGAAGCGTGTTCGTAAAAAACTGGGACCTGACGGTCAACGAAACCAATTCGACCACGCGCCGGCTCGAAACACAGGTCTTGGTGCGCAACAACAACGGCTCGGTTTATGGCGTGACCTACAAATGGCGGCCGGACAACAGCGACGCCGATTTGCTGTCGAGCAGTTTGTCGGAAGACATTTTGATCACCAACGCCACCGGCGTGCGGACGCAGACGTGGTATTATCCGAGTCCGTCGGATTGCCAGGAATGCCACAACACCGCCGTCGCCGGAAACAGCTACGGCATCGGCGTGCTCGGCGTCAACGCCCGCGAGTTGAACGGCAACCTGACTTATCCAGCGACAAGCGTGACCGACAACCAAATCCGCACGCTGAACCGGCTCGGCCTGCTGTATCCCGCCGTCAACGAAACCAACATCAGCGGTTACACCCAGCTCTCCGCGATGACGAATTTGAGCGCGCCGCTTCAGAACCGTGTGCGGTCGTATTTGGACGCGAACTGCCAGACGTGTCACCAACCCGGCGGCCAAGGACCGACGTGGGACGCACGTTACGACACGCCGCTGGCACAGCAGAACATCACGAACTATCCGGCGCTGTTCTCGCTGGGAATTTCCGACAATGCCTGCATCGTGAAGTCGAAGGACATCTGGCGGTCCGTGCTCCTGGCGCGCATCAACACGCTCGACCAGACCATCCAGATGCCGGATTTCCGAAATCTGATTGACACCAACGCGGTGCAAGCGCTCATCACCTGGATCAACAGCCTGCCCGGCACGCCCGCACTCGCGCCGCCGGCCATCACGCCCAACGGCGGCACGTTCTTCAACAGCGTCGGCGTCGCGCTGCAATCCACGAACGTTGGCGCGGCGGTTTATTATACGCTCGACGGCTCGCAGCCGACGACAAATTCGCTGAGGTATTTCAGCGTGTTCAATCTGACGAGCAACGTGACGGTTTCCGCCGCCGCGTTTGAAACGAATTACTTCAACAGCATCGCCGTCAGCGCGCAGTTCATCGTGCCGCCGGTGCAATTCTTGTCGGAGAACTTCACGAATGGAGTTTTCCAGATGCAATTCCTCGGCAGCATCGGCAGCAACTACGTTTTGCAGGTATCGAGCAACCTGATGAGCTGGACGCCGCTGTTCACAAACCCCGCAACGACCAACGTGCTGAATTTCATGGACCCGAAATCGTCCAATTATCCCAGCCGCTTCTACCGCGTGCTGCAGCAATAATCTTCGGAGGGAGCGGACGGCGCGCCGGGCCGTCCGCGCCCGTATTCCGCAGCATCATTTTCCGCCGCATGACGAAGAATTGGCTTGAAGTTTCGTCATACTTATGCTATTCATTAGAATTAAATGAGACTCCCTTTTTCGACGAACCGCCGGACGGCTCTGCTTGCGTCGTGGACTTTGGTTTGCGGTTTGGGCTGTGGCAGCGCCCTAGCGGGACTGCCCGCCGGTTGGACGGACATGGACATCGGCTCGCCGGCACAGGCGGGATTCGCCACGGATACCAACGGCGGCTGGACGGTCGGCGGCAGTGGGAACGATATTTGGAACAACGCCGATCAATTCAACTTGGCCAGCGAAACCGTTTCCGGCGACGGCTCCATGGTGGCCCAGGTGCTTTCAATCCAGAGCAGCGACGCTTGGTCCAAGGCCGGAGTCATGTTTCGAAACGACACCACAGCGGGATCGGTCAATGTGGCCGTGGTGGCCACCATCGGAAACGGCGTCAGCTTTCAATGGCGGAGCACGGCCAACAGCGGCTGCAATAACCAGGCCGTTACCGGTTTGACCGCGCCGGTCTGGGTGAAACTGACGCGCGCGGGCACCAACTTTTCGGCGTTTTACAGCAGCAATGGTAATAGTTGGACCGAAGTGGGCAGCACCCAGGGAATTTTAGTGAACAGCAATTTTTTGGCGGGACTGGCCGTCACCGCGCACAACAATGCGGCGTTCAATACCTCCACGTTCACGAATGTAACCGTTTCGGTTCAGCCGCCTGTCCTCTCGGCTCCCGTTCTGGCCAATTTGCCGGCGAACAACGTCCAGCCGAACAGCGCCACGCTTCTGGGACAGGTTGTGTCCACGGGCAATCAAACTCCGTCGGTGACGCTTTTCTACGGGCCAAGCGACGGCGGAACCAACGCCGCCGCCTGGTCAAGCAGCGTAGCCTTGGGTCCGCAGACATCCGTATTCGGCTATACCGTCGGGAGTTTGACAACCAATACGACTTATTACTACACCGCATGGGGATCAAATTCCATCGGCGCGGCGTGGGCCTATCCTTCACAAAGTTACACCACGCCGGCCAGCGCGCCGCCCGTTCGCCCGATTTATACTTATCGTTACGACAACAGTCGCCAAGGCGCCAATACCAATGAGGTCCAATTGACGCCTTTGAACGTCAACGTGAACAACTTCGGAAAATTATTTACCTACAACGTGGATGGCTACGTATTCGCCCAGCCACTGGTGGCCACCAACGTGACGATTCCGGGCAAGGGCGCGCATAACGTGCTTTATGTGGTCACGGAAAATGATTCGGTTTATGCCTTCGACGCCGACACTTATGTGCCTTCGCCGTATTGGACCGCCAGTTTTCTCGGCAACGGTGTGACGACGGTTCCCGGAGGCGATGCCAATGGTAACATTTATCCTGTCATCGGCGCCACCGCCACACCGGTGATTGACCCGGTCACGGGCACGATGTATCTGGAGGCGTTCACCAAGGAGACTTCTGGCACGAATGTTACCTATATGCACCGGTTGCATGCGTTGGACATTACAACCGGCTTGGAGCGGACCAATTTCAACAGTCCGGCGGTCATCAGTTGCACCAATTATCCCGGCACCGGCACGCCCGGCCAAAACGACACGAACGGCCTGGGTCAAATTCTCTGGAATGGTCTGCGCGAAACCTGCCGGCCGGCATTGTTGCTGGCCAATGGCATGATTTATATCTGCTATGCTTCCCCTGGCGACCACCCGCCTTACTACGGTTGGATTTTTTCCTACAATGCCCACACCTTCGCGCAGACCGGCGTTTTTAACACCACCCCCAACGCGGGCTACGGCGGAGTCTGGATGACGGGCAACGGCCCCGCCGCCGATACCAATGGAAACGTGTTCTTAAACACCGGCAACGGCACGTATGACACAAACAGCGACTACGGCGATAGCTTTCTCAAACTGAACGGAACAAACGGCCTCCAGTTGCTGGATTATTTCACGCCATACAACCAAGCTACGTTGAATGCGCAGGATTTGGACGTGAGTTCAGCAGGATTAAGTCTGTTGCCCGACTCCGCCGGTTCACCCGCTCATCCTCACCTGTTGCTCGGCGGCAGCAAAACAGGCAGCATCTACCTGCTCGACCGGGATAACATGGGGCACTACAACCCGTCCGGCGACACCCAGATCGTCCAGTCCTTGGCAGGAGCGGTGGGCGGCATGTGGTGTTCAGCCGCCTATTTCAACGGCATGTTTTATGTCATTGGCACCGGTGACAATGTCAAATCCTTCACCATGACAAACGCCACCATGGGCACGACGCCCACTGCCACGTCTCCAAACACATTTGGTTCGAGCGCGACTCCCTGCCTGTCCGCCAACGGCACCAACAACGGCGTTCTCTGGGCCATTGATACTTCCGCGGCCGGCAGCAGCGGCGCGGCGGTGCTGTATGCCTACAACGCCACCAATGTGTCGCAGGAACTTTACAACAGCAGCCAGGGTTTGGCGCGGGACAATCCGGGAGCCGGCGTCGAATTCACCACGCCGGTGGTAGCCAACGGAAAAGTGTATATGGGCGCGCAATACGCGGTGTCCGTTTTCGGGAGCGCGTCCTTCATCGCTGCGCCCGTGATTTCTCCGGCCGGCGGCGTGTTCACCAACTCCGTCACTGTCACCATCAGCAACACCGTGTCTGGCGCTTCGGTTTATTACACCGTTGACGGAACGACGCCGACGACAAACTCGACGCTTTACACCGGCCCAATTGTCATCACCACCACGACGACCGTCAATGCGATCGCCGCGGAACCGGGCTACGTGAACAGCGCCGTGGCCAGCGCGAATTTCATCAACAACCTTGGCCTGCCGCCGCCGCCGTGGCAGACCAGCGACATCGGCTCGGTGGGCGTCACCGGCAGCGCGTATTATTCCAACGGCGTTTTCATCGTGAGCGGTTCCGGCGCGGACATCCAGGGATCGAGCGACGCGTTCCGGTTTGTTTATCAGACGACGACTGGCGACTGCACGAACATTGCCCGCGTCACCAGCGTGCAAAACATCAACGTCTGGTCAAAGGCCGGTTTGATGATTCGCGAAACTCTGGCAGCCAATGCAGACAACGCTTACATCGCGCTAACGCCGGGCGAAGGCGTCACCTGGCAATACCGGGCGAGCGCCGGCGGCGGCACGAGTTACAATCAAACAACCGGGTTGAGCGCGCCCTACTGGGTGATGCTCGTGCGAAGTGGGAATACGTTCACAGGATACCGCTCTCCGGATGGCACAAATTGGACGCAGCTGGGAACCGCGACGTTCACCATGGCAACCAGCGCGTATGTCGGCCTGGCGCTGACGAGCCATGACAACTCGAGCCTTGCCACCGCCACCATTGACAATGTCACCGTGAACAGCGTCACCTACACCAATCCGCCGCCGGCCGTTGCGCTGACCGCGCCGGCGAGTAATTCCACCTTCACCGCCGCCGCGAGCGTGACCATCAGCGCCGACGCCGACGCGCTTTATGACACAATTTCGGAAGTGAATTTCTACATGAACTCCACCTTCGTCGGCAGCGTCAGCAACCTGCCTTACTCGGTCACCGCCACCGGACTGGGCGCCGGAAATTATTCGCTCACCGCCGTGGCCGTGAGCAGCAGCGGTTTGGTCAGCACCTCCGCGCCGGTCGCCATCACCGTCAACGCCGGCACCGGCCAGCCGTATGGTTTGACGAGCAACGGAACCGCTCCTGGATTTTTTAATATGCCGACCACTTCCGCCGGTTCGTTGCCGGCGTTGCTGTCGCAAACCGGCGTGTTCACCGACACCCCGAACATGACTCCGGCGCCGGGGCTGATTTCTTACACACCCAACGTGCCCCTGTGGTCCGACGGCGCATTAAAAACTCGTTTCATGGCCGTGCCCAACAACGGCGGCGCCATCGCAGCGTCGGAGCAAATTTCTTTCGCGCCAACCGGCACGTGGACTTTTCCCGCCGGCACCGTGTTCGTGAAAACGTTCCAGTTGAACACCGATACCTCGAACACAAACGTGCTGCATCGCCTCGAAACGCGCCTGCTGGTGCGCGACATCAACGGCGCGGTTTATGGCGTGACCTACAAATGGCGTCCCGACAACAGCGACGCCGATTTGCTGTCGAGCAGCCTCTACGAAATCATCGCCATCACCAACACTGGCGGCATGACCACGCAGACATGGTATTATCCCAGTCCGTCGGATTGTTTGCAGTGCCACACGCCGGTCGCAAATTACGTGCTTGGCTTGAACACCCGGCAGTTAAACGGCAATCAGACTTACCCCTCAACCGGCGTGACGGACAATCAAATCCGCACGCTGAACCGCCTGGGACTTTTCAATCCGGCATTTGACGAGGCCGGCATCACCAATTTTGAAAAGCTATCCGCGCTGGGCAACACCAACGCCAGTTTCCAGGACCGCTCCCGTTCCTATCTCGACGCCAACTGCGCCCAATGCCATCAGCCCCGCGGCACCGGTCCCACTTTTGACGCGCGCTACGACACGCCGCTCACCAATCAGAACCTCATTTACGGCGCGCTGGACGCCTACGGCCAGGCGATGATTGTGCCGTGCGACATCTGGCGTTCGGAAATTCATCAACGGATGGACACGACGAACACCACCATCCGAATGCCGCCGCTGGCGCGCCAGTTGATTGACACCAACGCCGTTGCCGTTCTGGAGGGCTGGATCAACAGCCTGCCCGGCACGCCCGCGCTGGCGCCGGTGACCATCGCGCCCAACGGCGGTTTGTTCTACAACAGCGTCGGCATCGCGCTGCAATCCACCAACGTCGGCGCGGCGGTTTATTACACGCTCGACGGCTCCACGCCGACGACGAATTCGCTGGCGTATTCCGGCCTGTTCAACCTGACGAGCAACGCGATCGTCACCGCCAGCGCGTTTGAGACCAATTACATCAACAGCCTTGCCGCCAGCGCGGCATTCTTGGTTCAGCCAGTGCAATTCTTGTCGGAGAATTTCTCGAATGGAGTTTTCCAGATGCAATTCCTCGGCAACATCGGCAGCAACTACGTTTTGCAGGTTTCGAGCAATCTGGTGAGCTGGACGCCGCTGTTTACAAATCCCGCAACGACCAACGTGCTGAATTTCATGGACCCGAAATCGTCCAATTATCCCAGCCGGTTCTACCGCGTGCTACAGCAATGAAAGATGGCGAAGGTGGCGGTTCCGAGAGAGTTGTTCCGGGCCATTTTGGAAAGGATTGGCCGGCTGCGCTTGGCAACGGTGTTATCAGGATGATGAAAGAGGCCCAACAATCGCAGGGGAACACCGACAACTACGGAGGAAGGTGTCTTTGCGTGGGGCGGAAAAGCGTGTGAGAAGGCACCCATGTCAACGCAGCGCTCCCTTTGCCAGAGAAAACCGTGGAGCAGGAGGAAAATCATGAAAAAGGCCCACGCTGGTCGTGGGCTAGAAACCAAATGGGAAATGTCAGTTAACCTGACTAATAGTGGAAATCAGTCCAAACTTTGGCTGAGGAAGGACAGATTGAACGCAGATTGCCGGAACAAGCTATGCTGGGCCTTCACGCTGGTTGAACTGCTCGTCGTCATCGCGATTATTGCGATTCTCGCCGCGCTGATTCTGCCCGTGTTGAGCCGCGCCAAACAAAAGGGCCAGCAGGCCGTGTGTCTTTCCAATCTCAGCCAGATCGGCGTTGCGTTCACCATCAGCCTCAACGACAACAACAACTGCTTCCCCGACCGTCGCGATTTGAAATCCAGTCTGCCCGGCGGTTATCATCCGTGGACAACGTGGCCGCCATCAGATCCGCGCGCCGGCTGGGCGGCGACAAATTATTCCGATATGTGCCCGAATGTGACAGTCTGGTCATGCCCGACGGCATTGAATTCTCCCATCGGAAACATCATCCAGTCAGCGCAGGCCACGTCCAACGATCCCAACGGGCCGCTCTGCCGCTATTGGGCGTGGCGCTTTGACCGCCCGGACAATCCCGTGGGGCTCGAGGATTTTTGGGGCAAACTCGAATCGCGGGCGGTCTCCGACCTTGAGTCCACCAACGACCCGCTCGTTGGTCCGATTAGTGGCCCAGTGGACGTGGAGCTGGTGGTGGATCCGTATTATCCGAACACCGTGCCGACCGTGCCCGCCGGGTTCAGGGGCCGCACCATCCACGGCGGCGGACGCTGCCGTGTTTTTCTCGACGGCCACACGCAATTCCTTCGGGACGCGCGGACGCCGTTGCAGTGAAGCAATTCACTTTCGCTCCGCGCCCGCTTCGTGTTTCACAGTCGCCGTTTGAACCATGCCCAAGCGCACTGACATTCATTCCGTCCTCCTTATCAGCGCCGGCCAGATCATCATCGGCCTAATATGGGTTGACACCCACAATTGTCGGTCGAGCGAGCGGTATTGAATCGCCTCGGACACGTGGTCGCTCACAATCTTTTCCGAGCCGGCCAGATCCGCAATTGTCCGCGCCACCTTCAAAATGCGGTCGTAAGCGCGGGCACTCAGATTCAATTCCGCCATCGCGTCCTTAAGCAATTCCTTCGTCGCTTCGTCCAGTTCGCAAAACTTTTTCAATTCGCGCGAACCCATTCTTGCGTTGCAGGTGATTTTGGGCTTGTTCTTGAACCGCTCATGCTGACGCTGGCGCGCGGCGATAACTCGCTCACGAATTTGTGCCCAGGTTTCGCCGGTGCGCTCGCCGGCGATTTCGCGGAATTTCACCACCGGCACCTCTGTGTGCAAATCAATCCGATCGAGCAATGGTCCTGAAATTCGACTCAAATAATTCTGGATTTCGCGCGGCGGACTTTTCGATTCGCCGGGCATTTTCCCGTCCGGCGTGGCGGTTCATCGCCATAACCGGCATGAATATGGAAGGGAGGCGAGGGTTGGTTTTCAGCCAACGCCCAAAAATCAAGAAATCTATGTAATACTACCTTGCAATCAATAGGCTACTAAAGTAAGGTGGCGCGCGTTATGCGCCCCCGAACTGAAATCCCCGCCGCGCAGGTCAGCGCGATCCGTCGCGCGATGCTGGCGGCTCCCGGCAAATCGGCCTTTCAACGGCT
>DATNHI010000031.1:0-16922 GCA_035605035.1 Verrucomicrobiia bacterium
GTCTACGCTTCGATCTGCCACGGAAACCCTCTGGAAGTGCTCTCCACCAAGAACAGCTTGCAAAACGCGCCTCCCAAGAACATGCCTGTTATCACGCGAGTTCTGTGGCTCAGAGGGTATCCAAAAAATGAGATGCGCCCGAGGCATTTTATCCAAGGGGTTTGTGAAATGTCCCTTCTGGCTGAAGCTGAAATCAATTTACATTCTCAACGGCCTTGGGCCATTCCTGCTGTCGAGCAAATGTTGACTCACCATTCGACCAATGTTCTTGCCCCCAAGCTTCTCGCGCAGGCCACCTTGAACCCAAACATGCCCCGCACTGCTCTGCTGGCTGCATTAGTATTCAGGTAGTTACGGGCCTTGTGGGAAGTCTCAAAAACTCACCCGGCTTGATCCATTCTGCCGGTGATAGGAATTGGTCACCAACTTGATGAGCCAAAATACTATTCGCCATCACAAGAGTTAGGGCCGGGATGAGGGCAAGCGCCAAACCATTTTTCTCCCAATTCTTTTCAATCCTCGGCCCGTTCGCCGGCCGGGGCCATTTTGACGAGGCGCGGGAAAAATCTGGCCAGCGGTTCCACCAAGTCGGTTTGTGCGGCCATGACTTCCTCGATATTTTTATAAACCATCGGCACTTCGTCCAGTCCGGCGGAAATCAATTTCACACCGCGTTCATCCAGATATGGCTTCACCATTTTCCAGTTGAAACTTTCCCGGGCCTTGTGGCGGCTCATCACACGGCCCGCGCCGTGTGAAGCGGAGTTGAGCGAGTCGGCGTTGCCCTTGCCGCGCGCCACAAACGTCGGGCCGGCCATCGAACCGGGTATCACGCCCAGCACGCCCGCGCCCGCCGGCGTCGCGCCTTTGCGATGGACGATGAGGTCGCGTCCGCCGTGGCGTTCCTTCCACGCGAAGTTATGGTGGTTTTCAATGTCCAGCAGCACGCCCGCGCCGAGATGCCGTGCGATGTGTTTGTGGATGAGGTGATGGTTGGCGGAGGCGTATTGGCCCATCAACTCCATCGCCGCCCAGTATTCCCGACCGTCAGCGGAATCGAGGTCGAGCCAGGCGAGATAGCTGAGTTCCTTCGGCAGGTCCTTGTGCTTCGCGCGCGCGACGCGGCTGTAATGGTCGCAGACCTGCGCCCCGGTGCCGCGACTGCCGCTGTGACTCAACAGGGCCAGATACGTGCCGGGTTCGAGGCCCAGTTGCTTGTGTTCGACGGTAAATTCGCCGAACTCGACGAAATGATTTCCGCTGCCGCTGGTGCCAAGTTGCGCGGCGGCCTTGTCGCGGAACCGTTGCGTGACGGGACTGACCGACCAATCTTCGTCCATCACGGGATGGGTGCGGCGATGTTTGAATTCGGAACCGATGCCGAAGCGGGTCTCGGCTTCAATGGCGCGGGTGAGATCCGTTTCGTGGCGGCGGAGCCAGTCGGGCGGCAAATCGAGAACGGTGAGTTTGACACGGCAGGCGATGTCCACACCCACGGCGTAAGGAATAACGGCATTGTCGGTGGCGAGCACGCCGCCGATGGGCAGGCCGTAACCGACGTGAGCGTCCGGCATGAGCGCCGCCGCGACGGAGACGGGCAATTGGCAGGCGTTCTCCATCTGCTGGAGCGCGTTGGCGTCCAAATCCGTGCCCCACTGGCGATAAGTAATGGGCATAACGACAAAGGCAAGTTAAGCCCGGGAAAGCGTGTTGCCAATGGAAAGTGCGGAACGTTGTGCTTCAGTTCTGTAGTGTCGGCGCTGTCCGCCCTCCGCAGTACTGCTACGGAGGACGGGTGCGCCGATGAAATCGAGCCACAGGCTCGACGCTACAAGGCGATTTACGTTTCCGGCGGATTGGCATAGGGTTGGTGCCTGATGAAATACACTTACGAACAACTGGCCAAAATGATTGACCATTCGTTGCTGCGACCATTCCTCACAGACCAGGAACTGGAGGATGGTTGCAGACTCGCCGTGAAATACGGCGTCGCGACCGTTTGCATCAAGCCTTACGCCGTCAAGCGCGCCGCCGAACTGCTGGCCGGCAGCGATGTGCTCGTCGGGTGTGTCATCGGATTTCCCCACGGCAATTCGTGCACAGAATCGAAGCGTTACGAAACCGAGCTGGCCTGCCGGGACGGCGCCGTGGAAATTGACATGGTCATCAACGTCGGCAAGGCCCTCAGCGGAGATTGGGATTACGTCGAGCGCGATGTGAAAGCGGTGGTTGACGAGGCCCACCGGCACCGGGCAAAAGTGAAGGTCATTTTTGAAAACGATTACCTTACCCAAGGCGGCGCCGGCCTGGACAGCGACAGTTTCAAGCGCAAGCTCTGCCAGATTTGCGAACGCGCGGGGGCCGACTGGGTGAAAACGTCCACCGGCTTCGGTTTCGTAAAACAACCGGACGGCAGTTACAATTACCGGGGCGCAACGGCGCACGATTTGAAGTTGATGCGGGCGGCGTGCTCGCCAAAGGTCCAGGTGAAAGCGGCCGGCGGCGTGCGCGACCTGGACGGTTTGATTCTCGTGCGCGAACTCGGCGCCAGCCGTTGCGGGGTGTCGGCCACCGCCGCGATCCTGGATGAATATCGCCGCCGCGAAGCCGCCGGGCGGCGATGATTAAAGGGAACGATTTTGGGGGTTGCTTCTTTCCGGTCCTTTCATTATTTCATCGTCCGGAAAGGAAAATCAATATGCCAGAACCAGTCATCGCCCAAAAATCTCCGTTCGTCCAAAAAGCCGAGCCTGACACGTATTGGTGGTGCGCGTGCGGCCGGTCAAAATCGCAGCCGTTTTGCGACGGCTCGCACAAAGGCACGGGGTTCACGCCGAAAAAGACCGACCTCCCGGAGGCCCGGACGGTTGCCTGGTGCGGCTGCAAGCACTCGAAGAACGCTCCGTTCTGTGACGGAACCCACGCAGGATTGTGATCGTTGGCTGGCGGCGCGCGACGATGAATCGCGTCACGCTCACTTCTTCCGGAAGATCTGATGCGGGTCGGCCACGTTGAGCACGGAGAGGTCCAGGCCCCCCTCGGGATTGCGTTCACGCGCGGTTTTGAGCCGGCGCGCCAGGCGTTTCACCACATTACCGGCATAGTATTTCACCACCCCCACCCCCACCTCGGCTTTAAAAATGACGACCAGCAGGCAATGTTCATCCACGTTCACGACGTACATGCTGTATTTCTCGCCCTGCTGGTAGATGCTGCTGAAGTTCGATTCATTGACCAGGCCGGCAATGGTCTGGTTGGCCATGAACGCGCCGGACGCGAGCGCGCCGATGGTGGTCAAATCAAATTGCGCGGCATCACCCTGATGCGTGATGAGAAAGCCACCCTTGTCAATAATCAGCGCCGTCGTCGCCTCGGTATGGGCGATGAATTCGCGGAGCGCCTCGTCCAACAGGTGAATATCGCGCTCGACGAGTTGGGGCAGAGTAGCCATGTCACGCGTATTGCGGAACGCTTTGGTTGATGAATTTTTGCAGCAGCAGCCGGGTGATCATGTTCAACGATTCAAACACGCCCTCGCATTTGTGCGCCGTGGCAGTGAACGATGGCACCTGCAGCTCGCGGTTGTTCAGCAGAAAATCCATGTATTCAACCGGCGCGGCGTTTGACAAATCGCGCTTGTTGTATTGCAGCACGTAGGGAATGTCCGCCAGGTTCAGCTTGAGCGTATTCAGATTATCCAGGAGGTTCTGGAAGCTTTCCACGTTCTCCGGCATTTTTTCGTACTGTGAATCAGCAACGAACACAATGCCATCCACGCCCCGCAACACCAGTTGCCGCGTCGTGTTGTAAATCACCTGGCCGGGCACGGTGTAAAGCTGGAACTTCGTCTTGAAGCCCTTGATGGTCATGGCTTCGATCGGCAGGAAATCGAAGAACAACGTGCGGTCGGAGCTGGTCGCCAGTGAGACGAGTTTGCCCTTGTTGCCCGCGGCGGTCTGGACATGGTCATGGACCTGCACGAGGTTGGTCGTCTTGCCGCCCATCGCCGGGCCGTAATAGACGATTTTGACCTGCAACTCTTTGGTAGCTTGATTGATGATGGCCATAAATGAATTATAGTTTTTTGCGGTCCAGTTCGGCGGCCAACAGGGCCAGTTGCGCGGTGGGCAACGCTTCGCCCGCGCGACCGAACGCGGCGAAATAGACCGCGTTCACCCGGAAAATTTTCCACGGCACATTGCCGACGGTGAAATTCACATTGTTCAACGCACCCATGCGCAACTCCCGGGTGCTCTGGCCCAATCGCTCAAAAATCTGCGGCATAAACGCGGCGAGCGTGTCGGCGTTCAATTCCGCCGGCACCCGGCTGGCCACTTTCAAACCATCCTGTAACGCCACGAGCGCGCCGGCCACGCCGGGCAATTCCATGGCGCGGGCGACGATGTCCTTCGGCATTGCCCGGCGGCTGGTGAAATCGGTCGGCGGCGTGTGCGGACGCTTGAATTCCTCTTCCTCAAATTTCGGCGCCTCGCCGTTGTCGCCCCAGATGTAAAAATTCGTGTCGGCCGGTTTGGTGTCCAGCGGTCTGGGCACGTAGCGGGCAATTTCCGGCTCCGGCTCCGGTTCCGGCGCAACCGGTTCCGGCTGTCGCACCAGGGTTTCCGGCGGCGATTGCGGCTGCGGAAAACCGAAAAACAGATCCGGAATTTCGGGGGCAAGTGTGACTTTCCGCTGGAGTCTGGCCATGGTTTTTTGTTGTCCAAAAAACAGCGGCGTGATGACTTTTAACGGCAGCTCGAGTTCGATCCCGTCATGGACGGAGACCCCCGGCGGCACCGGCCTGATCCAGGAACGCACATAACGCCACGAGAAAATCACGCGCCCGCGTTTCAACGCCGGTTCCACCAGATGCATCGGCAGCGCAACCTGGGCGTTCGCCAAATTCGTTCGTTCGATTTCCACCCGCAATGCCTCCGGCCACTCTTCCGACAGCGCGGCCAGCGGCGCGGAGATGGTTGACTGGGCATGCTCGGGCAGAATTGTCGGGTGCGCGGCGGGCGTCACCGGTGAAATCGGCGCAAATGAACTGGCCCGAGGGATGCCGTTGCGCGAAACCGGGCTGGCGGTTGCCGGCGCGGCGGTGGCGGGCGCCGGTATCGGAGTGATGTTGCGCGAAGCGAACGTTGGCTGCGGCCCGAGCGGATGAGGCGGCACGACCGGCCACGAGACCGGAGCCTTGGTCCGCGGTGCCGGTGCTGGCGCCGGGGCCGCCGCAGGCTTGAGCGGCGTCGTCGTAAAATTAATTCCCTGGCCGCGGCCATCGAATGGCCCGGTGACATCGTCGGCGACCTCGAATTTTTTCTGGGTCGAGCGGCGCGACAACAAAGCCGGATTGAGACGCGCGAGGATTTCGTTCAGCGGCAGGATCACCGGCCGGGAATCATTCTCGCCGCCGGAATTCGCGAAAAGGGTGGGCGCCGCCAGACGTAATTCGCCGAAACTGATTTTAACCGAGCCGTGCGCGAGCTGGGAAAGGACTTTTTCAATGGCGATAATCATTGTCGCTCCCGCCGGCGGTGTTTGCATGACTTTGGCACGCAAATCCATGGGTAACGCGGCGAGCACCGTCTGCAATGGCAACTCCAACTCATCAGCCGCACTCTGGCTCTCAGCCGGTGTTGACGGTGGAGGAAAATCTGGTGTCAGTGGCGCAGACTCGCCGGCGGGGCTCTCTGTGGGCGGCGCCACAGTGATGGCTCGCGGCGACTCCACGGCGTTTTCTTCATCCTCATCGAAGCGGTGGAGCAGGCCTCGGAGCAATCCGACAAACTTCGTTTTCATGATCTTTGGTATTACATGCATGTTCCGCTGCCTATCAGCCGGATAGGTTTGCCACGAATTTTAGCAGGAAGCGCGCCATGACGGGTCGGGGTTTCAATTCCCGTGTGCCGTTTCTAATCTGGGGTGGCCGGGTGGAAAGATTGTCCCAGCGTTGGACTGATTTGTCTGTTGTTTGTCCACAACGCGGTCTTAAACGTTTTCCACCCGGTGGGAACGGCGATTGCTTCTGCCAAAGAATAATGCTGTAAGCGCATTTTCGCGCTTGTATTTGTGCAGCGACGGCGTTAGCGATTGTGACCATCGGAATGGAGACAAGGCATAAAATCCTGGTTTTGGACGACGACGCGGACTGGCTCAAGTTGAGCAGCGAGATGCTGACGCATCTTCCCAGCAAGCCGGAAATCCGCACCGTCGCGTCCGGCGCACGCGCCCTGGCATTGATGGAAACCGAGCCATTCCGGCTGTTGATCTGCGATTTGAAGATGCCGCGCATAGACGGGCTGCAGGTGCTCGCCATCGTCCGCCGCCGCTTTCCCGAACTGCGCACGGTCGTCTTGAGCGCGTTGGAAGACGAGGAATTTCGCTCCCGCGCTTACGCGCTGGGTGTGGACCTGTTCTGGCTCAAAACCGAGATGCAGCGCAACCTGCAGATGTACCTGGACTGTCTCGAATCGTTACTGGGCCGGGAAAACGATGGCGGCTTCCGGGGCATTCAGAGCAAAAGCCTCATGGACATCATCCAGATGGAATGCCTCTCACGCAGTTCCACGGTGTTGCGCCTCACGCGCGGGGCGCTCGTGGCAAAATTATGGATCCAGGACGGCGAATTGATTGACGCCGAAGCCGAAGGCACGCGGGGTGAGACGGCGTTCCGGAGAATCCTGGCCTGGAAATCCGGCACGTTTGAAAACCTGCCGGCCGAACCCAACCGCGAACACACGATCACCAAATCCGTCAACGCCCTGCTGCTTGAATCCGCGCAAGCCATGGATGAAACGGCCAACCCCGTTGAACCCGAATCCGTCGAAGAGGCCGGGCACCGCAAAACCATCTGGAAACTGGCCCTGCTCACGCGCGAAAACGCGGAATTTGTGGTTGCCGTCCCGGCGGAAGGCCAGGGCGAAGTCGAAGCCTTGGGCACCCAATCCGTCCAGCCGCTGGCCGATTGGACGCGCCGTGCCGTGGAAGTCGCCCGCCGGCTCGGTGAGCATATTGAAGCCGGACCGCTGTCGCACCTGGGCGGGCACAATCTGGAACGCCAGATGCTCGTTTTACCTCGCGAGGACAAATCATTCCTCCTCGGCTGGCCGCCGAATGTTGAAGCCGGACCGTTGTTGGAAAAAAGCAAAAAACTGGTTGCGTCATGGGATTCTTAAAAAAACTGTTCCGATTCCGTTCCCGCGCGGTGGTCCAACAACTGCCGAGCGGCAGTATTGCCGTGGATCGGGAGGGCAACGTGGTCACCTCCACCGTCTCCTCCGCCTATTCAAGGGATTTGCTGCGCGCGATCGGGCGGGACGTGCTGGCGCTCTTTCACGAGGCGCGCGAGGCCCAGATACCGCTCGCCGAGGTCAACATCCATTTCGTCAGCCTGCACATCACCGCCCGCGAGTTGCGTGGCGGCGCCGTCATTTTCCTTTTCCCGCAAACCGCGCTCTCGCCATTACCAACCTGATCAAAGCCTATGACCGCCAAAGAACTCAATCAACTGGTCACTCAAATTGAAACGCACATCGAGTGCTGGAAACAGTTCAACCACTTCGTCTCCATCGCCCGCAACAAAAAGTTCGGGCCGACGGAGGAGAACAATTTCCTTGAAATCAAAAGCATCATCGTCCAGGAACTGGAATTGATTTATGCCGCCGTCGAGGTCGCCTCGCCCACGCGCGACGAAGTCCACGCGCTGATCGGCAACGCGCCGTCGCTGCGGTTCCTCAGCGAAATGAGCGAAGGCGCCCTGCGCGGGATCGAGACCCAGTGGCACAAAATCTACATCGGCTGGCACTCCATCCTCGGCCAGCTCAAGGTCAAGCAACACGCCGAAGAAACCAAAACCTTTTTCGGCAAGGCCAAATGATATTTGTTTCCGGCCGGGTTTAACGACCGGAGACGTTCCCGGGCGGCCGCTTCTGTCTTCAGGTGGCGCGCTGATTCTTGCGGCGCGGTGGCTTTCAGTTTTTCAATATTTGTCTTTACACCGGATAAGTAAATACGTTACAATACATTTGTTTTTTCAAATACGTTTTATGAAAAAAGCCAGGGCGGTTTTGACCGGTGTCGTGGTGTGTGTTTTGGTCGTTTTCTCCATGCACGGCCAGATGGCTGGCCCGCTGGGTCAGCCTGTTGGGGCAGACAATCTGGCAGCGAGTGGCTCGAACGTCTTCTGGCTTCAGCTAACCGGCATCACTAATAATGCGGCGTCCCTCGTCGTCTATGTTCCGGGGACGACAACGAACAGCATTATGAATTTGTTTTTTACGACGAATCCGGAAACGCCATCCGGGTGGAGCCGGGTGATGCGTCTGGAACCAGGCCAGACGAATCCGATCGTGACCAATCTTCCGGCCCCGCAAGGATTTTTCATGCTGTCCAGCCCCATTCGACCCGGCTTTGACCAGCAAAATTTGCCCGCGAACGACGACGGTTCAACGGCCTCGGTGCCCCTGCCTTTTACTATCAATTTCCTCAACAACTCCGAATCCGCATTATACATAAATAACAATGGCAATGTGACCTTTGACAAGCCGTTGAGCACTTATTCACCCATCAATCTGGCCTCCGCGGGTGTGAAGATTGTCGCGCCTTTCTGGGCGGATGTGGACACACGCAATCCTGCTTCGGGCGTCGTGACATACGGAACGAACGTCGTCCAGGGTTACAACGCTTTCGGCGCGGATTGGGTGAACGTCGGCTATTATGATTCTCACGCGGACGAACTGCTGAGTTGTCAATTGGTCATCATTGATCGCTCAGACATTGCCCCGGGTGATTTTGACATGGAATTCAACTACGACCGGGTGGAATGGCAATGGGGGGATGTTTCAGTCGGGTATCCACCGCGCGTAGGGTTTTCCGACGGCACGATGGACTACGAATTGCCCGGTTCCGGCACTAACGGTGCATTCATGGACACCAACATGGTGACCGGACTGGTTTATAACAGTTTGAAGACTCCCGTTCTCGGCCGCTATCTCTTCCTCTTCCGAAATGGACAACCGCTGCCTTGAGGGACCGTGGACCGGTGAATCCATTCCAACTCGTGACATTTCTTTCTTGCCTGCCGGTTGCATTTCGAGTCTAACCACGCGCCATGCTTGATCGGATTATTGTTGCCATTTCTTGCACCGGCGAAGGGATCTCATTGTCATGCTGAACTACTTTCAAATCCTGATTCTGGCGCTGATACAGGGCGCCTGCGAGCTGTTGCCGGTGTCGAGTTCGGCGCACGTCATCGCGGCGGAAAAACTCATGGGACTGGATCCGTCGAGTCCCGAAATGACCATGCTGCTGGTCATGCTGCACACCGGAACCATGTTCGCGGTGATCGTTTACTTTTGGCGAGGCTGGAAACGTGATTACTTTGCCTCCACCGGCCAGCTCCAGTGGTTCGCCATCCAGGTCGTCATCGCCACCCTTTGTACCTGCGCCGTGGGCTTGGGATTAAAGGTGGTCATTGAGAAAATTTTCATGCGCGGTGTGCCGCATGCGGAAATCGAGGACCTGTTTTCCAATCTGCCGCTCATGGCCGGGGCTTTGGCGGCGGTGGGCGCGCTGATTATTTACGCCGGGACACGGGAGGAAAAATCGCCGCGCCATTCGGAAATCCAGCCGGCGCACGCGTGCTGGATTGGCATCGTGCAGGGCATCTGCCTGCCGTTTCGCGGATTCTCGCGTTCCGGCTCGACCATTTCCACTGGACTGCTGCTCGGCCTGCCCAAACAGAAACTGGAGGAGTTCAGCTTCGCACTGGCCGTGGTCCTGACGCCGCCGGTGATTGCCAAGGAAGCCGTCCGTCTGCTCAAGGCGCACGCGTTGAGCGGACAGGGTTCTGCGCTGCATCTTTTTGCGCCGGGACTCCTCGGCATGGCGTTAAGCTTTATTGCCGGGCTGCTGGCTTTGAAATGGCTCTCCCGCTGGCTGGAAGGCGGACGCTGGAAACTCTTTGGCTATTACTGTCTGATTGCGGCGGCGGGCGTGCTGGTCATCCACTTCAAGCTTGCGCGTTAATCAGGGCGCCGCGGCGGGAATAAAAATCTTCTTCCCTACGATGAGGTTCTTCGGGTCTAGTCCCGGATTGGCATCCAAAATCTGTTTTACGCTCACCTTATGCCCTTGGTCGCTGTACGCCTTGGCAATGGCCACCAACGTGTTGCCGCTCTTGATTTCGTAGTAAAAACCATTTTGCGGACCGCTGGCCGGTGTTGGATTGTCCGTTGGCGGCGGCGCAACGGTTGGCGGCGGCCGATGGCCTCCAGTCGGAGCGCTGCTGATTTTACTGAGTTTTTCGAGCGTCTTCACGATCTGGTCGTTGTCTTTCTGCTGTTTATCGGCCAGGTCCTGGACTTGCTTGGCGAGTTTCTGCAAATCATCCGCGCTGGCATAGTTGTTCGCGGCGGGCTGGTTCATTTTGTCACGCAGGTCGGCGATTTCCTTTTCCAGCGCCTGGATTTGTTCCTTTTGGTCGCGCTGCGCGGCCTGCAAATCCTGCACGTATCCCTCCACCTTGTTAAGGCGCACAGCCGTCTCGGCGTCCTGCGCGCGCGCGAAACCGGGGTTGAAAGCGGCGAAAGTCAAAAGGCAAAGCCAAAGCGAAATTGTTTTCATGCCCCGAATGAAAAACCCCTTTGCCCGCCGCGTCAAGTTGAAGTGCGCTGAGCGCCGGCTTCCAGCACGGCCCGACTTCGAGGTTCGATGTTGAATGATGAATATTCGATGTTTCCTTCTCAATCATCCTCGTCCTCCTCCTCCTCCTCGAAATTTACTTTCTCCGAGTGCATAACCGAGGCCGGTAATCCTTGACATAAATTCGCAAGTCTGCTTTCATAACGTCATGGTAGCAGATAGGTTTATAGAAACCAACCATGCACAGCGCTGTGCACGAACCACCTGATAATAAATAGTTCGGCGGCATCGCACGATGCACACGTATGACAATTCAAGACTATTTGAAAGGAGAGTTCACGGGTAAACCCAAGAAAGACGACCGTGGCAGAGAGAGCGACTGGCTGGAGTTCTGTGACCTCACAGTTCGCGGTAGCAAGGTTCAGGTTGTAGATGCCAGTTACGTGCCTGACGAGCGTGAGGGTTGCATGGTCACACTTGCTCCCGGTTCGTACCATGTTGAGGTGAAGGCTACGGCTTACGGTGGGGATGTTCGCATCTCACGTCTTCGCCTCGTGCGTCACGGAGTTTCTCCCTCAATTGGGGCGGTGCTAGGCGAGACCGGTACGGACACTGCCAACATCGGCGTTTGTGACCACGAGGTTTTTGCTCGCGCTTGGGGCGGGGACAACGACGCATCGTGGGAGATTATCAGTCCAGCAATCGAGGAGGCAGACACGCATGGCATTGCTGTCCTTGACGAGACGGCGGGAGCCGTTATGCCATTCGTCCGCTCGGGTTTTGGGGATGGCACCTTTCCGGTTCATGAGCTTGTCGCCGACGGTTCCCGGGCTGGATTTGAGGTCGTGTTTATTCGGGGAGACGAACCATATCCATTTTGACATGAAGTGTCTGGCGTGCATTTCAGCCTTTGTGCTCCTTATGACCGGATGTGCCTCGAATCGCACAGCCCAGAGCGATTTCTATTTTCTCCCGTGCGCACCGAAGGCGTCAGTTTCGTTCGAGGGCGAGAATCAGGCGGGCTGTGGCGTCCATCGGCTTGAAGTACGTCGCATGGCATTCGTGCACCCGACGACGAAGAAGGGAGAGCCCATGATGGGCAGTTGTGTCATCTATTACGCCGGTGACGAGTACGGCCCTTTTATTTTATGTGTGCTGGACGACTGCATTGATCCATTGGTAAGGAAGGTTTCGACGAATGTCGTCGAGGTTTATTTCCTTGCAGGTGCCCATACTCACATCCGACAGCAGTGGAGGCTGCTCGGTGATACCGCGAAACTGGAGAAAGAGGAAGGGATTGATTGGAGCGACGACCCGCGGATGAAGTCAGATGCCGAACAAGGCGCTCCAGAGAACCGGCGCTGAGCGTTTCAGTTTTATGGGTCACTGGTTGTACACTATCATCAGCTTCGGCAGACGCGCGCTGCCAGCGCCGGTCGTTGAGCTTGGCCGTCAGGTATCACCCGCACATTATGAAAACAAACCTCGCTAAATACGTTTGCAGTCTTTTACTGCCAGGCGCGGTGGCTACCGCCACGGCGCAATCCACCTGGAACTATTTCATCTCGGATGCGGGCGGCGGAAACTCATTGGTCACCTGGAGTGTTACCGGCAGCTTGGCCACATCTCCCGGAGCAGTCTTGGTATTACCAAGTCAATCAAGTCTGGCGGTGTCAGTAGAGACCCCTGGAATTTATGCTGATACGTATGTAGCTAACGGAACACCTCAATCCCTGCCCACACCTGATGGGAGTTATTTCACGTATGGTGTAGGCAATGTGTACACTCCCATCTCCGGGTATTATACCGACAACGCGCCGGGTAATGGGAACGATAGTTTTGGTTTAACAGCCTTTTTACCCCCTCGCATAGTTGGCATTGAGTTGCTCTACAATCCGGGAACACAATCAGTGCTCATTCCAGTTGATTTTTCCAATTTCAACCCCGGCACATATCAGTCCGAAGAATCTGGATTTAACACCCCCTTGACGGTGAACCTGACCGTCGAACCCGTGCCCGAACCATCCACGCTGGCGTTAGCTGTTAGCGCTGTTATCGGCGCTGCATTAACAAGCATTAAGGGCAAAAAATTAAGATTTAACACACCAGCCACCTGACCAGTTGCCGGAGCCAACCGCCGTTGGCGCTGGCCGTTCCGCTGTCGCGGTTCACGTCACGAGTCGGTGGCGGCTCAGCTTTCTAGGCTAATTTTCCATAACGCCGGATTTCCGGCCAGAGCCACGCCACAATCAACACCACGAGAATCGTGCCCACGCCGCCGCTTACGACTGAAATCGTCGCGCCGGTTGCGTTGGAATGATGCATCGCCGCGCCGAAAAAATACGCCACAAAACCGGACTCTGCTCCACCGAGGTCGTTTGACGTGCTGATGAACAGGCTGTTGACGGCCGAAACGCGCCCGCGTTTTTCGTCCGGCGTCAGCAGTTGCACCGACGTGTGCCGCACCACCACGCTCACGTTGTCCACCGCGCCGCACGTGAACAGCATCGCAAATGAAAACCAGAACCATGGCGAAAGGCCGAACGCAATCGTCGCCAGCCCGAACACGGCCACGCACCACAGCAGCGCCCGCCCGGCCTTTTGCATCGGCGGACGGTGCGCCAGGCACAGCGCACAGGCGACCGACCCCAGCGGCAATGCGGCCTGCAACAATCCCAGCCCGTCCGCGCCGGCATTCAGGATGTCCTTCGCGTAAACCGGCAGCAACGCCGTTGCCCCGCCGAGGAAGACGGCGAACATGTCCAGCGTGATCATGCCGAGAATGAGCCTTTGTGCGAAAATGAACCGGAACCCCGTGGCGAAGCTCCTGAGCGACATCGGCTCGGGATTCGTCACCACGTGGCGCGCGCGGACGGATTTCATGCAGAGGAAACAGGTCATCGCCGCCGCAAAATTCAACGCATAGACAAACGCCGCCGGATGGTCGGAATAGTTTTTCAGCAAAGCGATGAGCGCGCCGCCCAGCGCCGGACCGGCCACGGAGGAAAGCTGGAACGAGCCGCTGTTCCACGTCACCGCGCGGGCAAACAGTTCGCGCGGCACCAGGTTGGGGAGAAAGGCGGCGCTCGCCGGCCACAGAAATGTGCGTGCCGTCGCGGCGACAAACAGGCAGGCATAAACCCACGCAACCGGCGCATGCCGCCATGAAATGAGCGCCAGGCCGAGACTGGCGCAAGAACTGACGAGCAGCCCGGCGAGGATGATGTGTTTGCGGTTGACATTGTCGGCGAGATGCCCGGCGGGCAGCGTGCAACACACCATCGCGATCATTTCCACGAGGCCGACGAGGCCCAGCGCGAGCGGCGAACGGGTGCGTTCGTAAAGCTCCCACCCAACGGCGACGGTGAGCATCTGCTGACCGAGCACGGACACCAGCCGCCCGGCCAGGTAAAGCCGGAAATCACGATTCTGAAACAGGGCATACGGATCGTCGCCGTCAGTGTTTGTCGGCGGCGAAGGCAGATTTTCCGGCGATTCGGCTTCGTGCATCGGTCGTGACGCGGAGAACTTAACGGAAAATCGCCACGGGTCGAGTCTTCACGCGCTTGAATTCGCTTAATCCAAATCCGGTTCTTCATCGCAATCGCCAACGGAACGGATTGAGACTAAGATGCCGATCAGGATTGCGATGAGTGAACCAAACGAAAAATCACCGCCGCCGCGTTACAAATGGCCGTGGTTTGTGCTGGCGGCGTTCTTGCTGTTCGTGGCGTTGGCGATTTTGTGGATGCGGTTCGAGGTCCGGAAGGTTGAGCAGGAACGCAACGTGAACGCGCCACTGCCGGCCGGCGGCGCACACCAATGAATTTATTCCGGCCCAATCAGAAATTTTGCCGGTTGGTTTGCGTCTGGCCCAGCAGCGTTGGCAAAACTGAACGGCCGTCAATGTCCGCCGGGGCTTTGGTCAAAGCGATATCCATCGCCGTGGGCAGAAAATCCGACGCGGTCCAGGCATAGGCGCTGACCTGGCCGGCGGGAACTTTTCCCGGCCAGGAGACAATCATCGGAACGCGCAGGCTGTTGGACGCGGTGATGCTGTGGAAAAAATTTAGATCCACTCCCCCGCCCTTTTGCGGCCCCGTGTCGCTGGTGAAGAAAATCACCACGTCGTTGGTCAGGCCAAGGCCCTGCAACTGCTGCTGCAACTGACCGACGTAGCTGTCGAGCCGCGAAATCATGGCGGCCTTGTTCTTCTGCGGCTGCGGCCACGGTTCCTCGGAATAGGGCGCGTCCGTCGGCACCGGCCCGCTGCCGGTGCCCGGAATGGTGTAATCCAGCAGCAGGAAAAATGGGCGGTAACGGTTGAATTGGTCGGGCTGGTTGTTTTTGACAAAATTCAGCGTAGCTTTCGTGAGCAAGTCGGGAATGTATTGTCCGTGCTGGCCGCCGGTATTGGGATAAAGCATTTCCTTGCCAACGAAATCTTCCTGTAGATTGTTCGTCGTGAGAATGCTCCGGGGCGCGTAACGCCACATGTAATCAGCGTAGTAATTGGTTGCCTCGTCCGACGCGAGATCTCCGGCGAATTCATCAAACCCTTTTTTCCACGGCGCACCCGCGGAATTTTCATCGCCCAAATCCCATTCGCCAATCAGACCGGTGTGATAGCCGGATTGCCTCAGGAGCTGCTCGACGGTGACATCGCCGCCGGTCAGCGTAACGTTCCCGGCCGCGCTGCGCCGCAAATGGTCCGCGTTCCGGCCGAGCAGCAAAGCCGCACGCGCCGGCGAACTTGCGGCATCACCGGCGGAATAGTTGGTGAAACGAATTCCGCCAGCCGCGAGTTGATCCAAATTGGGTGTCTGGAACTGCGTCTGACCGTAGCAGCTCAAATCGCCGTAACCGAGCCCGTCGGCCACAATCAAAATGATGCCGGGCCGGCGTGGAAGGGCCTGTGACGGGCGGTTGGTAAAAACGAACGACAATTGGGCGTTGGCCTCCGGCATAAATCCCGGCAGCGCTGTGCCCGCCAGCAACCCCGCCAGGAGCACGTGGCTGAGTCGGTTTAAACAGTTTAATTTCATCGTGGACTTGGATTCTGGGAAGATTGGCGCGTTCAATGCAATCGTTTTCTTGCGCGTGGCAACCGCATTTCATGGTTGAAAATCAAGTTCTCTTTCCAAACTGCGGGTCAATTTTCAGCAGCAGCGCCAGCGTGAAGCCGGGAATCGTTGAGCAGATGACCCAGACGAAAAAATGCCGGTAGCCTACGATGTCTGCCACCCAGCCGCTCCACATGCCTGGCACCATCATGCCCAGTGCCATGAATCCGGTGCAGATGGCGTAATGCGCCGTCTTGTGCGGACCGTCGGAAAAATAAAGCAGGTAAAGCATAAACGCCGTGAACCCGAAGCCATAGCCGAATTGCTCGACTGCCACCGCGCCGCAGATGGCTAGAAAATTTTCCGGCTGCGTGAACGCCAGAAAAATGAATACCAGCTTGGGCAGATACATCGAACCGACCATGAACGGGAGCATTTTCTTCAGCCCGAATTTGGCCGCGGCAAATCCGCCGAGCAATCCGCCCAGCGTCAGCGCAAGGATGCCAAATGTGCCGTAAGCCAGGCCAACCTGACTGGTTGCGAGGCCGAGGCCGCCGGCCGCGCGGCTGTCAAGGAGGAAGGGTGAAATGACTTTCGACAACTGCGCCTCGTCAAAGCGGTAAAGCAAAATGAACGCCAGCGCCATGACGATGCCGGGCTTCTGAAAAAACGAACCGAGCGTGGCGAAAAATTCGCGGAACATGCTTTTGTGCGTGACGACCGGACCGTCGCCCGGCGGTCGTGGCAGCATGAAGCTGTGCCAGCAACTGAACGCGAGAAACAACGCCGCCACGACGGACAGGGTGATAGACCAGGCCAGCGGAATGTCGCCTGAACTGGTCTGGAACACGACGCTCGCTTCGCTATTCAATTTCGGGTCAAGCTGGATCACGGCCATCGCACGCTGGTTCCAGTTCGTGGTATTAAATACAAAATGCTCGCCTTCCATCAGCTGGAAACCTTTGTCACTTTTACCGAGACCGATATATTCAAGGCCGCTCAGTTTCTGCGCAAAATTGACGGCGATTTCCTTGCCCTCCGGTGGCGGTCGTGAAAGTGCAAAATAAATCACGCCGGAATTTCCCGCAGTGGCGGCATTTCCGGTTGTTGCCGGCTTCGGAAAGTGCGTCGTCAGAAAATCCCGCAGCCGTGCGGATATATGGCGCGCCCACCATGAAACGTTTCTGTCGTCTGCTGTTTGCGTCGCCGGCTGGT
>DATNHI010000032.1:0-12230 GCA_035605035.1 Verrucomicrobiia bacterium
ATGGATATTTGAACCACGCTTTGCGTCCGGCAGGATTGCACCAGCACACCGTATTGAACATCCTCGAAACTGCTGGACAAAAGGCCGCTCAATTTCTGGATGTTTGTGGCGCATTTCAACTTCTGCCGCGTTCATTCGGCACTCGGAATGCCACCAGCACAAGCGGCGGGGCTGACAGACCACGCATGGACGATTGAAGAAATGCTGACGGAAACCGTTTAATGAAGTGCGTGCTTAACAATCGGCAAGCGACGCGGATGAAGGCACAAATAGCCAAGGTTCAAATTTCTGACGCGATATTTGCAGTTGGGGTCGGATGCCACAACGCATCGGTATTCCTTACTGCTTCTTCCTATTGGTTCTGCCCGGCACATCGCCGGAAAAGGTGGAACTACTTTGGGCAAAGGCTGGCGCTTAAAACCATTCATTTTGCATTTCGTGGGCCAAAGACATCCTAAGCCGCTGTCCCCAAAAGTCAACCCCCAACCCAAAAGCGCAATTTGGTGTTGCATCACCATTTGGGGGCAACTTGGCACGAATTATGGTGCATCAAAAGGCAGCGTTCTTTGGAAAATGGCAGTCGAATTTACCCTGCCCTGTTCGTGTTTGGAACACTGGCCTTGAATGGGAATCAAACGATCAGGGACCTAAACTGCGATAGTGGCCGACACCTTCACTGGTCGTCGAAAACCATCCAGTCGTCCTGCATGTTGTAACGATTCAAAGGCGTGGTTACACACGACAAGGGCGGGGTTTTTATTTGCAGAGGCCGCCCGAGCGAATCTGAGCCAGACGCACGGCTGCAAACCGCAGCGTTGGCAACCCCAAAGACGGCAACAGTCCTGCTACGTTGATGCGTTTGGAAGCAAAGACGTTACAACCCATCCAGAGATGTGTTGCCAAATACTGGTTTCAAAATGGCAAGATTGGTTTATCGGCTTTTGCAGGCGCTGGGTAATATTCCAGCCTGCGGTTTCAAATGAAAAGTAAAATTGCCAGAGTGGCGTTGCGCCGCGGCGAGGAGCGATTCCGGGCGGTGCTCGAGAACCAGACAGAAATCATCTGCCGGTTCAAGGCCGACGATACGTTTACTTTTGTGAGCGACGCCTTCTGCCGGTTTTTCGGCAAGAAGCGGGAGGAGTTGTTGGGAAACAAATGGCGGCCGGAGGTCCTGCCGGAAGACATGTCGCTGGTAGAACAAAAGCTCAAGTCCTTGTCGCCGGCCAGCCCCATCGCGCTCGTTGAAAACCGGGTGCGCCTGGGCAACGGCGAGGTCCGCTGGATGCAATTCAACAACCGGGGATTCTTTGACGAACAGAATCGTCTCGTTGAGGTCCAATCCGTCGGCCGCGATATCACCGAGCGCAAGCAGGCGGAGGAAGCACTGCGCAACAGTGAACGGCTCCTGCGATTGGTGATGGACCTGGTACCCCATTTTATTTATGTCAAAGATCAAAAGAGCCGCCATCTCCTCGTCAATCGCGCCTGCGCCGGAGCCGCCAAGCTGACACCGGAACAAATGGTCGGCCTTTCTGATCTGGATATGGCACCCGGCAGCGCACAGGCGGAAGCATTCATGCAGGATGACCAGGAGGTTGTCACCAGCGGCCGGCCGAAGTTTACCGAGGAAAAATTAACCGATGCAAACGGGCAAACGCGCATTCTGCAAACAACCAAAATGCCCTTCCCATCCTCGACCATCACCTTTCCCATACCCGGTAACGGCAAACCGGCAATTCTCGGCGTGTCGGTGGATATCACGGCGCTCAAGGAAGCGGAAGCGGCTTTGCGCCATAAACAGGAACAATTGGTCGAAGCCATGCGCATCGCCCGCCTGGCGCACTGGGAATTTGACACGCTCGCCGATCGGTTCACTTTCAACGATCAATTCTATTCTATCCTGCGCACAACGGCCGAGCGGGAGGCCGGCTTTAACATGTCTTCCGCCGAGTATGCCAAACGTTTCGTTCATCCTGACGACAGGGCAATGGTCAGAGAAGAAAGCCGGAAATCGCTGATTACAACCGACCCGAATTTCTCCCAACAATTGGACCATCGGATCATCTACGGCGACGGCGAAGTTGGCTATTTCAACGTCCATGTTCGCGTCGAGAAAGATGCCCAGGGCCGCACGATCAGAACTCACGGCGTCAACATGGATATTACCGAGCGCAAGCGGGCGGAATTGCAGTTGGCCGAATCGCGGAATTATTTGCGCAAAATTATTGAATCCATCGCCGACCCGATCTTTGTCAAGGATCGCCAACACCGGTGGGTGTTGCTCAACGACGCCTTCTGCGGATTCATGGGGCACAAACGGGAAGAACTCCTCGGCAAATCGGATTGCGATTTCTTTCCGAAAGAAGAAGCGGACGTGTTCTGGGCCAAAGACGAGGTGGTTTTCGCCACCGGCGAGGAAAACATCAACGAGGAACAGTTCACGGACAGTGGCGGCCAGACGCACACCATCATGACCAAAAAGGCCCTTTACACGGATGAAAAGGGCGAGGAATTAATCGTCGGCGTCATCCGCGACATCACCGAATATAAACGCGCCGAACGGAACCTCCAGATGTACGAATTTTCCATTGACCAGGCCTCGGACGCCGTATTCTGGATGACTCGCGACGCCGGCCTCTCCTACGTCAATGAGCAGGCGTGCCGCTCCCTCGGATACACACGTGAAGAGTTGATGCGCCTGTCCTTGTGGGACTTCGACCCGATTTTTCCCAAGGAACGCTGGCAGGCGGAATGGGAAAGTTTCCAGGAGAACCGGCAGGGCGGGACACAACAAGTCGAATCGTTGCACCGGCGGAAAGATGGAAGTGTTTTCCCGGTCAGCGTTTCTTCAAAACACCTCTGGTTGGGGGACACGGAGCTGCACGTGACGGTCGCGCGTGACATCTCCGCGCACAAACGCGCCGAAGAAACGCAAGCGCGCCTGGCCACCGCCGTCCAGCAGGCAGCCGAAGCCATTGTCATCACCGATCCCAATGGCACGATCCTCTATGTCAATCCCGCCTTTGAAGGGATTTCCGGATACCTATCATCAGAAGCCGTCGGTCAGACCCCTCGCATTCTCAAGAGCGGGAAACAGGACGCGGACTTTTACCGGCAGATGTGGAGCACCTTGACCCAGAGGAAGGTGTGGCGGGGCCGATTTATCAACAAAAAGAAAAACGGCGCGCTGTTCGAAGAGGAAACCACGATTTCGCCGGTTTTTGATTCCAACGGCAAAATCACCAACTTTGTCGCGGTCAAACGCGATGTGACCCAGGAAGTCGCCTTGGAATCCCAGTTGCGTCAGGCGCAGAAGATGGAAATCATCGGCCAGTTGGCCGGCGGCGTAGCGCACGATTTCAACAATGTTCTGACTGTGATTCAGGGGAACGCCTCGTTGTTGCAGAACACGGAATTGAAACCGGCTGAAAAAATGGAGTGCACTCAGCAAATCGCCCAGGCCGCCGAACGTGCCGCAACGCTGACCCGTCAACTGCTCATGTTCAGCCGCAAACAGGTCATGCAACCGGCCAATTTAAGCTTGAACGAGGTCGTCGCGCAAATGACAAAAATGCTCCGGCGTGTCCTCGGTGAGAACATCTCCATGCAGTCAAATTATGCCGCCAATCTCCCGTTGATCTACGGAGACGCCGGCATGATCGAACAGACCCTCATGAATCTTGTGGTCAACGCCCGCGACGCCATGCCCGATGGCGGCAGCCTGACCATCACCACCGGGGTCAAAGCGGTGGACGAGGAACAGGCGGCGCAAAACCCCGGCGCCTCGTCTGGATTGCACGTCTGGCTGTCGGTCAGCGACACCGGCTGCGGTATCACTCCGGACAACTTGCCGCGCATTTTTGAACCATTTTTCACCACCAAGGAAGTCGGCAAAGGCACGGGCTTGGGATTGGCCACCGTCTATGGCATTGTCCAGCAACATCGCGGCTGGATTACCGTGGCCAGCGAGGTAAACAAGGGCACAACCCTCCACATCTATTTCCCGGCTGTGGCAGACGCCAAGGCGGAGAAAAAAGCCGGCTCTCTCCTCTTATAACAGCCTCCCGTCGCGGAAATCCTTCCGGTCATGGAATGCGAACCGACCGTGTGCCTTGCCGACGTAATTGTTCGCTCCCAAACGGAAAAATTCCCAAAAATTTAGCTTGAAAAAAATCCAGGGTGGGGCCATAACTGAACCGGTATCAGTAAACGCTCTTTGACTGTGAAAGCAGATTTACCCTGCCCTGTGCGTGATTAGTAACTAATCCTTGAACCGTAAATAAGCGATCCAGGAGCCGGAGCCTCGGTTGTGGCCGACATGCCTTTACTGGAAGTCGAAAGCAATCGGGCAGGTTCCACATGTTGTAAAACATGTTCAAAGGAACCAGTTACACACGGCAACGGCGGGGTTTTTTGTTGTCCGTTCCCGCCCCTTTCCGACATCCGTTACGGCACCCATTTAAAAATTTGTTGACCGTTTCATGGCGCGGGCCATTGTATTTGAACGAGGCCGCGGTTTTTAACATACTGTTTATGGACACCAAAATCAGTTTCAAACCGGCACTTCGGCGCCTCTTGTGTTTATGGCCCGCTTTTATGAACAGCTCGTCGCCGCGCTGGCGCAAGACCAGCCCTTTACGCTGGCCCTGATTTCCGGCGTCAAAGGCTCCAGTCCGCAGCGCCTGGGCGCCAAGGCGTTGTTCTTTCAGGACGGGCGGATTGTCGGCACGTTGGGCGGCGGCTGTCTCGAAGCGGAAGTCCATGCCCGCGCCAAAAAAGCTTTGAAGTCCGGCCAGCCCGCCACATTCGAAATGCTGCTCGACCACGATTTTGGCTGGGATGACGGACTGATTTGTGGTGGCAGCGTCTCCGGATTGATTCTGCCCCAGGCCCGGCAATCGGCAGAACTCTGGCGCAAACTCGCCAGCGTTACCGAAACGGTTCGCTGGGGCGTTAAAAACGATTTTTCCATCGCGCTTGTTGAAGGCAGGGCGGGCAGTCCTCTGCCCGCCGCTGACGCGCAAACGAACGACGGCGCGCACGGAGTGACGCGCCCTACCGGCGAATGGTTTTACCAGGAAACGGTCTCGCCTCTGCCCGCGTTGTGGATTGCCGGGTCCGGCCACATCGCCCAGGCGGTCGCCCCGCTGGCACTGAAACTGGAATTTGATGTGACGGTCTTTGACGACCGGCCGGAACTGGCAAATCATCAGTTCTTTCCTCCGGACACCCGGCTGCGCGTGGGCGGTTGGCACGAACTTTTAAAGGAACCATTGCCCCGGCAACCGGCTTACGGCCTCATCGTCACTCGCGGTCACCAGCATGACGCGCTCGTGCTCACCGAGTGGATCCACCGGCCGTTCGTGTTTCTGGGCATGATCGGCAGCCGCCGCAAGGCGCGGATCATCCGCGAACAATTTGTCCGGCAGAAGATTGCCAGCGCGGAGGAAATGGACCAGGTCGCCTGCCCGGTGGGCGTTGACATCCGCGCCCAAAGCACACAGGAAATCGGCGTCAGCATCCTGGCGCAATATATTCAAAAACGCGCAGAAAAAACGACCAGGCCCTAAAACCGAATGACTGACGAATTTCGAATGACGAATGGCGAACCGCCTCGGCACGCGGGTCAATCAACTTTGTCATTCGGGCTTTGTCATTCTTTCGTCATTCGTCATTCGTCATTCGTCATTAATCCGTCGCTTTCTGTCAAAAGCGCTGCATGGCCAGGAAATCTGCCGTGAACGCCGGACCCAAATTTTCCGCTCTCGGCGTCGTCATTCTCGGCGCGGGCGCGTCGTCGCGGATGGGGCGTCCCAAATTGCTGCTGCCGTGGGGTAACACGTCCGTCATCGGCCACATCCTCCAGCAATGGCACGAACTGGGCGCACGCCAAATCGCCGTCGTCCACCGGCCACACGACGCGGCCCTGGCGGCGGAATTGGACCGGCTGGATTTCCCGGCGCAACACCGCATTGAAAACCCACATCCAGAGCACGGCATGTTCAGTTCCGTCCTTTGCGCGGCAACCTGGGCCGGTTGGAAAAAGGAAATCTCCACCTGGGCAATTGCGCTGGGGGATCAACCCCATTTGCAGACGGCAACCCTGCGCGCATTATTGGAAGGTTCCGCGCAAAATCCCGACGCGGTTTGCCAGCCGGAGTTCGGCGGCCACCGACGGCACCCGGTTCTGCTGCCGCGCCCGGCTTTCCAGGAACTGAAAACCACGCGGGCCAGAACCTTGAAAACTTTCTTAAAACAGCTTTCTTGTCCATTGGTCAAATGTCCGATGGCGGATGCCGGACTAGGGCTTGACTTGGACACACCGGAGGATTACAAACAGGCAAAGATTCGCTTACGCGGCATATGAAAAAATCTGAACCGGAGAAATTGGGCGCCCATTCCCGGCGCACGTTTCTTAAAACCCTCGGTACCACCGCGGTTACCGCCGTCGCCGCCCGGACCGATGCCGTGGCGGCTGAATTGGAAAAGGTTAATGCCGAAAAAGTCATCGGCCCCGGCGCCGTGCCGGTCACGCTCAAGGTCAACGGCCAAAAACTGAAACTGCAACTCGAACCGCGCGTCACGCTACTCGATGCCCTCCGGAATTATTCCAGCCTCACCGGCGCCAAGGAAGGTTGCGACCGCGCCGCCTGCGGCGCCTGCACCGTGTTGCTGGACGGCGCACCGATTTATGCCTGCCAGAAACTCGCCATCGAGGCGCAGGCACATGAAATCATCACTGTCGAGGGATTGGCGGACGGCGACAAATTATCGTCGGTGCAGCAGGCGTTCGTTGACAAGGACGCGTTGCAATGTGGCTACTGCACGCCAGGCTTCATCATGAGCGTGACAGCGTTGCTGAAACATAATCCGCATCCGACCGCCGATGAGGTCAAGCACGCCTGCGCCGGGAACCTGTGCCGCTGCGGCACCCATCCGCACATTTTGCAGGCCGTATTCCAGGCGGCGGGTGTGAAGACCACCAGCAAAACGGAGGTGCTCCATGGCTAGCTGGCCCGAATCCCCCAAATATATCAGCCACGCCACGACCCGTGTGGATGGAGCGCCCAAGGCGTCGGGCCGGGCACGGTATGCATCCGACATTCAAGCCGACGGCTGGCTTTACGGCATGATCCTGCGGTCGAAATGGCCGGCCGCGAAGATTACCGAGGTCAACCTGGACAAGGCGCTGGGAATTCCCGGCATCAAAGCCGCCGTCAAGGCGCGGGACGGCGAATTTACAGTGCGCTTTTATGGCGAGGAAATTGCCGCGGTTGCCGGCACGACCAAACAGGCGTGTCTCGACGCGCTGCGCGCCATTGAAGTCAAAGCCGAACCGCAGGATAAATTTGTCGTCAACGAGAACGAAGCCCGCAAAGACGATGCGCCCCAAGTCTGGGCGGGCCGGCCCAATGCTTCCCCGGGCCGGCCGCGCGAACGCGGCAACGTGGACCAGGCTTTCAGTGAATGCGCCGCCGTCATCGAAGGGTTTTACACGACCCCGGTGCAGATTCATAATCCGATGGAAACGCACGGCAACACCGCTTCGTGGACGGAGGAAGGCCTCACGGTGTGGGCTTCCACCCAGGGCATTTCCAGTGTGCGCGATGGCCTGGCCGGCGCGCTGCAACTGGAACACAGCAAGGTGCGCGTCTCCACCGAATTCATGGGCGGCGGCTTCGGCTCCAAACTCGGCGCGGGCGTCGAGGGCGTCCTGGCAGCCAGACTTTCGCAAGCGGCAAAGGCGCCGGTCCGGCTCATGCTCACGCGATTTGACAATGCGCTCGCCGTGGGCAACCGGCCTTCCAGTTTTCAAAAAATCAAAATGGGCGCGCTGGCCGACGGCACATTGCACGCCTTTGACGCGGAAAATTACGGGACCGCCGGCATTGGCGCGGGCGCGGACGCCGGTGGCGGTGGCGGCGGCGCCGACATCCCCATGCCTTATCTTTACCGCGTGCCGAACACGCGAGTGAAGCAGTCGGCCGTCGCGGTTAATGCCGGTTCCTCGCGCGCTTTTCGCGCGCCGGGAAATCCGCCCGCCTCGTTTGGCATGGAATCCGCCATGGACGACCTCGCGGTGAAACTTGCCATGGACCCGCTGGAATTCCGGCTCAAAAATGATCCCAACGACGTCCGCCAACGCGAATACAAAATCGGCGCGGAAAAGTTCGGTTGGAAGGAAAAATATCGGAAACCCGGCAGTTCGCCCGGGGTGGTGAAAACTGGCATCGGTTGCGCGGGCGCCGCGTGGCCCGCCGGCGGTCCCAGCCGCTCGACGCAGGGCGAAGCACAAATCAATCCCGACGGCAGCGTTGAATTTCGGCTTGGCGTACAGGACATCGGCACCGGCACTAAAACCGTCATCGCCGTCGTTGCGGCGGAAATGCTCGGTTTGAAGCCGGAGCAAATCACGGTGAAAGTCGGCGACACCAACTTCCCGCCCGGCCCCGGCAGCGGCGGCAGCACGACCTGCGCCTCGGTATCACCGACCGTCTATGACATTTGCACCAAGGCGTTGCAGCAATTGCAGACGCAGACTGGCATCGCCGACGCGCGTGGGGAAAACTGGTTTGCCGCGTGCAAAAAACTCGGCGTCAATCCGCTTGTCGTCCACGGAAGCTGGATTGAAGGGCTTTCCACCCGCCCGGCCTATGGCGTGCAATTTGCCGAAGTTGAGGTGGATACCGAAACCGGCCTGGTCACGGTAGAAAGGGTCGTCGCCGTCCACGACTGCGGCCTGATCATTGACACGCTCACGCTCGAAAGCCAGATCAACGGCGGCGTCATCATGGGCATGGGCTACGCCCTTTACGAGGAGCGTGTGATGGACGATTTGTCCGGCGTCATGCTGAACCCGAATTTTGAGACCTACAAACTGCCCGGCATCGCCGACGTGCCGGAAATCGAGGTCGTTCTATTAAACATGCCCGAACGCGGCGTCATCGGCATCGGCGAACCGGCCACGGTGCCCACGGCGGCGGCGATTGCCAATGCCGTCGCCAACGCCATCGGCGTCCGCGTCGGCAGCCTGCCCATCACGCCGGCCAAAGTGCTGGCCGCGCTGGGCAAAGTGCCCAAATCTGTTGCGCAAACATGAGAGATACCTCGCCAATTTTTGGTAGGGACATCGCGCTGCGATGTCCCCGCCCGCGAAACAGCGGGCGGAACTTTTGCGTCAGTGCACTTGGCGCGGACGGCGCAGCGCGCCGTCCCTACCTGCAATTAATGCCATGAAAGCTTTCGCCTACGCCACCGCCTTCTCACCGGACAGCGCCCGCGAACTGGTCGCCGACCACGGCGCCTACCTCGCCGGCGGCAATGACCTGCTCGGATTGCTCAAGGATTATCTCATCCCCGGCCCGAACATCCTCGTCAACGTCAAGTCGCTGCCCGGTTTGAGCCAAATTAAGCGCGGCGAAAAATCCTGGACCATCGGCGCGCTGGTCACCGTCGCGGAACTCGAGCATGACCCGGAAATTAAAGAGATATTCCCCGGTCTGCACGACGCCGCGTCGGAAATTGCCTCGCCGCAAATCCGCAATGTTGCCACCGTCGGCGGCAATCTCGCGCAACATTCGCGCTGCTGGTATTACCGCCAGCGCGACGTGCTCTGTCTCAAGAAAGGCGGCGAACTCTGCTACGCGCGCCATGGTGAAAACCGCTACCACAGTTTATTCAGCGGCAATGATTGCATCAGCCCGGTCGTCTCCAGCCTGGGCACCACGTTCGCCGCGCTCGACGCCACCGCCATCGTGCTGCGCGACGGCAAGGAAATCCGGTTGAGCATGACTGACCTTTACCAGAAAGCCTTCACGGAACCGACGGCGCACAATTCGCTCGCGCCCGGCGACCTGATTTTGCGCGTGGAAATTCCGACCACCCGCAACCGCAGCGCGTATTTGCAGGTGAGCGACAAGCACACGTTTGACTGGGCGCTGGTCAGTTGCGCCGCGGCGGCGAGCGTGACCGGCGGAAAATTAAGCCAGCCGCGCGTCGCGCTCGGCAGCATCTCGCCCGTGCCGCATCAGGTCGAAGCTGCCAACAGTTTTCTCGACGGCAAAACGCTGGATGACGACACGGTGTCGCAGGCGGCGGACCTGATTTTAAAGGACGCCAAGCCGCTGCAGCACAATGCTTACAAGGTGCCGATGGCGCACGCGCTCATCCGGCGCACGCTGCTCAAACTGAAAGGCTCGCCCCGTGGGGTGGAGCCTGCTACCCCACGGGGTGAACCATGAACCAGACATTTTGCAAGCATTTGCGGACCAAAAGCCTGTATATCGGCGCGACGCCGGAGGAAGCCTTCGCCGACAAGGAAGGCGAACACGTCACACCCTGCCATTTCTGGTGCAACCGCACGCAAACCGTCGTCGGCGTGGACGACCAGCCTGTACACAAAGACTCGTGCAATTCCTCCCGCTCCTGCTTCGAGGAATAAATTCCTTTCACCCGCCGATAGCAGTCATCGGACGGCAAGGCTGATAGTTCTTGCGGAACTCGTGTTCCAGCGGCTTCACGCGCAGCGCCGATTCCAGCAGTTCCTTCAACACAGCGTCATTCGCGCCATGCCGAAGCGCGCCGCGCAAATCCACTTCGACATGGTTGCCGAGACACGGACGGATTTTGCCGTCAGCGGTCAGCCGCATCTTGTTGCATTTCTCACAAAAATGCTCGTTCGTGAGCGCGCCGATGAACCCGACGAGCGCGCCGGTCTGTTTAAGCAAATAATACTTCGCCGGGCCGTGGCCGAGCTTGCGGTCGGGTTGCGGAATCAATTCGTCCTTTTGCGCCAGCATTTGCATCGCCTCGCCGCACGGCAGGAAATTTTTCTCCGTCAAAACGTCCGTCGTCGTCACCGGCATCAATTCAATAAGCCGCAACGGCAGGTCATGTTCGGCGGCATACAAAACAAGCGGCCAGATTTCCTGCTCGTTCACGCCGCGCATGAGCACGCAATTCAGTTTCACGCGCTCGAAGCCCGCCGCCAACGCCGCCTGAATGCCCGCCAGAACGCGCGTCACGTCGCCACCGGTGATCCGGTGATAAATCGCCGCGTCCAGCGCGTCGAGACTCACATTCACCGTGCGCAGGCCAGCATCGCGGAGCGGTTGCGCGAGCGCGGCCAATTTCATTCCGTTCGTCGAAAGCCCGACACTCGCCACACCGGGAATCGCGGTCATGGCGCGCACGATTTCCGGCACGTCGGCGCGCACGAGCGGTTCACCGCCGGTCAGCCGGAATTTGCGGAAGCCCAGTCCCGCCGCCACGCGGACGACGCGGATGATTTCGGCGGCGGTCAGGTGGTCCGGCTTGCTTTCCCAGCCTTTGTAACCTTCCGGCATGCAATAGAGACAACGCTCGTTGCACCGGTCGGTGACCGAGATGCGCAAATAATCAACTTGTCGTCCGAACTGGTCCATGTGTTCTTACCGGAACAAAATTCCGAAATCCGAAACCAGCATATCGAAAGAAACCCGAATTCCGAAAACCGAAAAAATGTTTTGTCCGGAAAGCCGGTTTCGAGCTTCGGGCCTCGGCCTTCTTTCGGATTTCGGCATTCGGCATTCGGATTTCATGATTGTCTGTCACTATCGTTCATTGTTTTAGCGCACGCAGGCGCATGCGGATCCTCGCCGCACAAATGCGCCAGGCACTCGCGGATGGCCGGCGCGAGAATTTCCAGACATTCGCGCACCGCCGACGGCTTGCCGGGCAGGTTCACAATCAAACACGAGCCGCGCGTCCCGGCCACCGCGCGTGACAGAATCGCTGTCTTCACCTTGGCGAACGATTGTATCCGCATGATTTCGCCGAACCCGGGCAATTCCTTTTCCAGCACGGCACGGGTCGCCTCCGGCGTCACGTCGCGCGGCGTGATGCCCGTACCGCCCGTCGTGACAACCATATCGCATTTTTGCTCGTCCGCAAACTTTCTCAGCGCCGCCGAAATCACCTCCACTTCATCCGGCACAATGACGGCCTCGAAGATGGCGTCGTTGCCGAGAAACTCGCGCAGCACGGTTTCAATCTCCGGCCCGCTGCGGTCGGCGTAAATGCCCGCCGACGCGCGGTCGCTGATGGTGAGCCGGCCGATTTTCATAAATGTTCACGGCATGCGCGATAGCGTCTTGGACTGCGGCAGCCCTCTGCCGCTTTGAGAGCCGCGCGCCCGAGAATAGCGCCAGAGGGCTGGCGCACTCCAAAACCTGGCGGAACCACGAGCAATT
>DATNHI010000033.1:0-1175 GCA_035605035.1 Verrucomicrobiia bacterium
ATGTTCCTAATACTCCGGCGTTCGTGCTGGCACGCGGATGCTTTTCAATTGCGATTCAAGTTCAGCGTCGTTCATTGCTCCGGTCGCCGGCCGTGAGCCAGCGTTTCAATTTTTTCTTCGCGGAAAAAATGCGCCACGAAACGGTCGTTTCCGAACAACGCAGCACTTTTGCGGCTTCCGCGTGAGTCAAGCCGTCGTAAATTGTGAGTATAAGCGCCGCGCGCTGCTTGGCCGGCAATCTGAGCAATGTCGCCTGCGCCCGTTGGGCTGTTTCCGCTTCGACTGGCGCCGTTTCGGCGGCCGTCCGTTGAGCGGAAAATTCATTCGCACAGTTGGCGTAAGCCTGAAAACGGCGCGCTTCGTCCCGACGCCAGTTCAAGCAGGCGTGAATGGCGATGCTGTAAAGCCAGGTGGAAAATTTCGAAACGGAGTTGAACGAGCCGATTTGTTCATAGGCGCGCAGAAATGTTTCCTGCGCCAGGTCCTCGGCGTCAACGGGCGAACCAGTCATCCGAAATGTCAGCGCATGAATCATTTGTTGATGATTTCGCATCAGCGCCTCAAAAGCTGACTTGCTGCCATTTTGACTCTGCAACACCAGATCGTCGTCGGCGTCAGCCATGGAGGTTGCTTTTGCAAACTTTGAACCCGCCACCGCTGAAATCCTTTGAATTATTTTCTCGCCGCTGGCCGGCCGGGAAATTGCGATAGCACCGCCATCAGCTAAAGACAGCGCAGAAGTGTTCATCTGATCCACGGGTTACGATTGGCGACTGACACATCACTCCTCGTTGCGGATTGGATCGTCAATCACCAATCGGAAATCGTGAATTTTTTCAGAAATAATCCGGTTCGTTGCCGGCTTTCCACTTGATATTGCAGCCCATGCTGGCTTTTTGGTTTGGTGAAAGCGGTTTGTCGGCCAGTACGGCGTCGAGCGCGGTGCGCAAATCCTTTCCCGTCACCGGAACGCCGTTGCCGGGCCGGCTGTCGTCAAACTGGCCGCGATAGATGAGCTTGCGGTTTTTGTCGAACAGGTAAATGTCCGGCGTGCAGGCGGCGCGATAGGCTTTGGCGACAGCCTGCGATTCGTCATAAAGATACGGGAAAATGTAACCGGCGGCCTTCACTTCCGCCTTCATCCTGGCCGGGCTGTCGTCGGGATGATTTTCCAC
>DATNHI010000034.1:0-1314 GCA_035605035.1 Verrucomicrobiia bacterium
TGTCTCCGCCCTGGCCCAGGCTCGTGGCGGTGTCCACGATGAATTTGGCATAGGTGGAGAACGGAATACTGCGGTCGCCGGTCAAGTTGTAGCGATTCGGCGGCACCCACCGCGCATCGGTGTCGTTGGCGCGGATTTGCAGATGAATCAAATTGTGTTCGCGGCCATAGTGACGCGCCATCGCGGTCAGTGTTTCCCAATAAACGCCTTTTTCGTCAACGCACAACCCACCCCAGGTCGGTTCGTTTTGAAAAACCTGATGCGCCAATTGGTTGATGCCCGAACTGGTTTTGCCAGAGCCGGTGTCGCCGGTGATGAGCCAGCCGCGGCAAAACTGGTTTCGCTTCCACTTTAGACCGCCGAGCCGTGCGACACAGCCATTGCCATTTCGAGTAAGGAACAAGAGCCAAATTGCGATGAGCGCCAGAAGAATTCCACCAATTGTGAAGTAGTATTGCGGATACTTCAACGCGAGTATGAAGTCTGGCAGCGGCATTATCGGGCCGAACGGGATGAGGCCGAGTTTCATTTCCATGCCCTCCCAATAAGATAACCGGCCAGCAGCGCGGCGAGCGCGGCGAAGATTGCGGCAGCGCGGGTGATTCTCGCGGCCCGGTGAGCCGGTGGCTGGCTTCGCAGCAGTTGCAGCAAAGCTGATGACTGTTGTTGAAATGTCTGCGCCGCGCCGACGAGCTTCGTGATGTCCGCGCGAAATTGCTCGAAGGACGGAATTTCGCGGCGGCGAAGTTCATCCCAATGCCGCTGGTGGATTCGGAATAATTCGACAAGCAATATCACCGCGTCGTCTTCTCGCAGCCGATGTTCATCGCGCCACTCGGCAACGGCCTTGGTGAATTCCTCGTCGAAGTCCGGCGGATGTGTGCTGGGCTTGGACATCACTTTGAAGACAGTAGGAGGTTGGCGGCAGATTCGACTTCAGCGTAAAACTTGCGCTGCCACGTTTGGAGTCGTTGCCGGTCAAGCAGGCTGAACGAAGCATGTTTTGTGGCTGCCGCGATGGTCAGATTCTCCGCGTTGAGCGCCTCGACCAGCCAGTCCTGCATCCGGGTCATGGTAATTTCACGTCCGCCGAGTTTGTCGGCGAGGAGCGCCCGGACTTCGCTGGATTCAAAAATGGCGAAACTGTCACTGTGTGCGGCGTTGCGAACGACAACGTAATTGCACCGGTTTTTGAATTCATCGGTCATTCGTTGAATTTGATCAACGCTGTCCGATTCATGATTCACCGGCATGACCAGAGTGAGCTTGGCGTCTAACGCGGTAAGCACGGCAGGCAAATCAATTTCGTGAAAA
>DATNHI010000035.1:0-9302 GCA_035605035.1 Verrucomicrobiia bacterium
CAAAGAGCTGATGGTAAGGGCTGCCGGCAAACCGGCCTCCCATATTGTAGATGACGCGATTGCCGTTGACCATTGTGCCGTCGGTGAATTCGTTGCTCAAATCGGACAGACTGCCCCACCGGGTGACGTTGGTCTGCGTAATCCATAAATGATAAACGCCGAAGCTGCCGCCGGGATTGCCGTCGCCGAACATCACCACACACTCGCGCACCGGCTCGTTGTCGCCGGCGCGAATCGCCGGAAACCGCGTGGCGGCCCCCAGACCGTCCGTGGCGGAAATATAAAACGCGACGATCTGGTTTGCCGCCTGTCCCGGAATGGTCGCGCTAAACACGCCGTCGCCCGGAACCGCGTCGCCGCCCGTGCCGTCGTCTTTCATCGGCACGGCCGTGTAAGTCGTGGCCGGGTCCAGCCGGTAATAGAGCGTGAGATTGGTCACGCCGTTGGGATCATGCACCTGCGCCGTAACCACGACATTCTGATTCGCCGCCGGCACCGGCGGATTATGCGTGACGTTGTAAATCGCAGGCCCGGCGTTGGTGATGTATTCGCTGTTGGGCAGGCCCGGCGAGCCGAGGTTCGTCGGCACGGGCATTGCCGCCGTGGCTTCGAGCCAGTTGCCGTTCAAGCGGAGCAGCGGTTCGGGCCAGCCGTGCAGCCAGCGCGCTTTGAACCGCAGCGTCGCGGTCTGGCCGGATGCCATCGAGTTGGTGTTCAAGGCCACTTGGCAGGAATTAACTCCGGTCCAGATGCGGTCGCTGCAACGAATGTGCAGTGAATGGCTGCTGACGTAACCCGTGTTTTCGAGGCTGGACCGAACCATGTCACCTTGAAACGTCCAGCCGTTGGTGCCGCTTTCAAACGTGCCGTTGGAAACGTAATTCGTGCCGTTGTAATCCACCTCGATGTTGTCCACCAAACATTCGCCGACATCCAAAAGACCGATTTGCGCGTAATCAATCCAAGCATCATAGTTGTCGCCGTTATCGAGCACCGCCGTGGTTTCGATGTCCGTCCAAACCGATTTTTGCGTCTCATCGCTGTCGGCCCAGTTCGAGGCGAGCCGGTGATTCGAGCGCGGGTCTTTCAATTCCAGACTGCTGCCGCCGCCGCTGGACCATTCGCCCCAGCGTCCGCCGGTGCCGTAAGCCACCTGATCTTCGGCGACCATGATCGGCGTGTTCGTGTAAAGCGTTTGCGGCACGGACAGAATCAGCAGCTCGCCGTTGTGCGACAGTTTGCCGCTGTAATTGCCCACCGTGTTTCCACTGTTCAGATTCGGATACTTGGCGAACAAGTTGGTCACGTTGCGCCCGACCACGACGTAGCCGTTTGGCGCAATGTTGATGCTTGGGAACGTGAACGTGACGGCCGACGTTAACTGCCAGCCGGCGAGGTTCACCGTGTTCGTGCCTTTGTTGTAAAGCTCGATGTATTGGTCGTCGTCGTTGCCGCTGATCGGGTCATACATCAATTCGTTGATGACGATGTCGCCGATCAAAATCGCGCTGTTGTTCGTGCCCGGCGTGTTGGCGGTGAAATTGTAAAAATCATTTGCGCCGTCCGGCCAGCGGCCGTAAGAAACGCCGTCGGGCTGCGCGCCAAATTGCACGGCGTCAAGAATCCGGCTGCCGTCGGGCTTGACGAAATACAGCGTCTCGCCCGCGCCGTTGAGCGTGAAATTAAATTGCGATTGCGTGAAGGCAACAAATCCGGCCGGGCCGATGACCGTGCCGGACGGAATGACGAATTTGTTGGTCGTCGGATCGTCGGTCAAAATGCAGCCCGAAACATCCACGCTGTTCGTGCTGTGATTATACAACTCGATGAACTGCGGCACGGCGGGATTTTCCGAATGCGGCAAAATTTCGTTGATGACCACGTTGCGTAGCGGACTCGGCGTGAATGAATCCATCTGCCCCGGCGAACCGCCGACGGTATCGCTGATGTCCCACGCGCGCGGGTCGCCTTCGCCGTAAGTCGGGTGGGCCAGCACCAGCGAATGTCCCGTGCCATCGGTCGCCACCGGCCACGGAAAAACGTCGGTGTAAGGCACGGTCAGCAGGACGTTGGTTTGCTCGTCCAGCAGTTCGAGCGTTTCGGATTTTTTCAAGCTGCCGGTGTAAGGCCCCATGACGTTGGTGATGCCATAGACGGCTTGAATGTCACCGGGCGCCGCCGCCACGACGAGATAACCGCCGCCGGGAATTTGCGTGTTTGGCGGGAACGTGTAATTCATGTCCGCGCAGGTGAGTTGATAACCGCTGATGTCCTGAAACCACGGATTGGAATTATAGAGCTCAAGAAATTCCAGATTCCTCCCGTCGGTGCGCGGCGCGGGCTTCCACATGATTTCCGAAAACGCAATCGGCGATTTGCGCGACGACGGCCCCATTGCGTCGTGCGGATTGATTTCCACGCCAACCACCCCATTGGTGACGTTTGTAATGTCGCGAAATTGCGCGGTGGCGACGGCGCTCGCGTTGCGGCTGCTCACGCAAAAACCGAGATAAATCTGGTTCGTCATCGAGATCGTGTCGCTGCCCAACTGCGTCCACACCTGGCCATCATAACTCGCAAATCCGGTGAACGTGTTGCCGACACGGTTGAGCCGCAGCCAGGTGTTCGGATAATTGGCCGGAAAATTGCCGGCGGTGCTGCTGGCGCTGTTGGCGGGATCGCGCCATTCAAAAAACGAGCCGTTCATTGCCGGCGTGGTGAACGCGGCGGCAAACCGGCTGTTGACCGTCAAAGTCTCGCGCGCCATCAGGCCGGCTTTGGCAAAGGTGTCGGACAAGGTCAATCCAGCCACGCGCACGGCGACGTCAAAATTGCCGGTGACGAGCTGATACGAAAAGTTGCCCTGATCCGAGTTGCCGCCAAAGTCCGTGCCGGCGGCGGTGACGTTGAAACCGTTGCCGGCGACGGTCACGGTGGAAGCGACCGAAGGATTGCCCAAGTCCAGCGGCGCGTAAGGCAGCGCGGGAAATGTCACGGTGGTGTTCGTGGCAATCGTGTTCGGCGTCGCCGCGCGGTCGCGCACGCCGTTGATGACGATGCAATAATTGCTGCCGTAAGTCAGCGGCGCGGTGGTGAGCACGACAGTTTGATTGTCGGAATTCAACGTCGCACCGGTCACCGCCAGGCCGTTGGTGAAAATGTAATTCGCCGTGTTGGTGCCGCTGGCAGCTTCGACCACTTTTGAATAGGTGATTTGCACGTTGGTGAGGCCAACATTGACGACGTTCAAAACCGTCGGCGGATTGGTGTCGGCAAGCACCGTCAGAATGGCCGGCGTGCTCGTGACGGAACCGGCCGTGTTGGTGACCACGCAGTTAAAAACCTGGCCGTTCCAACTCATGCTCAAGTTGCTCAAAACCAACACCGGCGAGTTGGCGCCGGGCAGATTGGTGCCGCTCAACCGCCATTGGTAAAAGACCGGCGCCGGATTGGTTGCCAGCAGGGAGAACGTGACGGTGCTGTTTTCGAGGCCGACGGTGTTGGTGGCGGGCTGAAAATAGATTCCCGGCATATTCATCAGCCCGGTGAACGGAACGAGCAGCGTGCCGGCGGCGCTGCCGGTGGCGAGCGGCAACTCGATGGTGCCGTCCGGCAACTGCCATTGCACCGTCAAATTATCGCCACCAGTGCCCTGTTGATGCAGCGCTTCCAGGTAATAACGTTGTCCGCCTTGCAAATAAACCGGCGAGGATTGTTGGTTGGCCTCCGAGGTGAAATCGCGCCAGTCGGTCCAGGCAGTAACCGAGGCGATCGGAATTTCATTTGCCGGATTTTCATTGGTGCTCAAGAGCAGGAGCGAGGTGTCGTCGCTGGCGATCCAGAAAGTATAGCTGCCGTTCGTGGGCGGCACCACGAAGGCGCGCAGCCACTGGCCGTAGTAATTCATCCCGGTGTTGACTGGCGTTTCAAAGCCGGGCAAGACTTGCGTGTAAGCCGCCGCCGGGTTGGTGGGCCAGTTCGGATTGTAGCTCGTGTTCGTCAACGCCGCCAGAGTGTTGCCGACGCTGGAATTGAGATTGGTCCACAGTTGGCGATAAACGCCGAAAATCGGCGGAGGCACATTGGACAGACTTAAACTGGTGAACGTGGCGGTGTTCAGCGCCGAGTTGTTGTGGGCCGTCACGTCCAGCCCGGCCATGACCGTGCTGTTCAATATAACCTGCTGGCTGCTGACCTGCACCCAGTTGATGCCATCCTGGCTGTAATAGCCAGTGAAGGTCGCGCCGGCGCGGACCAATTTCAACCAGACTGGCGCGTAAATGCCGCCATCCGCGGCGAAAGAACTTGAACCACCGGCCGTGCTTCGCCATTGGAAACTGACTCCCTGGCCCGCCGTGGCGACGATGCTCACGTTTACCGAACCGTCAGTGCCGTCGTTGCGGAACATCAGCCCTGCTTTGGACCAGCCGGAACTTGGATCGCTGTTTTGGATGCTGGTCACTTGGACAATCATCGTGCCGTCGCCGGTGAAATTGGTGCTGACGAAATTGAACTGGTCGGCGTTGTTCCAAATGTCCGAACCGCCGCCGGTCACGGTCCACACGCCACTGGCGTAGCTCGCCGAGCCGGCCAGACCCGGCGACCCGATGTCGGCGTCGGTCCAACCGGCTGGCAGTTGCGCCCACGCCGGTTTGGCCATCAGCAGCACCATTGAAATCAGGCAGAGCAGTTTCGCGGGTTTGCGACGTCGTTCGAGGAAGGGGGGGGGGAACACATTCATAAATAAGTCTTCAGTTTGAACACGACAATATTAACCGATGGGATGAGCAGGCGGAAGTTGTAGTTTCATAATGGGTGCCTGGTCTTGCCGGCAAGCCGTTGGTTCCGTTCAGTCCGATGTTGAAACGGCCGGAGCCGGAGAGGGCCTGGTCGTTGGCCTGCACGCATGGTAGCAGCACGCGAGACAGCCTGAAAGCCAAATAAATCAAAACGGCAACGGCTTTCAATCTGACCTGGCAGGACGGGCTCGTAAAGTATTATACAACAGGCATTCAGCTTTTCAAGGTGGAAACTGGCAGGGCCTCGCCTCCGCAGTGGAGCCGTTGAACGTTTGCTCGCAATCATGCAGAAAAAAAGACCGCTTGCATGCCTAACCACGCGAGCCGATTTGCAACCCCAATCCCAAGCCCAACTCGTAATAAAACGGGATAAAATAACCTGTAAAACACTTTAGGTTTGTCCAGATCACCTGCGATTCCTGCGCGGGCTAACGGTGTTGCTGGCGACATTTCCCACCCATGCACATACGTGCCTGACGGATAGTGTGATTTCGCCTTTACCGGGTCGCAAAGACTTGGAATTATCTGCGAATGAAATGTTTCCTGACCACCTTGTGTGCTGGTGCCGTTTGCTTTTCAGTAACACGAACCTTTGCCACGCCCATCGCCGTGGCCAGCGTCGAAAAAGATCCCGACGGCGTGACGCTCACGATGTCGCCGGGGAAAATGAAGCTGACGGTTTGTTCCGACAGCATTGTGCGCGTCATGTATTCGCCGGCTGCAACACTGCCAGCGGGACAAGACTTCGTGGTGACGAATCATTCCTGGCCGGCCACTTCATTCAAGGTTGCGGACGCGAACGGCAAGGTGACGGTCACCACGCGCAAACTGAAAGTCGCCGTGGACAAAACGACCGGGGCAGTCACATTTTTCGATGCGTCCGGCAATCTGCTGCTTGGCGAACCCGCCGGCGGCGGCAAGACGATGACCGCGGTGACGGAAAATGGCGAATCGTCTTATCAAGCGGAGCAAACTTTCACCAGTCCCGCCGGTGAATATCTCTACGGCCTCGGCCAGTTTCAGGAAGGCATTTGGAACTGGCGCGGGATGCCGCAGCAGCTTCGGCAGTTGAATACGCAAATTTCCATTCCGATGATTGTATCCAGTGACGGCTACGGCCTGCTTTGGAACAATGCTTCGCTCACGGATTTCAATCCGGTTGACACGCAGGTGACGCTGACCAACAACTCGGGCACTTACACCACCACCGAAGCGGGCGAATATGTGTTCATGGTTAAGGATGGGGATCGCCGCGGTCTCATCGGCGTGCAAGTCAACGGACAAACCGTCGCTGCCATCACGAACATGTGGGTCACTTATACCATCAGCGGGAAAATTGCGTTGCCGGCCAACACAACCTGTTCGGTGACCCTTCTCGGTGGCGGAAGAGATGCAAAGATTTACGCGCGTCCGTTGGGCAACACGACGACGTTCCGCTCCGAAATTGGCGACGCCATTGATTACTACTTTTTCTACGGCCCGACCGCCGATGAGATTATCGCCGGGTATCGCCAGGCAACGGGCGATGCGCCGCTGTTTCCCAAGGCCGCGTATGGTTTCTGGCAATGCCGCGAGCGCTATTCCAGTCAGGCGCAAATTCTGGCCGCGGCCCGTCAATTTCGCTCCAACAATATCCCCGTGGATTTCATTGTCCAAGACTGGCAATACTGGGGAAACCATGGCTGGGGCGCTTATGAGTGGGATTTGAAAAATTATCCCGATCCCACGAACATGATGACCCAACTCCACGCGCTACATTTCAAATACATGATTTCGGTGTGGTCAAATCCCAAAGGCATCATTGGGCGCGCGTTAGCTGCCATGCCCCACGGGCTGATTCCGGGATCGCAATGGATGGATGTCTTTAATCCGGCCGTTCGCGATGTTCGCTGGAAATACATGAACCAGGCGTTTTTTAGCATCGGCGCGGATGGATTTTGGCAGGACGCGACCGAGCCGGGGGATGACGGAAATTCTGTCAGCGGGGTGCAATGCTTTCCTGGCTCGGCCAATCGCGTGCGCAATTCCTATCCGCTCTTTGCCAGCGAGGCCACTTACGAAGGCCAGCGCAGGACGGATTCGAGCAAGCGGGTGGTGATTCTATCGCGCAGCGGCTACCTCGGCCAGCAACGTTACGGCGCAGCAGTCTGGTCTGGCGACATCAGCGGCGACTGGCTGACCTTCGCCCGGCAGATTCCCGCCGGCTTGAATTATTCCATCACTGGTCTGCCGTATTGGACTACCGACACCGGCGGTTTTTTTCATCCTCACAATCAATACGCCGCGCCCGACTATAACGAACTGCTGACCCGCTGGTTTGAGTGGAGCACGTTCTGTCCCATCCTCCGCATTCACGGCTACCAGACCGCGACCGAAATCTGGAATTGGCTGCCCGCCACGCAAACCAATTTGATTGCCTACGACCAGTTGCGCTACCGGCTGCTGCCTTACAACTATTCCGTCGCGTGGAAAATCACGAGCGAACGCTACACGCCGATGCGCGCGCTGGTGATGGATTTTCCGAAGGACGTGAGTGTGCCGGCCATTTCCAACGAATATATGTTTGGCCCGGCGTTTCTGGTCTGTCCGGTGACAACGGCCCGAGCCACAAATCGCGCGGTTTATCTTCCGTCCGGCCCAAGCTGGGTGGATTTCTGGACCGGTGAAACTTTCACCGGCGGCAAAACTGTGACCGCAAATGCGTCCCTCAACATCATGCCGCTGTTTGTTCGCGCTGGTTCAATTGTGCCGTTTGGCCCGGTGGTGCAATACGCAACGGAGAAACCGGTTGATCCGGTTGAGCTGCGCATTTATCGCGGAGCGGACGGGAAGTTCACGCTCTACGAAGATGAAGGCGACAATTACAATTACGAAAAGGGAAAATACGCCACGATTCCGATTTCATGGAACGAGGCCAAACGCACCTTGGAGATTGGAAAACGCTCCGGCGGTTTCCCAGGCATGTTGAAAAAACGCACGTTCAACATCGTCTGGGTTTCGGAAAACCACGGCGCCGGAATCGCCTCTACTGAAAAGCCGGACACCGTCGTTCATTACAACGGCGCGGGTGTGAAAATCTCCGGGCCGCAATAACTCCAATGAAATTGCATGAAACGAATTTCGATTCGACGATGGCAGATGCCTGGGATGCGGTTTCGGGCCGAAGCGCTGGCGGCTGGCTTTCAGCACAGCCGCGCTCCGGGCAAGTGAGTTTTGTGTGGGCTGTCCTTACCGCTGGGGCTTGAGCGTAATCAGCACGACGTCGTTTTCACGAAGGTCGAACTGTTGCTCGAATTTTCCGTCGCGCCCGATCTTCATGGTCCGGACTTCCAGCGGCGCGCCGCTGTTTTCAGCTTTGATCTTGGCGACCAGGGCCTTGGTCAGTTGTGCGGGTGAGCCTAAGTCGCGATAGGTGGCGCAGGCGTCGTTGACCCGGTAGCCGACCTTGTAAGTTTTCGCGTTGTATTTTCCCTTGGGCAGGTTTGACAGGGTGAATGTGATTTTGTTTTTTGGCTCCGCGGGCAAATCGCGTTTGTAAAACGCCTGGTTATGAATTTTCAGGCCGGGATGCGTGTTGGTGAAATCCCAAATCAACGCCTGCACGCCGCCGGTATTGCCGGCGCAAATCCACGAGGACGGATCGCTATCTTTCAATTCCGTCGGGCCCAGCCGGTTCTAGAATGGATACGCGTAAAATGCCGGCTTGTTGGTGTCCTCGTAATTGATCAGGCCGAAGCCGCCGTGAAAGGCTGTGCACGGGATCATGCTATGCAAGACGCGGGGGTGAAGGATGTTCGGTCTTGGGTTGCGTGCCGGGCGAAACCTTGCAATTGAGGTGAATTGTGCCGTCTTCTCGCAGCGTGAACGGCAAGGATGAAACCGGGGAAGCGCGGAAGCCGCTGCCTGATTGGCCTTTCGGTGGCGGCGGCGGCGATTTGTAAAAAGCTCGGCGTCCGCCTGATTTGGCTTTCTTCAACACGAGCCAGCTCAATTGATCAAATAGGGGGATCAGATCAAGTTTAAATGCTGAAAGTAAACGCCGAAATCATTCTCACTGGGAAGTTTTGGGAATTGCGCGAAAGCTGCTGAAAACAGGAGATGTTTCGCTCAAAAACGCTTCGCAAAATCAGCCTATGATTCTCACTTTTATTCTCACTTTGGGATTTTGAAAAATCCGAAGACGTGAAAAGCCATTGGCAGCATTGGCTCAAATTGCAATTGGCAGCGCGTACGGGAATCGAACCCGTCTTTCAGCCTTGAGAGGGCCGTGTCCTGAACCGATAGACGAACGCGCCAGCGCGATCGGCAAACTACCCGATGGGGTTCAAAGTTTAAAGTTCAAAGTGGTAGGGCTGCGGTGCCCCCGAATCCTTAGCCAGAGAACTGGCATGGTTTGTGAGGCGTGAATTTGGAGTGGTTGGGACGAGATTCGTTAAGAGCGTGGTGGGTGATGATGTTCTGAGAGTGCGTGAAAGTGTTTGGAGTGGTGTGTTGGACGGTTTG
>DATNHI010000036.1:0-3133 GCA_035605035.1 Verrucomicrobiia bacterium
GTAAACTGGATTTGATCAGCGCCAATGGGGGCAACTATGGCACCGCACCCGGAAACGGCAATTCACTAACGATATTGACAAACAATGGCAGCGGCGTCTTTGGGTCGAATGTCACAATCACAGTGGGAATTGGCGCGATAAACGTGTTGGCAGCGGATTTGAACGCCGACGGCAAACCGGATCTGGTCGCCGCGAATTACTACGACAACACATTGACAGTGCTGATGAACGCTTCCATTTTCCCCGCTCCCACCAACTTTCCGAAGCTGACCATAAAACAACAAGGCAGAAATGTGCGCGTCTCGTGGCCGTCGGTTTCACCCGGCTGGTCATTGCAGGAACAGCCAAATCTGATGAATCCGAATTGGCTGCCCGGCGGGCATGACGGCTATCCCACCGCCAATGTGGGAGCCATCTATCCCATAGACGACGACGGAACCAACAAGAGCTTCATCTACCCGTCCACAATGAACCTGTTCTTTCGCCTGTTGCATCCTTAAAGCAAAGGAAGCAACCGACCTGACGCCTGAAACCAAGATCTGGCACATCAGGCGGATAGGTCGAACCGGCTTTGGGCAGGAGACGGATTTTTCGCAAAGAACCATTCTCTTCCAGCCTGGTCCGTGAGCTTCGTCCATTATTTCTTCGGTGGGTTTCGGTTTAATGAAAAAATCCCGCTTAACTTGTTGGAATCTCTATATCACGATTCCGAGTTAATTCAAATAATCGTCCATCCCAAAATGAATACAGGAAACGAGTTCCCGTCCACCTGCATCCGCTTTCATGTGATTTCAGCGCGACAAGTCTGATTTCCGTCATCGCCAAGCTTCGTGCGCCGAGCCACGCGCCCCGTTGCCCCTGCGGCATTCGGATTGTAGATTGTGGAGTGCGCGGACACGTCCGCACTTTGAAAGCGGCGACATGTCACCGCACTCCAAAAATCGGTCATGGAAATTGATCCATCAATTTGCGGGTCTCGGCCATCGTGATGCGCTTGCCGGAAGTGGCGACCAAAAATCCATTTCCCCGGCTCAAGGTCACTTTGCGCGCCGGTTTTTCCAGCCGCGTCAAAAGAAACTGGCCAGACCCGGTCGTTTCCACGTCAAAAGCGTCGCCGGGATGAGCGGGCTTGGGCAGCGTCACCCGGCACCGGGCATCGGCAGTAATAATCATTGAGTTGTGTGTATAACCCGCACTAAATGATTTGGCAAGCTGGTCGGGCAATTTCGGGCTTTTGCAGGCGGTTCGATTGACTACAACCAATTTATTTCCAACGAGTTAAGCAGTTTCCTTTTCCAGGTTGCCTTGGTCGTTTCGTATCATTATGCTGTTACCACCGTTCGGGCATGAAGCGCGGGCGGCAAAGTTTTTATGGCTGAAGGATATTGCGTCAAATGCAAGGCCAAGAAAGAGATTGCCAATGGCGTTGAGGAAACGATGAAGAACGGGCGCAAGGCAATCAAGGGCAAATGCCCGACCTGCGGCACGGTCATGTTCAAGATTTTGGGCGGCAAAGCCGCTCCCAGTGGCGCAACCCCAACCCCGCCGGCCGTCACGGGCTAACTATGTCCCAGCAGCTCGCCTACGTCATCATCACACCCTATTCGCTCTACAAATCCCGCACGGGCGGAATTCTGAGCCGGCTGATTTCGCGCACCGGTCTGGACCTGGCGGCGGCACGCATGTTCGCGCCCGGCGCCGAACTGGTAAAACAGTATGCCGAAACCATTGTGTCCGCACACGACCCGCAGGACCGGAAAATCCAGGAATTGCTCAAACAATACGTCCTGCAAAAATTTTCGCCCGACCCGAAAACCGGACAGCGACGGCGGGTGATGACGCTTCTGTTTCGCGGCGATGAGGCGGTGCGCAAGGTCCGCTCGGTCGTCGGCAATCTCGGGCCGGATCGCCGCATGGGAGAAACCATCCGCGATACTTACGGCGACTTGATTCTGGAAGAGAACGGGCAGGTGCGCTATTTCGAGCCGGCCGTGCTCGCCGCGCCGAACGTCGAGGAAGCCGAGGTAAAACTGAAATTGTGGGCGCGTTATTCCGACACCGACGGTGGAGTTTTGGAAAATGTCATTACTTACAAGCCCGGCGAGGTTGGCCAGCGCACCCTGGTGCTCATCAAACCGGATAATTTTCGTTTCGCGACCGGGCGGCCCGGCAACGTCATTGATTTCTTCTCACGCACCGGCCTTTTCATCATCGGTATCAAGGTGCATCGCATGAGCGTGGCGCAGGCGATGGACTTTTACGAGCCTGTCCGCGAGGTCCTCCGGACCAAGCTCAAGGACGCGGTCGGGGCCAGAACCAAGGCCGCTCTGGAAAAGGAGTTCCCCATCAAAATTGCCGAAGCCGAAGAAAAACAGCTTGGCGAAGTCCTTTGCGCGACCTTTGGCGAGCACCAGTTCGAGAACATCGTCCGTTTCATGTCCGGCCATGCGCCTTCGGAGTTGCCGCGTGAACAGTGGAACCAGCCCGGCACGGAAAAGTGCATCGCGTTGATTTATGAAGGCGCGCACGCCGTTTCCAAAATCCGCGACGTGCTGGGGCCGACGGATCCGTCCAAGGCGCCGCCCGGCTCCATCCGGCGCGAGTTCGGCTCGAACATCACCGTCAACGCGGCACATGCGAGCGATTCCGTGGAGAACGCCAAGCGCGAATTTGCCATCGTCAGTCCGGGCGAAAACAATTTCCGGCAGGTCGTTGAGGAAACTTACGGGAAGCTGTAAGCGCGCAATTTGTCCAGCAGCCGCGCGTCAGCGGCGGGAAATTGGTAATCGGCCAGCTCCGCCTTTCCAATCCATTTGACATCCGCGCAACCAAGCGGCTGCGGCTCGCCGGAAATCAAATCGCAAAGGAAGAATTTCAGCCGGACGGTTTTCTCCGGGTAGGCGTGCGTGACGTCTTCAAACAATTCGCCGACGGAAATCTCCGCGCCGAGTTCCTCGCGGATTTCGCGGACGAGGCATTGCGCGAAGGTTTCGCTCTGCTCGCGTTTGCCGCCGGGAAATTCCCAAAGCCCGCCGAGGTGTGCGTCCGCGCGGCGTTGCGTGATGAGCAATCTGCCGTTGCGGAAGATGAGAGCGGCGCTGACCTCAATCAAAGGCCGGGGTGCGAAGTGCGA
>DATNHI010000037.1:0-27395 GCA_035605035.1 Verrucomicrobiia bacterium
GCGCCGTCCGACCACAGCGGCGAATTGACGTTGTAAGGTACCAAACCGCCGGCCGGTTCGAGCTTTTCGAGATCGGCGAACGCGCCGGTTTGCGACAGTAATTTCGGGAACGGTCTGGCCGGCGGTGGCGGGCCGCCGCGCGCGAGTTTGAAGATGCGTCCGCCAATGCTGCTCATCTGGCAGAAATAGATTTCGCCCACGGCATCAATACCGAACGATGAAAGGCCCGTGTAATCTCCGCCGGAATTCGGGCCGCTGCCTTTGGGCATGACGCAAAGAACATCCTTTTTGAACGGCGTGGTCGTTTCATCCAGCGCCCAGATGGTGTGATAGACATTGTCGCCGAAAATATATTTGCCGCCGAGGTCGGCCGCGAATTCCCGGCCGCGATAAACGTAGCCGCCGATGATGGCCCGTCCGTCGCTATGCGGATAATCCAGCACCGGCCCGCGGCTGATGCCGATGTAGGGCGGCTTCATTTCACCGAGCGTGCCTTCGCAGCGGTTCCACTGGAAATTCAGGCCGGATTCGCCCGGCTCGATCACGTCAATTTCCTCGCGCGCGCTTTCGCCCACGTCGCCGATAAAAATCCTACCCGTCGGCGGGTCATAAGTCATGCGATGCGGGCTGCGCAAGCCGAGGCAGAAAAATTCCTCGAGCACATTGGACTGGCCGACGAACGGGTTGTCGTTCGGAATAAAATAATTCGCGGTTCTGCCGTTGAGCGGCTGGCGCGGAATCGGGTGGCTCACGTCTCCGCCGCGGCAATCCACGTCAATGCGAAAGACGCCGGAGAACAGGCTGCGATTGATGATTTGCGTGTTGTCGCCGTTGGCGTTGTCACCGTCCGTCCAGTAAAGAAATCCATTTTTCGGATGGAAAAACATCCCGCCGCCGTGGTGCCAGACGGTGCCGCAGGTCAAATCCACAAACACGGTTTCGGAGCCGGGAATCGCCACGCCGTTCGCGTCCAGGGTGACACGTGAGAGCCGGTCGTGATAGGTATCGCGCAGGATCGGAACGGGCCGCGTGAACGCATCGCCGGCAACGGTTCCCGGTTTGACCCAGGTGTAATAAACGAAAACGTAACGGTTCGTGGCAAAGCCCGGATGAAACGCCAGGCCGAGCAATCCGGAATCGTCCCAGCCCTGGCATTGGCGGCTGAGGTCGAGGACGAGTTTTTTTTGCGGCGTACCGGGAGAATTTCGAAACGTCCAGACGCGGCCTTCGCGTTCCCACACGCACAATTCATCCGTGCCGGGAACCGGCGTGAGTCCGACGGCATTGGTAAAAAGCAGGTTCGTGAACGCGACCAGCGCCGACCAGTTGCCCGAAATGCCTGGCGCCGTTTCGGGCATCGCGCCGTTCAGAAACGCGCCGATGGCCGGGCGCACGTTAAGGCCGTACGGTCTGCCGTTGGCGGAAATAGCAAGACAACTCAAAAACGCGAAGGCAAAAAACATTCTGCCACTCGCGCGCAGGCTGAGAAAAGTCCTCTTCACGAATTGAACCACGCCCAAGATTCCCCGCTTCGCCCGAGCCGTCAAATTTTTTAGTGTGAATTTGAGCCGGGTGAATCTAGTTTGGGCGCATGTTCCGCCCGTGCATTGACCTGCATGAAGGTAAAGTGAAGCAAATCGTCGGCGGCACGCTTGGCGTGGCCAGCCAGCCGAAGACGAATTTTGTCTCCGACCGCTCGGCGGCGTGGTTTGCCGAACTTTACCGGCGTGACGGGCTGCCGGGCGGCCACGTGGTGATGCTGGGCCCGGGCAACGAAGACGAGGCGTGCGCCGCCATTGCTACTTATCCCGGAGGACTGCAGGTTGGCGGCGGCATCAACGCTTTGAACGCCCGCAACTGGCTCGAAGGCGGGGCATCGCACGTCATCGTCACCAGTTGGGTTTTCCGTGACGGCCGCCTGGATTGGAACCGGCTCAAGGAACTGGTCAAGGCCATCGGCAAATACCGCCTGGTGCTGGATCTGAGTTGCCGGCGCCGCTGCAAGGAGTATGTCGTCGTCACCGACCGTTGGCGGAAATTCACGGAACTGGTGCTTTCGCAAGACACGCTGCAAAAGCTCGCCGCTTACTGCGAAGAATTTTTGATCCACGCCGTGGACGCGGAAGGCTTGTGCCGCGGCATTGACCGTGAACTGGTCGAAAATCTCGGCCGCTGGACGCCGATCCCGGCGACTTACGCCGGCGGCGCAAATTCGCTGTCCGATCTGGAAGACGTTACGCGGCTGGGACAGGGCAAGGTGGATCTCACCATCGGCTCGGCGCTGGACATCTTCGGCGGCAGCGCCGTGAAATACGAAGACTGTGTAAAATTCAACCGCCGCCAGAGGGAACAGCCCGGCGGCGGTTGAGTGTCGAAAAAAATCAGGACTTGACCGGCTCGATCTTGGTCGCCGTTACCGTTTCCTTGCCGCTCTTTTCCTTGACCTTGCCGGTCACGGTCACTTTCTCGCCGTCGTTCGCGCAAATGTTGCTGTGAAAGTCTTTGCTGACTTTGTTCTGGGTCAGATAGTAGTTGACAGTTTTGCCATCCTTTTCCACCTGCAGAACATTCTGGCACTCTTTGGTTTCGTGCAGCTTGCACTTGCCGCAAACGAGCGTGCCGGTAAGGGTGGTTTCGCTGCTGTCCGCAGCCAGCGCGCGCGAGGTGAACGTCACCGCCAGAACCGCGGCGGCCAAGGTGAGGAACCATTTGGATTTTTTCATAGGTTTATTGGTTTTACGTTGATGGGGAATATGACAACACAGTTAATATTTTTGTTCAATCAAATTAATTTCCGGCTTTGGGCCCGGCGAATAACTCGGTGATGACGACCTGGAATTCGGGGATCAATTTCTCAGCCAGGATCTCGCTGCCGGCCAGGATGCCCTTTAACTGCAACCCGAATTCGGTGCTGTGATAAATTTCCACGTTGTCATAGCGCGGGTCCACCATCCATAACCGTGGCACGCGGATTTTCTCGTAAAGCTCCTTTTTGACAACCGTGTCGGTGCGGTGGTCGTCGCGGCTGATGATTTCCACCGCCAGCCAGAGTTTGCCGGTGGCCACCGTCACCAGCGCCAGGTCGGGACAGATCGCCGTGGACCGGGTCACCTGGACCCGGGAGCGCGGCGCCAGCAGTTGCGTGCTGGGCAGGTTCGCCACGCTCGCCGTCATCAACGCATGGAGCCGGTCGCAAATCGTTTCGTGCCGCTCGCCCGGCGCCAAACGCGGCAACGACGCCCCATCGAGAATCTCTTCATACGGCCCGTTCACGGACATCAGCAAAGCAGCGATTGGCGCGGACGGCAAGCGGTGTTTTTCGTTAAAACAAAGCTTGCAAATGAGTGCGCGCATGACTAAATTCCCGGCTCTTTTGAGAAATTTATGGCAGTAAAAATTCGCATGAAACGCGTCGGCGCCAAGAATGCCCCGTTTTTCCGCATCGTGGTGGCCGACAGCCGCAGTCCGCGCGACGGCAAGTTCATCGAAGAACTTGGCTCGTATCAGCCGCTGAAAAAGGGCGACAACTTCACCCTCAATCTCGAACGCGCCAAATACTGGGTGAGCAAGGGCGCACAGCCGAGCGACACCGTCGCCAGCTTCATCAAAAAAGCCGGCAAGGCGGTCGCCGCGGCTTGAATTCAATTTTGGGGCGCCATGCAGGAGTTTCTGGAATATGTCGTCAAAGGACTGGTGCAACATCCGGACGCCGTGAGCGTCACCCCGGTGGAGCGCGCGGGCATGACGGTTTATGAACTCCGCATGGACCAGTCGGATGTGGGCAAAATCATCGGGCGGCAGGGCGCGACGATCACGGCCATCCGCTCGTTGATGCTGGCCGGCAGCGCGAAGAAGGGATTGCGTTGTTCGGTGGAGATTATTGAGGACAAGCCGGCGGTTCATAGTCAGTAGCTGGTAGTCAGCCGTTAATAGTCAGCAACCGCTGCACGCGAGTCGCCCGGCTGCGGACTACCGACTACGAACTAATGACTAATGAGAATTGACGTGCTCACTTTGTTCCCGGCGATGTTTGCCGGGCCGCTCGACGAAAGCATCGTCAAACGGGCGCGGGAAACCGGGCTGGTGGACCTGAAAATCCACAACCTGCGCGACTGGACGCATGACCGGCACAAGACCGTGGACGACCGGCCGTTCGGCGGCGGACCTGGAATGTTGCTGAAGCCGGAACCGCTCTTTGAAGCGATTGAGATTTTGAAGCGCGAAAAAACGCGCGTGATTTTGCTGTCGCCCGCCGGGCGGCAATTCAATCAGGCCATCGCGCGCGAACTGGCGCAAGCGGAACATTTGCTGCTGGTCACCGGACATTACGAGGGTTTTGATGAGCGCGTGCGGGAAAAACTCGCCGACGACGAATTGTCCATCGGCGATTACGTGCTGACCAACGGCGCGCTCCCGGCGATGGTGGTGATTGACGCGGTGGTGCGGTTGCTGCCCGGGGCGCTGGGCGACGATGCCAGTGCGCACGACGAGTCGTTCAGCGCGGGTTTGCTGGAATATCCGCAATACACGCGCCCGGCGGAATTTCGCGGGATGAAAGTCCCGGACATTCTGGTTTCCGGCCACCACGCCGAAATTGAAAAGTGGCGGCGCGAACAGGCGAAAGCGCGGACAAAAAAACGCCGGCCGGATTTGTTGTAGCGGCGGTCTGCGACTGCCGGAAATCAAATGCGGCGCTCACGGGCGCCGCTACAAAATTTATGAACCAGGCATTATTGGAAAAAATCGAATCGGAGCAGTATCGCAAGGACAAAACCGATTTTGCGGTGGGCGACAGCGTGCGCGTGCATACCAAGGTCGTCGAGGGCGACAAGGAACGCATTCAGATTTTCACGGGCGTCGTCATCGGCAAGCGCGGACGTGGCCTGAACGAGACCTTCACGGTCCGCCGCATCAGCTATGGCGAGGGCGTTGAGCGCGTGTTCCCGCTGCATTCGCCGCGCGTGGACAAGATCGAAGTCGAGCGCAAAGGCGAAGTCCGCCGCGCCAAACTCACTTATTTGCGCAAACGCCTTGGCAAAGGCGCGACCCTCGTGCGCGAAAAGGAAGAAAAGGCGGCTGCCGAACCGACGGCGGCGAAATAGCCGGCAAATGCTTCCGATAAGTGGGCCTATTAGCCCCACTTTTTTTGCTGTCATTCCAGGACGGACTTGCTAAACTGGGCATGTTATGCGCCAGCTTGATGTTCAATTTCTGGACCAGGGATTCCACCGGGTGTTGTTCGACGCCATGCCGATGCCGGTCTTCGTGGTGGACAAGAACGTGAGTATCTTTGATTACAACGCGGCGGCGGCGCGGTTGTTGGGCAAGGACAAAAAGCTCGTAATCCGGCGGCGGAGTGGAGATGTGCTGAACTGCGTGCATTCGGTGGAAAGTCCCAAGGGCTGTGGCAGCGCTCCGGCCTGCCGCGATTGCATGGTGCGCAAATCCGTGCGGACGGCGGCACGAGGCAGTCGCGTCGTCCGCCGATTGGCGCAAATGGAACTGGTTCGCGATGGCAAACGAGCGAAGGTGAATTTGCGGGTGAGTTGCCAGCCATTCACCTACGACCGGAGTTCATTTATCCTCCTCGTCCTCGAAGGCTTGAACGACTGAGCCGGCGGACCGATTTCGCCCGACCAAGCTTTGGTTTGAACTCCCTTGACGTTTTCAGTGGAATGAGTGTTTACGCCCGTCTCACCTTTTGTCCTCTCCCCTCCGTCTTCGCTGCGCTCCGACGCGATCGCGCCGAAGCCAGAGGCGAAGGCGGACAGGAGAGGAAATGGCTTTCGGTTGTTTCTGGTTTTGCGGATGGGCGTCCGGCAAAACCAGGCGTATACTTTTTCCAAGAAGCAGCGAATGATTCTCCCTCTCCTGGGGAGAGGGCCGGGGTGTGAACGTGGCCAAGACATAGGTTACAGATGAGGCCAAGGTATTTATAGCTGTTTGATTGCACTTCAGTATCAGCCATGCCCGGTCGGTGATGTCAACCGCGAATGCGGGCGGGAAAGCGCCAACCGGCGCCGACTCGGCGATCTTGTCAGCAAACCAACCGCCCGGCGGCGGGGCAATGACGCGGGAAACAAGAATGGCACTTCCAGTTAATACCAATGAGTTGCGTGGTTTGTTTCTCAAATCACGGCGCAAGTTCGAGCCGGTAGAACCGTTGCGTGAAGTTCGTGGCCTGCGTGTCAATGACCTGCCAGACGCCGTTTGTGCCAGGTGTGTTCGTCGCGATGGATTGCCAACTGCCGGGTAAAGTGAGGTTCGTCGTCGTTTCCAGGATGTAGGTGTAGCCGGGCGCGCCGCCGAGGCTCAACGTCACGCTGCCATTGCCCGGCACGATACCCGTGATCAGCGGCGTGGTGTCGGGCGCAGGCGCGATGGTGACGGCCTGGAAATTGGTGCCGCCGAATCCATCGGTTAGGGTGCAGGTGAACTGGTCCGCGACATTGTTGGAGTTGAAATAGACAAGCGCGGTGCCGGTGTTGGTCAAGGTGATTCCGCTGGTGCTGACGCTGACAGCGGCGAGCGAAACGGTATCACCATCAACGTCACTCCAGTGCGTGGCGAGGTCGGCGATGGGAATGACCAACGTGAAACTGGCGGTGTTGGTGTAGAAGGCCGGCGTCGCCACCGGTGGATGGTTGGTGACGACTTGCGCGAGCGAGTTGGTGGCCGGCCGATAACTGGCGTCGCCGGAATAAAGGGTGGTGACAAAATTCGTGCCGCGCGGCAATGAGGAAATGTTGGTGCTGACGGCAGCGCCAGCGACAACCGGCTCCGTGTCGAAGGCGGCGCCGTTGGTAAAAAATTGAACGGTGCCGGTGGCGTTTGTCGGCGTGGTGGCGGCGGTGAAACTCACGTTGTCTTTGAAGCCGGATGGATTTTCCGACGAAGCGAGCGCGACGGTTGATGAAAGCAAATTCACCGTGAGCACGGCGACGCTGCTGGTGGTGGAACCGCCCGCGGCCGAAGCGACGACGGAATAATTTCCCGCCGCGCTCGCATTGAGATTGGACAGCGTGAGCGCGCTGTTGGTCTGCGCGGCGAGCGTGGCATTGGTGAAATACCACTGGAACACCGGCGGCGTGCAGGCGGTGGCGGCGACGCTGAAAGTTGTGGTTGCGCCGATAAGGTTGGTCTGGCTTTGCGGCTGAGTCAAGATCACCGGCGGCGATTGGTCCTGAATAACAATTTTATTCGTCGAGTAGGCGGCGTTGCCCGATGAGTCCTTGACCGTGATGACGACAACATTGGTTCCAAGCTGTAAAATTGCGGTGTTGGTTGGCATTTGCGAAATCGTGAGCGCGCCGGACAAATCGGTGGCCAGAATGAAATTGGTCCCGGTCACGTCGGGCATCGCCGCGCTGCAATTCGTATTCACCGCCAAAACGAGGTTGGTGAAGCTCCAGAGAATTGTCGGCGGCGTGGTGTCGCGCACGATGACGGTGCGCGTGGCGGTATTGGTGTTGCCGTTGCCATCGGTCGCCGTGTAAGTCAGCGTGTTCGTGCCAAGCACGTTGGTGTTGACACTGCCGCTGACGCTGACGGGTACAACTCCCGCACAGAGGTCATTGGCCGTTGCGCCGGGATCGCTGAAGGTGCTGCCGAGTTCGACGTAAAGGGGATTGCCGCCGTTGAGCGTGATGACCGGCGCAAGCGTGTCGAGAACGGTCACGACTGCGTTGCTGATGACGCTGCTGTAAAGATTGGTGATGGCGACGGTGACGGTATGATTGGGCAGATGCAGATTGGTGAGCGAGAAGCTGGTGTTGGTCGCGCCGGTCACCGGCGAACCATCCAGGCTCCATTGAATGCTCAACGGCGGCGTGCCTGTCACGGTGACAGCGAACGTGACGTTGTTGCTGCCACACTGAACGGTGTAATTGGTGAGTGAGGAACTGGTGATCGTCGGCGGCAGCACGACGGTCAAGGCGGCGACGCTGCTGGTGATTGCGCCAAAGCTGTTCGTCACGGACAAATTGTAATTGCCACTGCTGTTGGTCGTGACGGCGGCGAGCGTGAGGATATTGCTCGTCGCGCCGGAGATGCCGGTGCCGTTGACAAGGTTGGTGCCGTTTTTTCGCCACTGATAAACGAACGGGGTTGAGCCGCTGATGGTCGCGCTGAAAACAGCGTTGCCACCGGACAAAATCGTCAGGTTGGTGGGCTGTGCAGAAAACGCGGGCGCAAAACCCACATTCAAAACGGCGACGCGGCTGGTCACGGACCCGTAGTTGTTGGTGACGACCAGGCTGTAATTGCCGGAGTTGTTGGTCGTCGCCGCCGCGATGGACAACACATTGCTCATGGTGCCGGAAATATTTCCACCAGCCGGGAGGTTGGTGCCGTTGAACAGCCACTGGTAGCTCAATGGCGATTGACCAGTGACAGTCGCACCAAACGTGAGCTTGGCGCCGTTGGTCACAGTCTGGCTGGATGGCTGGGTGATGAAGTATGGCAAAGCAAATGGCGCGAGGGCGTTAATCAGGTTCGTTCCGTTCGGTGTGCCAAGGCCGGTGCAAAGGTCGTAGCCGTTTGTGGCATAAAACAAATTCGGACTGCTTGGCCACGTGTTGCTGCCGGTTGTGACATCGTGGAAACACACGGCATAGTTTGACCCCGCGGCAATGGCGTAGATGGCCGGATTGATGAATCCGACCCTTGACTCTCCGTTGGCCGCCGCCTGCTGGTTGACCAGCGCTATGAAACCAGCCCACAACGGCGCGGCACAACTCGTGCCGCCAAATTCGCCGTTGGTGCCGTTGCCGTATGCGACATAAACATTGTCAGCGGTCAAAGCCACGTCGGGAATATTCCGAAGACTGGCCGAGCCGCCTCGGCCTGCCAGATTGTTGACGTTCGTCTGCCAGCTTGGAATGGAATAATAGCTGCTGATGCCGCCACTGCTGCCGACATAACCGCCAGCATTCGAATCATAACCCCAGTTCCAGACTGTCTCCGAACTGTAGGCGGCGTTTGCGCCTGTCGTCAAAGTCGTTCCGCCCGCTTGCGTGATGTATGGGTTGCTGGATGGCGCATTGAACAATGAAGTCTTGTCAACTCCGTTGACCGATCTTGCCCCGGTGGTGTAAGCATCGCTGTCGCCGGACGCGTTGAAAAAGGATTGTCCCACCGCAGCCATGTTCTTGAAAATAGTGTCCGTGGTCGTGCTCGGCCCGCCGCTCCAACCCCAGGAAGAGGACAAATTATTCACCGTGTTGCTGCTGGCTAACATCGCGTTCAAGATGTCGTTGGGGATGAAATTGTTTGGATTTCCCTCAAAGACGACAATTTCAGCCAATCCCGGCGCGATGGCCATGGCCATCTCGATATCCAGTGAAACCTCGGGATTGCCGCTGTTGGCGCCGGTCGTCGGCACGCCGTTGAAACTGTCCAGCAAAACGGTCTGGATGACAACGTTGGTCCGCCCGTTTCCCGCCGCCGTCGCATAAGCGGCGATGTCGTTGGAATAAAAACCGTCGGCCTCAAACAGCCCGACTGTTTGTCCGGCACCAGCCAACGTCGCGCCCGGCACATAGGCGTTGCGAAAATCGTTGCCAAAATAGGCGCCGGAGTTGTCCGGAGCCGAACCATTTTGGGGCCTGGCGTTCGCCACCACCGCCGCATCCATCCGATGCAGCCTCGGGTGCGGCCGCGAAAAATCGCTTAAGCCTTGAATATCAACCACGGGCAACGCCGCTTCCACCGTCGGCTCCGTGTCCGGCGCAAAAAAATCGCGCGCTTCCGTCGGATGCCGGTAAGTGCGCAACGTGACGTGAAAGGCCTGTTCGACGTTTGACACACTGCCTGCCACATCCAGTAGCACGCGGTTCGGATATGTGCCGGCGACCGTCAGGCCGTTCGCCTCCGCAAATTTTATGACCGCCTGATAATCCTGTTCCGTTGGCCCGAAGCGCGCCGTGAATTCCGGCGGAGTGAGAAATTTGTGAAAATTGGTACTGCGCGGATCGTAAAACTGCCGGAGCAATTCATCCAGCCCGGCCTCATTTCGCACCGGCAAACCAATGGCGAGGTAAAGATGATTGGTCGCCGGCAAACGGCCTTTCGGCGTCAGCCCCGCCACCACCGACGGCACATGGCCGGGCAACATCACTCGATCCGGCGCTGCTTGTGCGTTCCCGGTAGATGCCAGTGCGAGCAGCAAAACCAAGAGCACATAACCCGCCTTTTTTTTGGTGAACACCATCATTCAAAAATTATATTACATCTCCAGGCTCCCAAAAAACAGGCGTCGGCATGCTGGAATTTAAGCGGTTTCCGTACCAAGTCAAACCGCCAAGCCAGTCTAACCGCCAAGCCTGCCCTTGGCCTTTATCATAAGTTTATGAAAGCAGACCTGCGAATTTCCATCATGGATTATCACCGGAACAAAAACCCCAAAATCCAGCTTGTTCACTCCCCTTTTTCGCTTCCCGCCACTTCTGAGTCAGGATGAACGGCGTCTCGTGACGCAAGCCCAAAACCGCCGCCGGGCAACGTGGTGTTCGCGGCGTTCACGATAGCGTCCACGCGCTGTTGCGTGATGTCGCCAGCAATGACGGCAATGCGCTCTGGTTTGATAGTCATGACTTATGTAATTTTTTGCCCTTTCCAACCTCTGTGAGATTTTCTCCCGGCTTTGCTATTTACAACCAAAGTCATCTTTCGCTGATCCAAGCCATGCAGTCTGCAAAACTCCCGTAGATTTTTCGCGGTGAATACTTCACCGATGGGGCTGTACAGCTCATATGAGAATTTGCAAACGACATTACGCAATGCTTCAAGCCTTGGCAGCAGCATTGGTTTCGCCCTGTTCAAGCGTTCAGCAGTTTCAGGACTGCCGTTAATACTCACATATCGCCCTTTCCATCCTTTGTGATGAAGGCGTTTGCCGTTCAACACATGATACAGATGTTGAGTGGAAAGCGCGTTCTGTTCAGCGAATGTTTTCACGTCGTTAGTCCTCACTACAACTTGTCTGTTGGGACTGGTAAACTCATATTCGTGTTTCAGGTGAGAACTCTTGATTCTGTGTTTTCTTTCCGCCGGAATCGGCAAGCCGGAAAACCTTTTCATAGCGAGGCAAATCGCTTCTCGATTCTTGGTTGAAAGAGGCTTGCCAAGTCTTGCAAGCTTGAGCTTGAGCCTGGTGACTTCAGCGACTTTTTTCCCACGGTTGCCAGCGGCAATTCTTTGCTTCGTTTCTTCGGAATGTTTTCTACCAAGCATCCGTAGCTGCAACAATCGGCAATAACCTTCCGGCATCTTCTTGCCAAGTCTCATCTGCCGAAGCTTTTCCTTTGTCTGATCCGAATGCTTGAAACCAACAGTCCCCTCACCACCGAAAGTCTGATTGTATCCCCTTCGTTTAGAATCATGTAACCATATCCAGACTCTTTCTCTAAGTTTCAGTTCCGCGACGGATTTTGCATTTCTGTCAACCATTTCAACGACCATTCTGCTCCAACCATACTTGCGAATTGCTCGATGCACGGGACTGTTGTATTCGACCTTGCGTGGATTTTCAGCAATTCGTCTGTGGTTATTCATCCGAGATGGAAAGTACTCATCCTTGCCGATGTAGACCTTGCCACTCGGAGATTTAATCCTGTAAATTGCGTAGTTCTTTTTCGTCTGAAGCGGCACCTTTTTTGCAAATTCCCCTACTTATTGAGCATCATTGCTCCTCTAAATACCACCCATCAGCGGTATAAGCAAAGTACTTGTTAAATGTATCGTCATCCACACCCGACCAGCTAATACCTTTGACCTTACCCCTATACAATTTCTTAGTGAAATCGGAGGGATAATATTGCAACCAGTCAATATTGGGACGGAAAAGTCTTCCCATGAACTTTATGTAGTCACCCTCATCGCCTTCTTCATCTTTAAATCGGATAACTTCAGCCTTGTCTGGCAATTCGATCTCTACGTTAACAATGACTTTAATTTTCTTTGGCATAATGTTTTGAGCTGACGATTAACGAACCGCCTTAGCTTATCCAAGGTTATTCATGCACATTGAATTTACCCGAATGATTCGCAACGCCCGCTATGCTGCCACAGTCCATCTTCTTCAGCGATAAACTTCCCGGCGATGCCGGACCCGGTTGACGCGCACAATCCGAATCGCGTCGGCAATTTCGTAAATCACGCGGTAGTCGCCCACGCGAATGCGCCAGTCGTTTTTGCTGCCCACCAGTTTGCGGCAGCCGGGCGGGCGCGGGTTGTTGCCCAATGCACGAATCGCCGTGATGACCCGGTCATGAATCTCGGACGAAAGCCGGTTGAGGTCCCTCTCGGCGGCGCGTTCAAGGAAAACCCGATACATGGTCAGTTCCGGCGGCGTTCGGCTAAATAGTCTTCGAGCGGGCGATAGTGCTGTGGTTTCCGGCGGGCGCGCTTCAACCAGGCAATGTCTTCCGCATCTTCAGCGCGTTCCAGTAATTCCTCGTAATCCTTGATCGGTAGAATTACGGAAACGGGCTTGCCTTTGCGGGTGACAATCTCGGGTTCAAGCACAGTCGTCTTCATGGGAGGTAATCTATCAGGCGGATGGGCTTTCTGCAAACCCGGTATTCTTTCTTACAGGATTCAGTCCCCTGCCCGCTCAATGCTACCACGGCCGGTTGGATTTTTTAGCTACACCCACGAAGAATTCCACCTCACCCCGACCCTCTCCCCCAACTCGGTTGGCGGAGAGGGAGAAGAGACCGGCAGCAGTTCCGATGGGTTGCGCTTACACTCAATACACCACCTTGTTCAGCGGATATTCGATGATGCCTTCGGCGCCGGCGGCCTTGAGTTGCGGTATCAATTCGCGCACAACGTGCTCGTCAATGATTGTTTCCACGGCCACCCAGCCTTTCAGGCTCAAATTGGAAATTGTCGGGTTCCGCAGTGAAGGCAAATTCTTCAACAGCTTCGCCAGATTTCGCTCGGCGATGTTCATTTTCAAACCGACCTTGGCTTCCGCTTCCAGCGCACCTTTGAGCAGCAGCGCCAGCGTCTCCATCTTCCGGCGCTTCCACGGGTCTTTCCACGCCTGATGATTGGCGATGAGCCGCGGCGTCGAAGCCAGCAGCGTGTCCACGATGCGCAGCTTGTTTGCGCGCAGCGACGAGCCGGTCTCGGTCAGTTCCACAATCGCGTCCACCAATTCGTGCGCCTTCACTTCCGTGGCGCCCCACGAAAATTCCACCTCCGCCTTCACGCCTTGCCGGCGCAAATATTTCCGGGTGAGGTTGACGACTTCGGTGGCGATGCGTTTGCCCTTCAAATCTTTCACCGATTTGACGGGCGAATTTTCCGGCACCGCCAGCACCCACCGCGCTGGCTGCCGCGTTGCCTTGCTGAAAATAAATTCGGCGACCTCGTGCACTTTGGAATCATTCTCAATAATCCAGTCGTGGCCCGTGATGCCGCCGTCGAGATAGCCATGCTCGACGTAGCGGCTGATTTCCTGTGAACGGATCAGACGAATCTCCAGTTCGGGGTCGTCCACGTACGGCACGTAGGAACGGCTGCTGACGGAAATGTTGTAGCCCGCCTTGGCCATCTTCTGGATGGTGGCTTCCTGCAAACTGCCTTTCGGCAGACCGAATTTTAATTTTTTGCTCATGTGGGTAGAGTAACTGGTTAAACAGGTTAAATGAGTTAAATCAGGTCGGAAAGCGCAGATTTCCGATTTAACCGATTACCGAATCACTTCGTTTTCGCAATGCGCGTCAGCGCAATCTGCCAAGTCCGGCGCGGAAACGCCACCTTCTTCTTTTCAATCTCACTGAAACCATGAAAAACGCTGGACACGAATTACACTGACTTTCACGAATTGTTTCTCATTCGTGTCAATTCGTGAAATCCGTGTCTCATTTCACACTTTCGACGACCCACGCCGCGCCGCTTTTCTTCAGCGCAAAAGTGTAAAAACCCGTCACAGCATCACCCGCATACCATCGGCCAATGGCTGCGACCGTGTCCCCTTCAGGTTCGAGGGCGTCCACGCTCAAAATCATTGCCGGCCTGCCCGTGTCTCTGTCCACCGGCGTCCGGCCCGGTCGCAATTCGGCATGGGAGGCCGCTTTGATGGGCGGGCTGTGACCTGGAACTGCCCGCCGGACGGCCTCCACTTCGTCATCGTCGGCTTGCAGGAAAACCGCCGAATATTCGCCGGCATCCCAGAAGTGGCGTTGGAGCAAATAGCCATAGACCGCCACTTCCACCTTCAGCAATTCGGCCTTTTCCAGTCGTTGCGGCTGCGGCGGAGTGACAATCACAGGCGCAGCCGCATTCGTCGGTTCCGGCGAACGTTCGTCGCTGAACTGGATTTCTTCCCGGCTGGTGCTGCAACCGGCCAGCCAACCGGCGCAAACCGCCGTGAGAATTATTTTCTGCTTTGATTTCACTTAAACCACGAAATACACAAAACACACGAAATTAAAATTTGTTTTCGTGTAATTCGTGTATTTCGTGGTTCAACTCCCCTTCCAAATCACTCTGCGTCCGGCCACGGAAATCTCCCCGCGCGAGATCGCCGCCACGCATCGTGGATAAAGTTCGTGCTCCGCCGTGTGAATTCGCTGGAGCAAACTTTCGGGTGTGTCGTGGTCGAGCACCGGCACGGTCTGCTGACCAATGATTGGGCCAGAATCCACACCCGCGTCCACGAAATGCACCGTGCAACCGGTCACCTTCACGCCATGATCCAGCGCCTGCTTCCACGCTTCCAGACCAGGAAACGACGGCAACAGCGACGGATGGATGTTCACAATCCGGCCCTCAAACGCGCGGAGGAAATCGCCCTTGAGCACGCGCATGAAACCGGCTAGGACGATCAAATCCACTTGCGCCGATTTCAACACGTCCACGAGGGCGCGCTCGGATTCCTCGTCCAGTTTGGTGCGGAATTTCCCCGGCGGGATGAATTGCGCCGGAATTTTCCGGTCGCGCGCGTGCGACAAAATTCCCGCGTTCTCGACATCGCTGAGGACGATAGCGACCTCCGCGGGGATTTTCCCCGCCGCGATGGCATCAGCAATGGCGGCAAAGTTCGAGCCTTTGCCGGAACCGAGCACGCCCAGCCGGAATGAATTACTCACGGGATTCTGAATAACAGAGCGAAGGTTTAAAACAAGTTTGAAACGCGGTAGGACAGGCATCCTGCCTGTCTCCATAATTTTTGACGGCTCACCATTCAGTGCCCCAAGCCGCGATCCCGAGTACACCTCCATGACGTCATTTCAAATATCAGAAACAGGCGCGACGCCTGTCCTACGGTAAACCCCGCCCCGCCGGATCAAAAACCACACCCATAAACAAAATGGACCCGGTTTGGTTGTCTTCAATCACAAAGAAAAATGGCCGGTCCACAATCATCTCGAAAGGTTGTATCGGCTTCATGATTGCCAGTGTGGCGACTCTCACCGTTGTGACCGCCGCCGCTTCGGTCCCTTCTTCGTTCACGTCCACGAAGCTTTTCTGTTTGACCGCACTGATGTAAAGTGGCTCCTCGGCCATCGCGGAAAAATCGGCGGCGGGAGTGAACGCGCGCTGCATTCCCAGTGCCTTGAGCGGGTCGTTCAACTCCACGTCGTAATTCAATTTGAACCGGGGCAGCATCAGCGTTCCTTCGCGGTTCGCAAACTGCGGCAGGGTTTTGTTCTGCCAGCCTTCCTTGTCCAAATCGGCCAGGAGTTTTGCCGGACTCGAATTGGTATCGGGCAGAAAGAGATACATTTGCAGGCGTCCGCCGGCGTAAGGCAATCGCACGGCTTGAAAGCCGGCACCATCCTGATAGCTGAAATGTCCGCCCTGCCACATCATCGGCACCTGCTTTTCAACGCCTGCGGATAAATGAAAGGCGTGCGGTTTGGTTTCTTTCTTGTCGAATGGCCTGACCCATTTGCCCTTGAAATAAATCGCGTTGGCCAGAATCACCCGCGTGAGCGATGGAAATGGATATTGGACGACTTGCTTGATTTTTCCGTGCGTCGTTTTGTCCGCCCAACCGTTGATGGCGTCCGCTGATTTCGATTTGCTGAAATCCACGCCGGCCAGTTCGGCCAGGAAATAATTTTCGTTTTCGGCAACAAAGGCCGGCTTTAACTGAACCTCCTTCTGATACCAAATGCCATTGGCCAGATTTAAAGTGACGTCCGGCAGCGAGGTCAGCGATTGGTTCAGACTCCGGCAGGCTTCATTCAGCGAATCCGCCGGGAGGCCGGCGGTTTTCAAAACATCCTGCATTTCGGCCTTCGTCCCGCCCGCCGTGCCGTTGCCGACCATTTGCAGCACCGTCGAAACGCTGAACGGCGAAATAAAGACGTTGGCATCCGGCTGTTCCTTGACGATTTGTCTCAGCAAATCGAAGGCAAAACCCGTGTTGGCCGCGGCCAGTTTTGCCTGGTCCGCCGATGAATCAGCCAACACTGCCAAGCCTGTGAAGCCGATCAAAAGACCGGCGCCGGCTTTGAGACGGCTGGATTTCGGGAAGCGCGCTAAATTCATGACTCGTTGATTTTACCGCAGGCTGCGCCTGTCCACCAGCGCTCGTCAAACCGAAATTCCGCCGGCATTTTCACCCGGCCGCGGTCCGCGGCGTGAACATGCGCCGCAGTTGCGTCATCGGGTTTCGGCCACATGCCGGTCGAGTTGTTCATAGTTCATTCTCCGTTTCGGGATCCCGTTTTCCGGTTGGACACACATCCGATGGCGGGTGTGCGCCCGTGTCTGCCTGTCGGGCGACGGATGCTCATTGTTCGATATTTCCCTGTGAACAAGATTTGCTTCCCTCCCCTGCCCGTTTCTGATTTGCTGGCCGTGATCCAGTTCAAACCAAAACCAATCTATGAAAAACATTGCCAAAACACTCGCACTCGCAGCGTGCGCGCTGGCGGTTGTCGGCGTCGCGCGCGCCCAGGACACGGTCGCCGGGAAATGGAAGGGGGAGTTCGATTCGCAAATCGGGCTGCAAAAATACACCTTCGACTTCAAGGTCCAGGGCACCAACCTCACCGGCCGGGCGTTCGGCGTCCGGGAAAACGGAACGAATGACGTGGCCATCACCGAAGGCTCCGTCAGCACCAATGGCGTCTATTTCGTCGAACCGCTCAAGTTTGACGACAATGACGTCCGCATCGAATATACCGGCAAGATTTCCGGAGACGAAATCAAGTTTCATCGCAAAGTCGGCGATTTTGCCGAGGAGGATTTCGTCGCCAAGCGCCTGAAGGCAGGTGACATGCCTTCCCAGTCCGGGACGGACACGAATGCGCCCTCGGCCAAGCCGTAGTTACGCCGACACGCCGCCCGCAATGTATTGTTCCATCTGGGCAATCGTCGCGTTCTGGGCTGAAATAATCCAATTCACGAGGTCGCCGATGGACACGAGGCCGACGACCTTGTCGCCTTCGAGGACCGGCAGATGCCGCACGCGCTTTTCCGTCATGAGCTTCATGCAATCCTCGACGGAATGCTGCGGCGTCACGGACACGACCGGGCTTGACGCGATTTCCCGCACGCGCGTGTCCTTGGAGGATTTCCCCTGGAGCGCAATCTTGCGGGTGTAATCGCGTTCGCTGAACACGCCGACGAGCTTGCTGCCGGACATGACGAGCAGCGAGCCGATGTTTTTTTCGGCCATGAGTTTGATGGCCTCGAAGACGGTCGCCTCCGGCGCAATGGACCAGAGCACCGCCGATTTCTGATGCAATAACGTGCTGATCGGACTGTTTTTCATAGGCTTGACTAACTTATCCGCTTGTTTAACGAAACTTGCAAGCGATTTTTTTGGCGAAATGAATTCCCGTCCGGCCCGATTGAATTTACGATTCACGACATTCGGTTTACGCGGCCCGCAATCGTTTCAACCGGCCGGTAAATCGCAATTCTAAAATGGATTCACTGCCGACTGTTTTGCTAAAGCCCGGCGAAGCCGACCGCATTGTGGCCGGTCATCCGTGGATTTATCACGGCGAAATCCTCCGCGTGACACAGCGAGGTGGCGGCGACGCCTCGTCGCACGTTTCCACGACGGAGGCGTCGCGGCTGCCCGCCGATGGCGAACTGGTCCAGGTCAAGGACCATCGCCAGCGGTTCCTCGGCGTCGGTTTCTTCAACTCGCAGTCAAAAATCAATGTCCGCGTCCTTTCTCCGGAACGCGTCGAGGTGAATGAACGTTTTTTTGAGGAACGCATCCGCGTTGCCTTGGCGGTCCGGCAGAAACACCTGCCGGAGGCAACCTCCTTCCGCGTGGTCAACGCCGAGAGCGATTTCCTGAGCGGCCTGATCGTGGACAAATACGGGTGCGGCGAGGCCACTGACGAGCCGCCGTCGCTACGCCTTGGCGCGCCGCGTCCGGCTCGCGAGGACGCTCGCCCCACCAAAAATGGCAATGATATTCTGGTCGTGCAGATTTCGTCGCTCGGCATGGACCAGCGGAAGGCGCAAATCGTCGGCGCGCTGCAAAAGATTTTCTCGCCGCGCGCGATTCTGGAGCGCAGCGACGTGGCATCGCGCAAGTTCGAAGGACTGGCGGAAGCGAACGGGATTTTATCGGGTGAATTCGGACAGCGGACCGCGACTGTGGAGTGCGCGGACATGTCCGCGCCTTCTTCGACGCGACATGTCGCGTCGTCGGAAAGCGGCGGCATGCCGCCGCAGTCCAAAATGTTTGTGAATTTAAACGGCCTGAAATTTGAAACTGATTTGACCGGCGGGCATAAGACCGGTCTGTATCTGGACCAGCAGGTGAATTATCTGGCGATGGCAAAATTCGCGAACGGCGCGCAGGTTTTGGATTGTTTCAGTTTTCTGGGCGGGTTCGGCCTGCACGCGGCACGTGCCGGCGCGGCACACGTCCATTTCCTCGACCAAAGCGCCGAGGCCATCGAAGCCTCCAAACGCAACGCCGCGGCGAACGGCCTGGCAGAAAAATGTTCGTTCGAAGCCGTGAATGCGTTTGATTGGCTCAAAACACAGACCGCCGTCAAACCGCACGAAAAGGTCGTGCCGCGCTTCGATTTGATCGTGCTCGATCCGCCGTCATTCACGCGCAATCGCGCGTCGGTGCCGGACGCGTTGCGCGGCTACAAGGAGATTCACATTCGCGCGTTGAAGCTGCTCAAAACCGGTGGAACACTGGCGACGTTCTGCTGCTCGCATCACGTGAACGCGGCCACTTTTCAGGACGTGATACTTTCTGCCGCGTACGACACGCGCCGGCTGCTGCGCCGGGTGGCGACGTATTCGCAAAGCCCGGACCATCCCATCATTCCGATGATTCCGGAGACGGAATATCTGAAGGGCTTTGCGTTTGAAGTAGTGCGATGTAAGTCGGAATAACATGAGCGCATTCCCCGTCAGCCCGGAAAAGGAAGCCCAGCTCACGCAACGCATGGCCGCGCTGGGCGTGCGCGAGGCCGACTTCGAGGAAAACTTCGTCCGGTCCGGCGGTCACGGCGGGCAGAACGTCAACAAGACCTCGACCTGCGTGATGCTGCTCCACCGTCCGACCGGGTTGCAGGTGAAGTGTCAGGCCACCCGACAACAGGGACTCAACCGTTTCATCGCCCGCCGCCTGTTGCTCGACAAGATTGAAGCGCTGAAACGCGGTTACGTGGACGCCGAGCGCGCCCGCATTGAAAAAATCCGGCGGCAGAAACGGCGTCGCAGCCGCCGGGCCAAAGCGCGGATGCTTGCCGACAAATCGCATCACGCCGACAAGAAGGCATTGCGTCGTCCGGTGACTGCGGAGTGAGTGTTTTGTCCAGTGCCCAAGCGTTGGCTGGATTTCCCGCAACTTTTCCATCACCTGCGGCAGCGGCACCAGACTGGTCGCATCAGACATTCCGTGCGCGATCACGGCGGGTCAAATGGAGCGATGCAAAACCCCGATCACCGACGGGGCCAAGGCCCTGAAACCAGCCCGGCCTGGTGAACGCGCCGTCGCGTTACTCGCGCGGGTGTTCCGGTTTCTCAACTTTGAAATCGGCAACGCGACGGTTGCCAACGGCAACGTCCTCACGACTCATATTAACGGTCAGGGTCAAATAAGCCGTTTCCGAATCCTGGTAGCCCTGCGCGGCGGCGAGCCGATACCATTTGTAGGCTTCAATCCTTGATTCGGGCGCGTCCTTCCGGGCTCCCTGCAAGCTGGCACGATGACAACTTTCTCCCAGATTAAATTGGGCGCCGGCGTCTCCCAGCCGCGCGGCCCGGCCGAACCACATTGCCGATTGGGCGGCGTCCTGGCTGACACCCTGCCCGCTGGCATACATCATCCCGAGATTGAATTGCGCCAGGGAATGGCTTTGATCCGCCGCCTTATGATACCATTCCGCTGCCTGCGTGTAATCGCGCGTCGCGCCTGCACCGTTGGCGAATTTCAACCCCATGTGGAATTGCACCTCCGCATTCCCGTAATCGGCGGCGGGGGGAATCACTTCCGGTTGGGGATTTTGCGGGTGCGAAAAGAAATTGCGATACCAGGTTTTTTTCATGCTCACCAGCATGGACTGTCTCGCGCCGAACACAAGAAGCATTTCCCGGCCATTTCCAGCAACCGCCGGAAGTTGCTATTTTTGCGATGATTCTGGAGCGGGAATATTTGAGGGGCTTTGCGTTTGAGATGGGCAGACGATGTAGCGCGACCCGCAAGTGCGTCTTGACCATCGCAATCTGAAGTCTGCGGCTACATTAACATTTCCCGCTGCCAGGCCATCAATTCCGGCGCGTGCCGGTCCCAATCGCGGGCGAGCTCGCCGAGTGTGGCGCGGCTGGCGATGAGCGTGGGGTCAATACCCAGCTTGTGCGCGCGGGCGTTGCGGCGTTTTTCCAACTCGCGGTAACGGTGCATCTCCGCCTCGGTCGGGCGATGGCCTTTGGGCCGTAAAAATTCGGGATGCCGGTCCGCGGCAAGCTGGAGGCCGGTCCTGATGGCCTGCGCCACATTATCGCGGCGGCGCGGCGATCCGGCGAGGCCGGGCGGCAGGAGCGGCTCAACCGGTTTGCGCGCGGCGGCGGCGGCGGCGATGGCCACGAGTTTTTCGTGGGTAAGGATGAAGAACGGCGGACGGTTGGCGCCAACGGCCTCTCGCTCGCGCCATTGCCAAAGCTCGCGCAACACGGCCAGCGCCGGACGGCCCAGCCGCGAACTGCCCTTCACGCGCCAGATCGAATCAGTATCCACCACCGGCGGCCGCGAAGTCTCCTCGATCAATCGCGCACAGGATTCCTGGTGCCAGGCGAGGCGTCCTCTCTGCTGGAGTTCAAGTTTCAGCTTGTCGGCGAGCGGTTTCAGATAATGCGTGTCCATCCGCGCATAGCTTTCCATCCGTTCGGGGAGCGGGCGGCGCGCCCAATCGGCTTTTTGCAGGCCTTTGTCCAGGTTCGCGCCAAGCAATTTTTGGACGAGCGAACCCAGGCCGAACTGTTGTTCGCCTAAAAGCCGCGCTGCCAGCATGGTGTCGAAGATCGCCGACGGGACGAACTCGTGATGCTTGCGCAGCAAACGCAAATCGTAATCCGCGCCGTGCATAATAAGCTCATGCGCGTTGAGCGCGTCGAGCAGCGGGTCCAGATTGATTTCGCCGAGCGGATCAATCAGTTCATCGCCGGCAGCCGTCGTAATTTGAATCAGGCAGACTTTTTCCGGATAGGCGTGCAGGCTGTCGGCCTCGGTGTCGAGCGCCAGCCAGCTTGCGGACTTGATGGCGGGCAGCCGGGCGGCGAGTTTTGCGTCGGTGTCAATCACACCGGAAATATATTTATACCACGCCCAATCAAAAGGCGAAATTGCGGACCCGCCATTCCCTGACTCCGGCCTTGTCCCGGATTTCACCGGAAGGATTACTTCAAAAGCGGGATTGAATGATTCGCGGCCGCACCTGTCCATTAAATGCAATCCTTTTTGCCAGGAGGAGTTCGGATGGCGCTAATCGTCGCCCCTTCGCACGAGCGCCACGGGAATTTGATATTTTATGGCGGAACCGATGTTCATTGTGGCGCCGCGGCAAAAGAAGCGGCGCATCTGGCTGCGGATTTTGACGTGGCTGGTGGTGCTGTTGTTGTTGCTGGTGGTCGCCACGTATTTTGTCGTGACGAATCCCGCCTTTCTCAAGGGCGTGGTGTTGCCGCGTCTCGGCGACGCCATCCACGCAAACGTCACTGTCAACAACATTGCCTTCAGTCCCTTCAAGCAAATTGAATTGCGGGATTTGAAAGTGCAGGCAAAGGGACAGGCGCCGTTCCTCACCGTGCCGGAACTGAACGTGCGCTACCATCTCTGGGACATCCTGGGCGGAAATCTGCGCGTGGACGAAATCGCGCTCGTTTCGCCGACGGTCGAACTGGTCGAGAACCCGGACGGCAGCAGCAATCTGGATCCGCTGTTGCAGGCGCTGGCGGGAAAACCGGGCGTGGCTGCGAAGACAAAACCGGCCCAACCCTCGAAGGCGCCGCATATTGATCTCGGCCGGCTGTCGTTGAGCAATGCGACCATTTTGAAAATCAAAAATTACGCCGGCGGACGGCGCGATTTGCTGGAACTGACTAACCTGGACCTCACCCTGACAAACCTGGAGAACGGGCAATCCGCCGCGCTCCAGTTGTCGGCCGCGCTCCGGCTTGAAAACAATCCGCCGGACGGAAATAGCGGTTCTTTGGCCGCGGCCATCAAAGGCGATTTCCATTTCACGCTGGCGGCGGATTTGAAACCCACTTCCGCCGCGGGTGAAGCGCACCTGGACGTTTCCGGCGCCGGCGGCGTGTTCCAGGACTTCGCCGCGTTCGGCGCGGCGCTGAGTTGCGACATGACACCGTCGGAAATCAGGCAGGCATCGCTGCATTTTCAGAACGGCGGCGAACCGTTGGGCGAACTGTCCATCAGCGGCCCGTTGAATCTGGAGAAGATGGAGGGCCGATTGCAGGTTAAATTGCAGGGAATTGACAAACGGCTGTTGAACCTGGCCGGCGCCGCCAGCGGAATTGATTTCGGCACAACGACCATCAATTCCACCAACGAAATCATCCTGGCCAAGGCCGGCTCGGTCATTACCGCCACGGGCAGGTTCCAGGCGGACAAATTCCAATTGACGCGCACGGGCCTGACGACGCCTACGCTTGATTTCGGCGCCGGCTACGATGTCACCATTGACCGAGCGACACAGAACGCGCTGCTCCACGAACTGACTTTGGCCGGGATACAAAATGGCCATCCGCTGCTGGAGGCGCATCTGACCCGCCCGATGAACGTCGCCTGGGGAACTGGCACGAATGGGGTTGGCGAATCCGCCCTCAACGTGACACTGACCAACCTGAATCTGACGGACTGGAAACCGTTTCTAGGCGGGAACGCACCGGCCGGGAACGTGAATTTGCAGGCGCAATTGCTGTCACAACAAAACGGCGGGCGCCTGACGTTTGACGTAAATTCGCAAATCGCGGAGTTCACGGCCAATCCTGGCGGCAGTCCGACCGTTCCGGTGGCAGTCAATTTGCTGGCCCGGGGCCAGGCAGCGGACTTCAAGCAGTTCAATCTGAGCGAATACCGGCTGCAAATCAGCCGCCAAAACCAGCAGTTGCTCGCCGTCAACGGTTCCGGCACGTATGACCTGGCGGACGCGAGCGCGGATGCGCAGGTCGCGTTGCAAGCTTCGCTGGCCGGGTTGGCCAAGGCGTTTCCGCAGCCCGGCTCGAGCGTTTTGTCCGGCAACATTGAATTAGACGGCCGTGTTACGCAGAAGCAAAACACGCAAACGGTCACGGGCCATCTCGTGCTGACCGATTTCACGGGGCAGGCGGGCAATAATTCATTCCACGATTTCGGCAGCACGATGGACGTGGACGTCAGCCGAACGCAGGAACAGATTCAAATCAAAAAGCTCGACGGCGCCGTGACTCAAAGCGGAAACGCCGGAGGGAATTTTGAGCTTTCCGGTTTGTATGACTCCGCGCGCAAAACGGTGCAATTGACCGCCAACTTGTCGGATCTTAATCAGAATGCCCTGCGTCCGTTTCTCGAACCCTTGTTGGCCGACAAGAAACTGGTTTCGGTGGCCATCAACGGCAACGCCTCCGTTCAATACGCCCCGGACCAGAGTTCCGCCATCAAAGCCGATTTGCAGGTGACGAACCTGATTGTCAACGATCCCAAAGGGCAGTTTCCTGCGACGCCGCTGGCGGCCAAATTGCAAATTGACACCACCCTGCAGAAACAGTCGGCCGACATCCGCCAATTTCAAATCGGGTTGACCCCCACCACCCGCGCACAGAATCAATTTCGATTGCAGGGGAACATTGATTTTTCCAAAACCAATGCCGTTCAGGGAAATCTCAACCTCGCCGCCGATTCACTTGACCTGACGAGCTACTACGACTTGTTTGCGGGGGGCGCAAATGCCGGCGGGAAGCGGTCACCCGCGACGGCGCCTCAAGCTCAACCGGCATCCGCCGCCGTTCAGGAACCGTCGGCGATCCAGTTGCCTTTGCGGAATTTCACGGTGGCCGCAAACATCGGACGACTTTACTTGCGCGAAGTCGCGATTACTAATTTCCAGACGACGGTCAAAGCGGATGCCAGCCGCGTGAGCATCAAACCGCTTCAATTTGAACTCAATGGCGCGCCGGTGAGCGTCGCCGCGGATCTGGATTTGAGCGTGCCCGGGTACAAATACAACTTTACATTGGATGCCGACCAGATTCCGTTTGCGCCGCTGGTGAATTCGTTCATGCCCGACCGCAAAGGCGAACTGGCCGGAACGTTGACGGCGCATACCAAAGTCAATGGCGCGGGGACAACCGCCGCTAACTGGGAAAAGAATTTAGCCGGACAGTTCAACATCGGCGTGACCAACCTGGAGCTTTCTATAAACGACGTCCACAGTTCCATTCTGAGATCCCTGCTCAACGTCGTCGCAACCATTCCGCAATTGGTGAGCAATCCGGAAAGTGGCATTCTTTCGATTTTCGGCCAGTTGACGGGGCAACGCAGCGGATTGTTGAACCAATTTCAGGAGGCACCGATTGAGGTGATCGCCGCACAAGGCCAGGCCGGCGCCGGACAAATTAAGCTGCAACAAGCCACCGTGCAAAGCGCCGCCTTCGAAGCTGACGCTCAGGGTAACCTCATGCTCGCGCCGGTGCTGACCAATTCCGCCATCAACATTCCCATCACCATTCTCGTCAGCCAGCCGATTGCCAAACAGCTCAATCTGGCCTCAGCCAACAATTCGTCGGGCGCAACCTACGTCCCGTTGCCGCAGTTTTTGACGATGACCGGCACGCTCGGCGATCCGAAGACGCAAATTAAAAAAACCGCGCTGGTCGGTTTGACCGTAAAATCGCTCGGAAGTGGCTTGTTGAATCAAGTCACTAATTCCTCATCGCCGGTCAGAAGCTTGCTGAATCAATTTCTCCAACACGCCCGATGAAGAAAAGGCGTAGCGGCGGTCGGGTGTTTAGTCACGGTCCCTTTTGGTTTCGTCCCTTGCCAGCCGGCGGGCATTTTGCATAACGTCTTGGCGCATGAACCTGGCCACTGCCTTTGCGGATTGCGCGGAAAAGCACGCGCCAAAAATCGCCATCTTTTGGGGCGAAACCGAGATTTCCTACGCCGCATTGCTCGCTCAGGTTCGCAGCGTTGCCGCCTGTCTGCAAACCCGGTTCGGCGTGAAACCCGGTGATCGCGTGGCGGTGTGGGTGAAGAATTGCCCGGAGTTTGTGCCGGCCGTATTCGGCATTTTGTCGGCCGGCGGCGTGGTCGTACCCATCAACAACTTCCTGAAACCCGCCGAGGTGAGTTACATTTTAAGCGATGCCGGCGCCAACGTCCTCATCACCGGCGCGGAACTCGCGGCACATTTTGAAACTTTGAAGGCCGCGCGACCGGCGCTCGAATTGTTCCGCGTTGAAGAATTCGCCGAACTCCGAACTCCGAATTCCGAACTCCGAATTCCTTCCGCCAGGAATGAATCCGACCTCGCCGCGCTGCTCTACACCTCCGGCACGACCGGCCATCCGAAGGGCGCGATGCTGACGCACGGAAATTTTCTGCATAACGTGGCGAGCTGCGTGGCGGCGCTCGACGTGCGGGAAGACGAACGCGTGGTGGTGGCACTGCCGCAATTTCACAGCTTCATGTTTACCGTGGGCACGTTGGTGCCGGCGTTGAACGGTTGCGGGATTTTGCTACTGAAAACATTGCATCCGTTCAAGCAGGTGCTGGAGGAGATAGCGCGGCATCGCGGCACCATTCTGCCGGCGGTGCCATCCTTTTACCGCGCGCTGCTGGCGGTGCCGGAATTCGGAAAGTTGCCGCTGCGGCTGTGCATCAGCGGCGGCGCGCCATTGCCGGTGGAGGTGTTCAACGAGTTCACACGGAAGTTTCCGTTTCCGCTGCGCGAAGGCTACGGCCCGACCGAAAGCAGTCCGGTGGCTTCGGTGAACCCCATCCACGGCGTCAACAAACCCGGCTCGATTGGCCGGCCGATCCCGAATGTGGAGTTGAGCGTCCGCGACGAGGCCGGCCAGGAATTGCCCGTCGGCGAAATCGGCGAAATCTGCATCCGCGGCGGGAACGTGATGCGCGGCTATTGGAACCAGCCGGAAGAAACGGCAAAGGTTTTGCGCCATGGCTGGCTTTACACCGGTGACGTAGGGTATCGCGACGCGGAGGGTTATTATTACATCACCGACCGCAAGAAGGACATGTTGTTGGTGAACGGCATCAACGTTTACCCGCGCGAGATCGAGGAAGTAATTTACCAGTTTCCCGGCGTGAAGGAAGCGGCGGTGATCGGCGTGCCCGACCCGCGCAAAGGCGAACAGCCCGTGGCGTTTATCGCATTGGCGGAAGGTCAGACGCTTGACGTAAAGGCACTGCAACAATTCATCCGCAGCAGACTGGCGGACTACAAATTACCGAGGCAAATTGTCCTTCTGCCCGCGTTGCCGCGCAATGCGACGGGCAAAATCCTGAAGACGGAATTGCGGAAACAGGCAGTGAAGTAAATCTCAATAAACCAACCCGCTGCTGCGATTTGGAGTGCGCGGACATGTCCGCGCTTTGGTTCGACGTGACATGTCGCGTCGAGGAAAGCGGCGACGTGTCGCCGCACTCCAAGTTCAATAAACCAACATCAGCGCCGCCGCATCCTGCGCCGACTTCACCACATCCTCAAACTTCTCATACTTCGTGACTGGCGCTTTGAGCTTGGCCGAAACTGCCGGCACCGATTCTAAGAAGCTCAGTAAAAAACTGCTCTTGACCGCGTAATTCACATTCTCTGGCAACGCCCCGCTCGCCGCCAGCGCCGCCGCCGCATCCAGCTTGGCCGACACGATGCCGATGACGTTGCCCCGCTCATCCACCAGCGCCCCGCCCGAATTGCCCGGCT
>DATNHI010000038.1:0-3139 GCA_035605035.1 Verrucomicrobiia bacterium
GCATAGTAGTGGCCCTCGTTCTGAAAGGCAGCCAGACCGGCGACGCAGCCGGCTGTCTTGAGCTGAGCCGCCAGGTTGACCGTGCAGGTGAAGTCATCGTTTTGTTGGCGCACGGCCAGATAAGATGGATTGCCCTGGCCCGAAAGAAGGTCAGCGCGGGGTTCAAGGTAGATTGCCTTGGCGGTCTTGGAGGTGACCCACCATTGGGAAGCGGGCACCCGGATGCCGGTCCAACGGGGGGCCAACGTGTCCGCATCAAAGTTTTCCGTGAAGGAGATGTTGCCGGTGGTGGGCACCGCGGCGGACTGGTCGGATGGGAGGTTGGGCTTCTTGACGGTCAGGGGAACGGGCGTCTTGGGCGGCAGAATGACCGGCCAGCCATCGTCCGTCCAGGAAACGGGGAGAAGGAAAGTCTGGCGACCGGTGTTGTAGAAGCCGCCCTGATAGGGTTGGCAACCGAGAAAAACAGCGTACCAGTCGCCTTTCTGGGTTTGGACCAGGTCGGCATGGCCGGTGCAAGTGACGGGATCCGGGCGATTGTTCGGAAGGTCCATTTGCGTGAGGATGGGATTCTTGTCCCAAGGCACGTACGGGCCGCGGAGGCTGTCGGATTTGAAGATCACTTCGGTGTGCGCCGTGCTGGTGCCGCCCTGGGCGCACATGGCGTAGTATTTTCCGTTTATCTTGTAAATGTGCGGCCCTTCGCACCAGCTCGGACGCTTGGAGATGTCCGTGCCGCCATTGATGATGATGGTCTTTTCGCCGACGGGCTTCTTTTGTTCGAGATCGAGTTCCTGGATCTTGATCGCGCGGTGACCGCTGTATTGGGACTGCGGCGGGTCGTCGCAACTGGTCACGTAGCACTTGCCATCGTCGTCAAAGAAGAAGTCGGGGTCGATGCCGCCGATCCCCTGCAGCTTGACGGGTTCCGACCAAGGCCCCTTGGGGTCCTTGGCGGTGACGTAGAAGTTGCCAAGGCTGCTGCCCACGAGGGTGTTCACCACATAAAAGGTGCCCTTGTTATAGCGGATCGTCGGGGCGTAGGTGCCGCTCTGCATCGCGCCGCCGCGCATGGGCATTTGCGAGGGACGGTCGAGGACGTTTCCAATTTGCGTCCAGTTCACCAGATCCTTTGAATGCCAGATCGGCAGGCTCGGGAAGTAGTTGAACGCGGAGTTGACCAGATAGTAATCGTCGCCGACGCGGCAGATGGTGGGATCGGGATGAAACCCAGCCACGATGGGGTTCAAGTACTCGCCCGTTTTCGGCGTCCTGGCCACTTTTCCGGAGTAGCTGAAAGACGAGAATTTGGCCCAGGTGGAGGTGTCCGGGGCGTCGGCGGCATGGATGGCCGAAGTCAGCAATAGCAATGCGGTAGTAACAGGGATGGCCTTCAACATATTGGGGATTCTTTCAGAATCTGGACACGACTGCAACTCGGAAGTTTTTTTTGCTTGAATTGCCGTCTGGTTGGCTGTGAAGAACCGGTTGCCAGGCCGTTTCGTTGGTGGCAGCGCCGGACAAATCAACCGTGGCGAAGAACGCCGCAAGGCCGAAAGCAAGGCAAACCAATTCCCGTGTCATATCAATTCTCCCTGTCATAAAAATTCAGCTTTGATTTCTCTTAAACCGCGGCCACAATAAATACAAATGAAAATCACTGCAACAGTTCGCGCTCTTTCCGTCGGCGCGTGTGCCGCGCTGTTGGTTATGCGGCTTTCGGCCGCCGATTCGCCGCGTGAACACCTTTCACTCGACGCGAATTGGAAATTCCATCTCGGCGACGACTGGCCGGACGCGCTGCATCTGGAAAATTCCGGCACCGGTTCCGGGCCGGCGGCGGAGCGGTTCGCCGACTCTTACTGGCGCGCTGTCAATTTGCCGCACGATTGGGCGGTCGAATTGCCGTTCGACCCGACCGCCGATGGCGGTCACGGATTCAAAGCGCTGGGCCGGAAATTTCCGTCAAACAGCATCGCCTGGTATCGCCGCGCGTTGGAATTGCCGTCGGGCGATTCCAGCAAACGCATCTGGCTGACGTTCGATGGCGTGATGCACGACGCGACGGTGTGGGTCAACGGCTGGTGCGTGCGACGGCACGAGGGCGGTTATTATCCGTTCCGCGAGGACATCACGGACGTGGTGCATTTCGGCGGTCGGAACACCGTGGCTGTGCGCGTGGATGCGACCGAATCCGAGGGCTGGTTTTACGAAGGCGCGGGCATCTACCGCCACGTCTGGCTGGACAAGACCGCGCCGGTGGCCATCGCGCCGGACGGAATTGTCGTTCGCGCTAACTTTAGCCAGAACATTCCAAAGGACATTGCAGCCGTGCGTGTTGGTGTGGCTGTGAAGAATTCTCAAAGCGAGCAATCTTCGGTCGTCGTCAAAGGGGAAATCTTTGATCCAGCCGGAAAATCTGTCCTCAAAATGCAAGGTTCTCCAAAAATCTCACTGGAGGCTTCATACACGGTTGGCAGAATCAATCCGTGGTCGGAAGAGGAAATCTCTCTCGGTGACGATTTGAAGAATCCCATCCTTTGGTCGCCTGAAAACCCAAAACTCTACAAACTCATCACGACGGTGGAAGCGGACGGCAAATTCGTTGACCAAAAAGAAACCGAGTTTGGCATCCGCACCGTGGGCTTTGACCCGACGAACGGCTTTTTGCTGAACGGCCAGCATTACGAACTTTACGGCACCTGCAATCATCAGGACCATGCCGGCGTCGGCGCGGCCATTCCGGATGCGTTACAGGAATTCCGCGTGAAAAAATTGAAGGAGTTCGGCTGCAACGCCATTCGCACCTCGCACAATCCGCCCACGCCGGAATTGCTCGATGTCTGCGACCGGCTCGGCATGTTGGTCATGGACGAGAGCCGGTTGATGGGCAGCGATTCGGAGAACATGAAAAAATGGGACGACCAGATCCGGCGCGACCGCACTCATCCGAGTGTTGCGATTTGGTGCATCGCCAACGAGCAATTCGCCGTGCAGGACACGCCGCAAGCGGCTCACGTCGCGCGCGCCATGCAGGATTACGTCAAGCAACTCGACCCGACGCGCCCCGTCACCTACGCCTCGCCGGAAGACAACGTTTTTCGCGGCATCAATTCCGTCATTGAAGTGCGCGGCTGGA
>DATNHI010000039.1:0-1887 GCA_035605035.1 Verrucomicrobiia bacterium
AATCTTTCTTGTCGGCGGCTGACTATTTTTCCGCAACGACTTCCACGCCCCACGGGCTGCCGGGCGATTTGATGCGCGTGACTTCCTTCTCCCCCGCCAAATCCACCACCGAAACGTCGTCGGACGGGCCGTTGGCGGAGAAGATATATTTTCCATCCGATGAAATCGCAATGCCCCACGGACGCGCGCCGACTTTGATGGTGTTGACCACCTGGCAAGTTGACGCGTCCACCACCACAATGGTTCCGGCGCGCCCGGTGCTGACATAAACCTTCTTCCCCTGCGGCCCGACCAGCACGGATTGCGGACGCGAGTGCGGCGGCAGCGGGATGACTTTCAATAGTTTTTGATTCGGCACGTCGATCACGTTGAGTTCGCCGACCGATTCCGACGGAACGAACGCGCGCGAGCCGTCCGCCAGAAACGCCACGCTGCGCGGGCGCGGATGCACCTTGATGTGGCCGATGATTTGGAGCGTCTGGGCATCAATGGCAAAAACATCCCCGGCGGTTTCACAGGTGATGTAGAAAAATTTGCCGTCCGGGCTGACGCCCGCGCCTTCCGGTTCGCGGCTCACGGGAATGAAGGTGATGACTTTTCCCGTTTCCGCGTCGAGCACTGTGGCCGTGCCGGTGTCTTCATTGGAAATGTAAAGCCGCTTGCCGTCGGGGCTCACGCAAAATTGTTCCGGGTCGGAGCCGGCGGGAATTTTGCGCAGGAACTTCTTCCGCGCGACGTCCACGACGCCGATGCCGTCGGCAGCTTTGTCCGCCTTCACATTAGCTTCGTCGTCGTCGTCGTCTTTTTGGAAAATCGGATTGCCATTGGCGTCCAATTTTGGCGGCGGCTCGATGGGCGTGCCGCTCAACGCCACGTAAATGATTTTTCCGTCGGGGCTGGCGTGAATCCCGCGCGGCCGTTTGCCGACGGGGATGGTGGCGACGACTTTGAAATCATCGCCGTTGATGACCGTGAGGTTGCCGGCTTTTTCGTTCGAGACTAAAACCTGGTAATCGGCGGCGTTCACCCTCGCGGCGAGCGCAAAAAGCGCGACGACGACGACGGCGCCGGCCGGCCGTTTCGTCAGGAGATTGAACTTCATAATGAAATGAATTAGCACATCACGGAGGCAAACGCAATGCGTTCCCGAATGGAGCCAGTTGAGGACTGCCTCGCGTTTGAATATTTCGTCGAATTTCCGGCGGTCTTGGACAGATGTTTGTTTCATGCTTTTGATCCTTCATTGTTCACCCGATTCTCTGTCCGTCAAATCGAGGTACCCTCAGCGCTGACACGGGCCACTGAACAACCACTTCCCGGCCGTGGCATCGGCCAAAAAACGGGGCGCCGTGCTAGCTTAATTCTGTTCCGTGGAAATCCAGGCTAGCCCAACTGTCAGTGAAACTGTCAGTGAAAATACTAAAGGAGTACTGAAAAATAGTGGCGGGTTAGGCCAAATTCTTCCTGATCTTCAGAGGGAAAACCCATATTCTCCTCGTATCTGAATCGGGGATTGAGTCCAATTCCGACCCCCGCCTCCATCTGAAACCCCCGTAAACACAAGGGGTTGGGTGGAGTCAGGGGCGAATCTTCAACGAAATCTTCAACGATTTTAGCTCTCGTTCACTATCCGGTGCGGGCACGTCGCGGACACGCCCATTGCCCGGATGCGAGACAAATTCAGTCCTCATATCCTTACAAAATGAAAACAGAGGATATGACGCAACGTTATCGGAAATTCAAACGCGCCTGGGGCATGTGGTATGCCTTCGACACGGCCACGGGTAATTCGGTGAGCCTCAAAACACGCGAGAAAGCTGAGGCCGTCCAAAAGGTCAACGCCATGAACGAGACGGAGCGCCAGCCGTCCATCAGCCTTGGTCTGGC
>DATNHI010000040.1:0-33701 GCA_035605035.1 Verrucomicrobiia bacterium
CCTGCTTGGAAACATCAATGGTCACGACGCGCAAATCCATCCGCACCATCTTGTCCACGATGGGAATGAGGAAAATCAGCCCCGGCCCCTTCGCGCGGAGCAGTTTGCCGAGCCGGAAGATGACGCCGCGCTCGTATTCACGCAGAATGCGCAACGCCTGCGGCAAAATGATGATTGCCAGCACGATGGCGATGACCACCCATGCGCCGAGGGTGTGAACTATGTTAGTGATGAGGTCGTTCATATTTTTTCTCCGTTTCTACATTTTGGGTTTTACTTTCAGCGTCAGGCCTTCGATGCCGGTGATTTCGACCGGCTGGCCGGCTTCGATCGGCGTTTCGCTCACGGCATTCCAGTTTTCGCCTTCGATAAACACCTTGCCACCCTGCGAGTCAATCCGCGACAGCGCCTTCACCGTCCGGCCCAGCATCGTTTCCTTGCCGGCCTGGACAGGTCTGAACTGTGCGCGAATTCCCTTGCTGACGACGAAAATGAAAAACGCCGACGTGAGGACCGTGGCCGAAATGATCCAACTCATCGGCAAACGGTAACCGACCGGCGCGTGATTGAACAGCATCAGTGCGCCGAGGAAAAACGCGACGATGCCGCCGCCGGTCAATACCCCGTGCGTTGGCGCAAAAATATCAATGATGAACAGCGCGACGGCCAAAAGAATCAGCGCAATTCCGGCGACATTGACCGGCAGAGTCGCCGACATATAAAGCAGCAGAATCAGCGCGAGCGCGCCGGCAACACCCGGGAAAATCGCCCCGGGATGGCTCATCTCGGCGATAATGCCATAAATCGCGATGAGCATCAGCAGCATCATTACTTCCGGCAGCCAGAACAGTTGGAAAAATCTTTCGCCCAGGCTCATCGGAATTTCCACAACATTTGCGCCGGCGGTTTTCAAAATTTTTCCGTTGACGGAACGGCCGTTTAGCTTTTGCAGCAAATCGGGAACGTTCGTCGCGATCAAATCAATGACATTTAATCGAAGTGCCGCCTCGGAATTGGTAGTAATGCTTTCGCGCACAGAGGCCATAGCCCAATTAACATTGCGATGCCGTTTTTCGGCAATCGTCTGCATCACGGTTGTGTAGGCGTTGCCGACTTTTTGCATCATGATGCTATTGGTGGTTTCACTTTCGTTGCCCATGTCAACCGGATGCGCCGCGCCGATAGTGGTGTGAGGTGCCATGGTGGCAATGTCCGCAGCCAGCGTGATGTAAACGCCCGCGCTGCCGGCCATCGCCCCTTCCGGCGCAACATAAACGACCGTCGGGACTCGCTCCGTATAAAAATCCTGAACAATGTCATTCATGGAATTGGCGAGACCGCCGGGGGTGTTCAATTCGATGACCAGGCACTCATCGTTTTGCGCCGCCGAAACGTCAATCGCGCGGGAAATGAAACTGGCCGTGGCCGGGCCGATGGCGCCGTCAATTTTAATCAGCCCGATTTGCGCGGCCGGCGTGGCCGCCGCGCTGAGAAGCAACCCGGCGGTTGCGAGGGAAATCCAACGTTTCATAATTCCGGCTCTGGTTCAGATTAGCAGATGGCGGGAAGCCTGCCAATGATTTTGTCAACCGGAGACGCCGATGACGCGACTTCTCCGCCGATGGGGCGCGGAGCCTGAAAAAATCACCGCTATGACTGCCGGAAGTCCCGTCGCGTTTGGTCGGGACGAACTTTTGCTTGACGCACGTTTCGTGCGGGAATCATCATCCCGCAAGATGAAGAGAATATCCTGCACGGTGATTTGTGCGCTGAATTTTCTGGCTTTTTCGTTTGGTTCCCCCACCGCCGGATCGGCGGGCACTAACCAGTCAGACATCAAATTGACAGTCGAATTGCATGACGGTTCGCGCGTCGTCGGCCAGAGCGCGGAGCAACATTTCCGGTTCCATTCCGAGCTGTTCGGTGATTTGAAGCTGGCAGTAAAGGATGTGCGCGAAGTCGAATGTGTTTCGAGCAACACCGCGAGGCTGGTCACGGCCAGCGGCGACATTTTGACAGCTCACTGATGAATCCAATTACGAAAGTCGCAAGCGCTTTGCGCTATGTTGCCAACCATCCGTTGAATCGCCGTCGGAAATTTCGGGCGGTCGCGGAGTGGGGCTTCATCCAAATTGCGGCGCGGTTGATTCCCGGTGACATCTGCCTGGAATTTCCCAACCATACCCATCTGCTGGTTTCGCCCCGCATGAAAGGCGCGGCGCATTTCATCGCGCCCCGACTGACGGAATTTGCAGAAATGGCCTTTGTCATGCATTTTTTGCGGCCGAAAGAAATGTTCTTTGATGTCGGGGCGAACATTGGCGCCTTTACGGTATTGGCGGCCGGTGTGGCCGGAGCGGAGGTCACGGCTTTTGAACCGAGTCCGGACACATTCAGGATGTTGGAGAGAAATGTGCGCCTCAATGGACTCGGTGACCGGGTTACACTGCTCAATGTGGCCGTGGGGCAAAATGCCGGAGAAATTCAATTTACGTCGGGATTGGGCACGGAGAATTGCGTAGCCGGGGGCGCCGGCGCGTCTGAACCGGGCGGCAATCTTATTCGCGTAAAGGCAACCACTCTGGATGAAGCTTCCGCCAGGGTTGTCCCGAATTTATTGAAAGTGGACGTGGAGGGTTTTGAAACCGAGGTTTTTGCCGGCGCCGCACAGCTTTTGAAACAGCCGCAACTCGGCGCAATGATTGTTGAACGATCCGGGAATGCCAATCGTTATGGGCACGACGAGGCCAATTTGCACCAGGCCATTCGGGAAGCGGGATTCACTCCCTGCCAATACGATCCGTTTGTGCGCCGGTTATCATCCGTCGGCCCGGAGGTCTGTGGGAATTTGATTTACGTCAGAGATATTTCCGCAACGACTGTGATTTTGGGTAATGCTCCGCCCTTTAAACTCGGAACCTTGAGCGTTTAAATGGCGTGGCACGGGCATCCTTTTCTGGCTGTCGTGGACGCATTCCAAATTGACAGCGAACCGGCTTAAAGACCATGCTGGCGGCAGAAGCAAACAGATCATGGAAATTTCCACCAAACTGGTTGATCGAATCGTTTATGCGCGCACAGTCGCCACCGGCAAACGCACGCTGGACATTGGCGGTCGTGGAATGCCAACGCCTCCTGAAGGAACACGGTTGCATGGTCCCGAGACGTTTTCGTTAAAAAAGGTGGATCCCAGCCAGAGCAAATTTGCGAAGCTTTACCACAGCATCGGCCAAAACGCCGCCGAGTATCGCATTCTCGACGCCCGCAACGAGCCGGACGTGCATTATCCGCTCAATCTGAGCGAGAAAGGCTGCATTGAGAAATTGCGGGCTATCATTTCCGGATACCGTCCTGAAGTCATTATTTCCATGGAAACATTGGAGCACTGCAATTATCACTTCGAGGCCATGAACGAGATGGCGCGTGCGGTCGGCGAGTTCGGAACCGAAATTTTCATAACGATTCCCAACAACGCGAACTGGATTTTGAACTGGCTGGGCTGGAACCACGATCATTGCGTCGCGTTTCTGCCTGATGTCGGGCGGCGTTTTGTGGAACGCTCCGACCTCGGCCGGCATCAAATCACCTACATCCCGTGCTTCCAGCAATACCTGTGGTATTGGCGGCTGGCCTACGCGGCGTCGTTCTTTCAGCCCTTCAGCCTCGGTTTTCACATTCGTCCCGCGAGCAAGTAAGTCCGGCCGGGACGAAAATTCCGCTTGCGCCTGAAGCTCGCTCCCGCTGAAGCTGTTCGTTCGGATAATTATGGGCATTGTCATTGTGACCGGCGCCGCCGGGTTGATTGGATCGGAAAGCGTCAAACGCTTCGCTCACGAAGGTTTCAAAGTCGTCGGCATTGACAATGACCTGCGCCAATGGTTCTTCGGCCAGGAAGCTTCCACCCTGGCCAACCGGCAAAAACTCATCGCCACCGTCCCGGGTTATCAACATTATGATTTCGACATCCGCGACCGGCCGGCCGTCGAAAATCTGTTCCGCCGGCTGGGCAAAGACATCGCTTTAATCATTCACACCGCGGCGCAACCGTCGCACGATTGGGCCGCGCGCGATCCGCACGCCGACTTCAGCGTCAACGCCACCGCCACGCTCAACTTGCTCGAAGCCACCCGGCAATTCTGTCCCCAGGCGGCTTTCATTTTCACCTCCACCAACAAGGTCTATGGGGACACGCCCAATCGTCTGCCCCTCGTTGAACGGGAAAAGCGCTGGGAAATCCAACCCGGCCACGAATATGAACCGGGCATCGCGGAGACCATGAGCATTGACCAGACCAAGCACTCGCTCTTCGGCGCATCGAAAGTCGCCGCCGACGTGCTGGTGCAGGAATATGGAAATTATTTCGGGATGCAGACGGTCTGCTTTCGGGGCGGCTGTCTGACCGGCCCGGCGCACGCGGGCACGGAACTGCACGGTTTTCTGGCCTATCTCATGCGCTGCACCGTGGACGGCACGCCCTATCGCGTGTTTGGCTACAAGGGCAAACAGGTGCGCGACAACATCCACAGCCACGATCTGGTCGAGATGTTCTGGCAATTTTTTCAGAAGCCGCGTTCCGGCGAAGTCTATAATGCCGGCGGCAGCCGCCACTCGAACTGCTCCATGCTGGAAGCGATTGATCTCTGCGAACAGATCAGCGGCCGCAAATTGAAATGGACCTACGTCGAGGACAACCGCATCGGCGACCACATCTGGTGGATCAGCGACGTGCGGAAATTCCAATCGCATTATCCCGATTGGAAATTCCGTTACGGCCTGAAGGAAATTCTGGATGAAATCCACGCTGCCTGCCGCGCCGCTTGAATGAGCACGTCCTTTCCAGAAAGCATTCTGGTCACCGGCGGCGCGGGCTTCGTCGGCAGCAGTCTCGCCTTGCATCTCAAGGACCGCCACTCCCGCACGCGGATCGTGTGTATGGATAATTTGCACCGGCGCGGCTCGGAATTGAATGTCCCGCGGTTGAAAAACGCCGGGACGGAATTCATAAAAGGCGACATTCGCGTCGCCAATGAATTTCCGGCTGGCCCGTTTGAATTCATTTTGGAATGTTCCGCCGAACCGTCCGTGCTGGCGGGCTATGGCGAATCGCCGGATTACCTGATGGAAACCAATTTCCTGGGCACCTGCCGCTGCCTGGAGCAGGCCCGCCAATGGAAGAGCAAATTCCTGTTTCTCTCAACCAGCCGGGTTTACCCGATGGCCATTTTGGAAAAACATCCCTGGGTCGAACAGCCGACTCGTTTTGCCTGGGGCGACGTTCCCGGCGCGGCGATTTCGTCGCGCGGTGTGCGTGAGGATTGCCCGATGACCGGCGCGCGTTCGCTCTACGGCCTGACCAAATTTGCCAGCGAAGGTTTGATTGAGGAATACCGCGCCGGCTTCGGATTGCGCGCCGCCATCAACCGTTGCAGCGTCATCGCCGGACCGTGGCAGATGGGCAAGGTGGACCAGGGTGTGGTCGCGCTGTGGGTGCTGCGGCATTTTTTCGGCAAGTCGCTCAAATACCTCGGCTACGGCGGGAGCGGAAAGCAGGTCAGGGACGTGTTGCACGTGGCCGATCTTTGTGAACTGGTCGAAGAGCAGATGTCCGGCTTCGACCGTTGGAACGGCTGGCTCGGCAACGTCGGCGGCGGGCTGGAAATTTCGGTCTCATTGCAAGAACTTACGGCCGCGTGCCGGGAAATTGTCGGACGCGAGGTGCCGGTGGGTGCCGAACCGGAAAACCGTCAGGCCGATCTGCGGATTTTTCTCGCCGACTGTTCGCGCCTGTTTGCGCGGACCGACTGGCGTCCCAAACGAAAAGTAACGGAAATCGTCACGGACGTTTTTGAATGGGTACGCGCTCACGAAAAGGCATTGCACCCGCTCGTATGAAAACCGATTCACGTTCCGGAAATCTCTTGCAGAGCGGCATTATTTTTCGGCAACCCAGCGGCGGCGCTGCCGGGTTTAGCGCCGGTGGCCGCCGGAATTTCAGTTGCTGCGGTTCTTCTGGTTTGGCTGATGGCGATGCGCCTGCACAAAATCGGCGCACCGGAACAAAGCTGATTTGAATTTGTTGCCGGTTTCGGCGACCCTCACAGCATGCAGTCCGGTAAGGACAATCTGCCGCGCGTCAGTTTCATTATGCCGACGCTGAACGCCGGGGCGTTGCTAGACAATTGCCTCGCGTCCATCGCGCGCCAGACTTATCCCCGGGACCGCTGCGAAATCATCCTGGCCGACGCGCATTCGACCGACGCGACCCGGGACATTGCCGGAAAATACGGCGCGCTGGTCATTGACGATGACGGCAAGAACATGGAGGAAGGCAAACGCCTCGCGCTGCAACACGCGAGCGGCGAATTCATCGTCTTTGTGGACGCCGACAACGAAATTACGCACACGGACTATATCGAACTGGCCGTCAAGGCGCTCGCGGCGAATCCACAGGCGCTCGGTGTGGAGAGTTACTATTTGCCGTCGCCGAAGATGAGTTCGTTTTGCGCCTACCTCACCCATTTGCTGCATATCAGCGATCCGATTTGCTGGTTGATGAGCGCAAACCCGCGGCTGGTCGCGCGCGACAACGAGACGGAACGCTGGGTGCTGCCGGGCAATTCGCTCTCGTATCCGCTGGGGGCCAATGGCTTTGTTTTCCGCCGCGCCGATCTGGAATCGGTGGGGGCAAACGAACACTTCCAGGACACGCACGCGGCGTTGCATCTCATGCGCGCGGGCAAACGCGAGTGGTTGCGCATCCGGGGACGAGGGGTGCATCATTATTATGTGCAAACCGTTTGGGGGTTTGTGCAAAAGCGCCGCCGGGCCACCGTGCACTTCTTGCGCGTGCAGGAAGAGGCGAAGACGAATTGGATGAAGGAAAAACCGCCGGTGCCGCTCTGGCTGGCCACGATTTATTGCGTCACCTTCATCGGCCCGTTGTGGCACACGTTGTACGGGCTGATCGGCGACGGTGATATGCGCTGGCTTTGGCACACATCCGCCAGCGTCGCCAGCGTGTTCGGCAATGCCTGGGGCGTGCTCACCTACCGCCGCCGGGGCAAGGACAAAAAGCTCATCGCGGAATTGCAGGTGAAACAGAACTTGAAACCTTGAGTCGAGCGGAAGAAGCCATGTCATCCTCCCCAGCGCAAATTCCGGGTGCCGCCGGTCTCCCGCGGCGTCCGCGCGTGGTCTTTTTTGTCAATGGCATTTTTGGCGAGGGGATTGGCGGCGGCGACATTTTCTTTTCCTACATTGCGCGGGCGGCTTTGGTGGCGGGCCATCCTGTGCATTTCTTCGGCGGGCATGCATTGAAGCGGTATCTCGAACGCGAAGGCCTGCCGCTCAATCTCACGCTCACCGACGACGGCATGGCCGGGCTGGGCGACACGGCCCGGTTGGGCGGTCAATTACGATTGCTTTTGGATTTCACCCGGCGGTTTGTCCGAACCATGCGATTATTGTCCGAGGTGCAGCCCGAAGATATTGCCTATGGCGTGTCCGAGTATTGGTTCGACACGATTCCGGTGATGCGCTGCCGCGCCCGGCACAAGGCTTTTCACCTGGGCATGATGGCACCGCGGCTGCGCGAAGTGTTGTTCAAATCCCGGGCGGATGTCACGACGCTGCGGTTGCCGGCATTGTATTTCTGGTTGAGCCAGCAAATTTCCGGACGCTTGTTCCGCTTTTGCCAGGGCGGAGTGATCACGTATCCGCATCCTGAAATCCGGGATTACCTGATGCGGTTTGGCCAACCCGAATCCGGTTTGTGGTATATACCCAATGGCAGCGACGTGGCATTGGCTGACCGCGTGCCGCCACAACCGAAACAATTCGACGTGGCCTGGATGGGACGCGTGCACCCGCAAAAAGGCATTGACGATCTCCTGGCCACACTGGCGGGGCTGAAACAACAAGTGCCGGACTTCCGCGCCGTCATCATTGGCAAAAGTCAGGACAAACTCGAACCCGTGACTCGCCGGATGGGTCTGTCGGAAAACGTGACGTTCAGCGGGTTGGTTTCCGAGGAGGAAAAATTTCGTCTGCTCAAGAGCAGCCGCGTGTTTGTGATGCCCAGCCGTTACGAAAGCTGGGGCATTGTCGTGGGCGAGGCGATTGCGTCCGGCGTGCCGGTGGTGGCTTACGATCTACCCTGTTACCGGCCCGTTTTCGGGGACTTCGTCCGCTACGTGAAATGCTTCGATCATAACGGCTTCAAACGCGCCGTCGAAGACGAGGTGCGCCGTCAACGTGCCGGGCACAATTATCTTGCCGGGATGAACCCCGACAAACTGAAGCAGGCGATGGATTGGTCAACCGCCCAGGAAAGTTTCCTTTCGCTTCTGCGAAAACTGGCTGGCGATGGTGCGGTGACAGGCCGCACCGCCGATTAAACCTCGCCGCGCCGTGCGGAATTGAATGCGCTTGCAATTCAGGCCGGGCGTTACTTTCATTCGCGGGACATGCAACCGATTCTTATTCGCCAAATCACGCGGCGAAATCCGTTCAAAGTCAAAAAGGTGCCTTGGATTGCCAGGGTGTATGCGTACCCGTTCGACCGTTGGCCGTCGTTGGGTTCACAGGCGCTTTTTGGCGCACCGAATTTCGCGTTGTTTCTCCTGTTCCAGCGGTTTTCACCCTTCCGCGCCAAAGGCATCTTCAGCTACACCATCGAAGGACACGAGAAACTGGTTCGATTCGACTCATTCAACACACAATTTTGTGCCCTGTACCGGAAGAGCTTCGCCCACGGCTACGAACCTCAAATTTCGGCCTTGCTGGATGTGCTCCTGCCGGCAGACGGTGTCTTCTATGACATAGGAAGCAACTGGGGATGGTTTTCTTTGTTGCTGGCTTCCAAGGACGGTTTTCGCGGCGTGATCCACGCCTTTGAGCCATTCCCCTCCAGTTACCAGGATCTTTGCCAGGTGGTTGAACAGGCGGGTCTGACCGGGCGCGTCAAACCACATGACCTTGCCGTTTCTGATCAGGAGGGCAGCGCTCAGATGCATTTGACCGACCATTTCCAGAGCGGCACGGCCCAAATGGAGGAAGCCCGGACGACGACCGGGCAAATAAAAACGGCGGCGCTGGATGCTTTGGGGCTGGAACCGCCGTCACTGATCAAGGTTGATGTGGAAGGAGCGGAGGCAAAAGTTTTCAAGGGCGGGCGGAAGTTGCTTTCAGAACACAAACCCATGATCGTGTTTGAGAATTCCAAATCAGTTCACGAACCTGGATTGACGTTGGCGCCGTTGGCGATTTTGCATGAACTTGGCTATGAGTTCTTCCAAGTGGGTTGGTTGCGAAAATGTCTTCAGACCGCATTTGTGGCAGGTGACGATGCCGACCCGGCCCCACAAACAAATGAGACCCTTTGCCTGGTGAAATTCGAGTTGCCGGAGAGATTTTTACGACAGGCAGGCATCAACATTTTTGCCTGTCATCGGGACAAATACCCGCAATTGAAAACCTTGTTCAAGGACCATGCGCCGTAGTTTTTTAAAGGGCCAGGGTTTAGCCGGCTATGACGGCCGCAAAATGATGGCAAGGTTGCGGCCGGCCCATTTACCCAGTCTCGCCATCGGCTCCTTGCCTTGCTTCCACCAGCCAACGGTCCGAAAGCCGCATCCGTTCGTCAGATCACGCAACCCCCGCGGCGTGAAATCGCGAATGTGGCCGGAGGGCTGAAAACGTTCCAGCCGGGATTGCAGAAAGGCCGGCCAGAAGCCGTAGGTGACCTTTTCCGTGCCCAGTTCCGATCCGAGCGGTTGGCCGGCGAACAGGAACAGCAAACGATTCACCCAGGCGGCGGTGTTGGGCACACTGACAATGCAAAGCCCTTCCGGGCGCAATACGCGGCGAAATTCCCGCACCAGTTTTTCCGTCTCAAAAATATGTTCCAGCACCTGATTGCAACTCAGGAAATCAAAGCTCTTGTCCGGGAAAGGCAATGGTTGGCCGTCCAGGTTTTGTTGGACAAACTTGAAATCACCGTCAATTTCCTTGAAATGGTCACCGGGGCTGCGCACCAGATCAACGCCCGTTGCCCGGATATTCCGGACGCCCCACCGCTGCCGCAGGCCGGCCGCGAAATCGCGCAGAAACAGGCCCTTGCCGCAGCCCACATCCAGCATTTGGAGTGAACGATCCCGCTGCCGCTGCGCCCAATCACCAACGACCCGCAGGGACAACAGTGATTTCATGTGGTATTCCCCGGCCGAGTAGGTCTGGTCGTTTGCGTGCAGTTTCGGGTAAAATTGTTCGGCGTGATTCATGGCAAATTGGCGGGACGGATTTTCTTCGTCGGCGTCCGGCAAAGCAAGAAAGCTTTTCTTTGGCATCACGTTCGGCAATGATTCCGCGCCATGAAAAATACAACGCCGTCCAACCGTCGGCGCGACCCGTGCCATGAGCCCACGGCCGCCACCTCCAAAAACGCCGTGGCTGTATGAGCCAGTCCCATGCCGTGCAACCCAAAATCAGCGTCATCATCCTGAATTACAACGGGCGGGAATGGCTGCCGCGCTGTTTTGAATCCCTGGAGCGACAAACGATTTTTTCGGACATCGAGGTTATTCTGACCGACAACCATTCCGCCGACGGCTCGGACGAGTTGGCCGCGGCCTGGCTGGCGAAGACCGGCAAGGGCCGCGTGGTTCAGAACGGGGCGAATTTATTTTATTGCGGCGCCAACAACAACGGCGCAGCGGCGGCCACAGGCGAATTTTTGCTGTTTTTGAACAACGACACCTGGCTGGAGCCCGATTGCCTGGAAAAACTGGCTGCTGAGACCGCCGGTGCGCGGGCGGATTGCGCCGCTCCCGCCGTGTTTGACTACGACGACAACACGTTTCAAAGCGGCGGCGACGTCGGTTTGGACCTTTTCGGTCTGCCAACCTTAATGGCGCCTGCATGGCGCACCCAGGAAACTTTTGCCGCGCCTGGCTGCAGTCTGTTGATAAAGACAGAGTTGTTCCGCAAAATTGGCGGCTTTCCGCCGGAGTTATTGATTTATGCCGACGAAACGGATCTGTCATGGCGGGTATGGATTGCCGGCGGAAAAGTGGTGGCGGTGCCGAGCGCCCGGCTGCATCATCGCGGCGCAGCCGTCGTGAACCCGGAGGGCAAAACCCAAACCGTCGAATCACGCACCACTGAGTTCAAACGCTTTCTGGCCAATCGCAATGGGATTCTATTCCTGTTGAAAAACAGCCAGCATATCCTGTTGTTGCTGTTGATACCACATTTGTTGCTGCTGTTCGTGGAAGCCGGTGTCAACCTGGTCCTGACCCGGCAGTGGAGTTACATACGCAAATCGTACCTGTCAGCCGTTATTGAGGCATTCCGAATGCGCGGACATGTGCGCCAGTGGCGGCGGCGAATCCGTGGCTTCCGCCAGCGCAGCGATTTCTGGATGTTACGCTTTCTGCGACTGCGGCCCAGCCGCTGGCCGGAGCTGAAGCGCCTCTTCAAATTTGGCCCGCCAAAAGTTGACGCAAAATAGACAGCTGATTTTTAATCGTGCAACAGCGCCGCCCAGGCCGGCGGCATGTTTTTGGTGACTTCGACTCCGGCAAAGGGTTTGCCGTGGCGCGCGCCGGTCTTTTTTGCCCAGGCCGCCATCCGGGCCACGCCGTCTTCGAGCAAAACATTCCGGATCAGGTCACCGAAAAATTTCCGGACTTTCTCGTGCGCGGAATAGGCGTGCGCGACCTCGTTGCGAGCCTCGAGATGTTTGATGGCGGGCTTCGCGCCCATTGCCCGGGCCACAACCTGCGCCAGTTCCGCGACTGAATAGGCCTTGTCGGCGCCGACGTTGAACACCTGATTGTAACCGGCCGGGCGCGTGATGCTGGCGGCAATCACCGGCGCGACGTCGTCAATGTAACTGAACGCACGGGTCTGTTGGCCGTCGCCAAAGATCGTCATCGGCTGGCCTTGCAGGATCTGATTCATGAAAATGCCGATGACGTTGCGGTAACGGTCGCCCAGGTTCTGGTTTTCACCATAAACGTTGTGTGGCCGGAAGATGACATAATTCAGGCCGAACATTTCATGCGCCTCGCGCAGATCCAGTTCCACCGCATATTTGGCGATGCCGTAAGGGTCTTCCGGTTGCGGCACGAGTTCCTCGGCCATCGGCAATTGATTGCGGCCATAGACCGCGATGGAGGACGTGAATACGAAACATTTCACCTCGTGGTTCACAGCAGCGTTAATGAGATTGATGCTGCCGAGCAGGTTGTTGGTGTAATTGAAACGTTTGATGAAATGGCTCAACCCCTCGGCGGCATAGGCCGCCAGATGGAAAACATAATCAAACTGATGGTCGGCAAACACCTGCTGCACCAGAGCCACGTCGGTGACCGAACCTTCAATGAATTTCACCCCTTCAGGAACCTGATCGCGAAAGCCACCGCTCAAATCATCCAGCCCCACGACGAGATGTCCCTCGCGGAGCAAATGGGCGCAAACATGGGACCCGATGAAACCCGCTGCGCCGGTGACCAATACGCACGAACTCATGCGGGCAGTTTAACGGGCGGCCTGGCAAGCAGCGAGGTTTTTCGGTAGTGTCCTAATTTGACCGGAGCGCGGATTGTCCCCAATCCGCAGCGGCTGGACTGACTAAGAAAGCTGCGAGTTGGGACAACTCGCGCTCCGTTTCAGTAATTCGGTTTTCAAATCAGGACATTACCGGTTTTTCCGATGTGACGCACCGCCTTGACACCTGGCCGGGCGCCATTGAGAATAAACCTGTTTTTGCCTGTTATTTATGAAGAATGAAAAATCAACCGGCTTGGACCGGCCGCGCGGACTGTTCTTCGCCGGGTTGCTGGCGGTCGTGTTGGCCTTGCTTTTCGCAAAGAGTTTTTTGCCGGGCTACGTCCATTTTGCCAACGACGGGCCTTTGGGACAGCAAAATGCCGCCTGGCGTCAACTGCCGGCCGCCTTCACTGGCAGTTGGTATGACATCAACGACATCGGCAGCAGCGCCGGAGCCATGACCCCGGCGCCGAGTGCGTTGATCTTCTGGGCGCTGGGTCCGGTTGGCTACGCCAAATTTCTCGCGCCGCTGGCGCTGTTTATTTTAGGGTTGGGCGCCTGGACATTTTTCCGGCAACTCCAGCTTTCGCCTCTGGCCACCATCCTGGGCGCTTTGGCGGCCACACTGAATTCAACCTTTTTCTCAGATGCCTGTTGGGGTACGGCGTCGCATGAAATAGCCATCGGCATGGATTTCTTTGCGCTGGCTTTGGTCGTGTCCAATGTGGCCGGAACACCCTGGTTCCTGCGCTGGACGCGACTGGCCCTGGCCGGGCTGGCTGTCGGCGTTAACGTGATGGAAGCCGCCGACATCGGCGCCATTTTTAGCGTGTTAGTCGCAGCGTACGTCTTATACCGGGCTGTCTTCGTGGAAAGTGGTGCAGTCTGGGCAAGAGCAGGTCGAGGCATCAGCCGGGTGGCGATCATCGCGCTATTCGCCGGATTCATCGCCACGCAGACCATCGGGGCGCTGATGGGCGCCGCCATCGTCGGTATAGCCGGTACCGGGCAAGGAACGGAAACGAAAGCACAGCATTGGTCCTGGGCGACCTCCTGGAGCGAACCTAAAATTGAAACCCTCAGTGTGATCGTGCCGGGCTTGTTTGGCTACCGATTGGATACTCCCAATCATATGATGGGGTTCCTCCAGAAAAGCTACGCAGGAGGAAATTATTGGGGCACCGTCGGCAGCGACCCGGGGTTGGACTCGTGGTTTGAAGGAGGCAGAAAAGGCCCGATGCCACCGGGTCAGGTCCGCTTTACCAGCGGCGTGAATTTCGCCGGGATCCTGGTGGTGCTATTGGCGATTTGGGCCATCGCTCAATCGCTGCGCCGGGAAAGTTCGGTATTCACTGCAACGCACAAGTGGTTTGTCCGGTTTTGGGTGGTAATATCGGTCGGTTCGTTATTGCTGGCTTACGGCCGTTTTGCGCCCTTCTATCAATTCTTCTACATGCTGCCATACGCCTCGACCATCCGGTGTCCGAGCAAATTTCTGCTCACGTTTTCGTGGGCGATCATCATCTTGTTCGCCTACGGTGTTCATGGCTTCAGCCGGCGATACCTGGAGATTCCGGCGGCCAGATCCACCTCATTGCCCGCGCATCTCAAGAATTGGTGGGGGAAAGTCCGCGGTTTCGACCGGAACTGGACTTATGTTTGCGGCGGGGCGTTCATGGTCGTTGTGCTCGGTTGGTTGATTTACGCGTCGGAAAAGCCCCGCCTCGTGCACTATTTGCAGACGGTCGGGTTCGGTGACGCAGACATGGCGAATCAGATTGCCGCCTTCAGCATTGGACAAGTCGGCTGGTTTGTTCTGTTGTTTGCGTTGGCCGCCGGACTCTGCGTGCTCACCCTCGCCGGTGTCTTCGCCGGGAAACGCGCCAGGCTCGGCGGCATTCTGCTCGGCGCGTTCCTCGTGGCCGATCTGGGGCGGGCGGATTTGCCCTACATCATCCATTGGGATTACCAACAAAAATACGACATTGATCCGGCCAATCCGGCCAAATCAACCAATCCGATCATTAATTTCCTGCGCGACAAACCCTACGAACACCGGGTTGCCATCCTGCCGCCGGCTTTTAATCTACCCCAGCATTTGCCACTTTATGATGATTATTTTTCCGGCTCCCGGGGAGTCTATAGCATCGAATGGGCGCAACATCATTTCCCTTATTATAACATCCAGTCGCTCGACAAAATTCAGATGCCGCGCATGCCGACGGATTTAATGGCGTATGAGGCCGCCCAGTGGCCTCATTCCGCGGACACGGTTTTTCTTCATGTCCGGCATTGGGAATTGACCAATACCCGCTACCTGCTCGGCGCGGCGGGTTTTCTGGATGTTTTGAATGAGCAACTCGATCCGGCGCAACACCGCTTCCGCATCGTCCAGCGCTTTGACATCGTACCCAAGCCGGGTATTGAACAGGTGGCTCAATATGAGGAAATGACCGCTGCCCCAGGCGACAACGGCGGGCTGGCCGTCTTTGAATTCACCGGCGCGCTGCCCCGCGCCGGGCTATACGCCAACTGGCAGGTCTGCACCAATGACCCGGCCACGCTGCAACGATGGCTGGACGGATTGAAACAGTATCTGCCCGAAGAATTTTACGGTGCAATCGCAAGCCTGAATGCCACGGATCAGGCCACGCTCAAAACGCTGACCGATGCGAGCTTCGATCCTGCCAAAACCGTTTTGCTCTCGGCACCGCTGGCCGCCGCGCCGGCTGCCAATTCAATCAATGCCCAATCCGGCGCAGTCGAATTCAAAAGTTACACGCCAAAGGACCTCGTTTTTAGCGCGCAAGTCGTTACGCCTTCCGTGTTGCTGCTGAATGATATGTTTGAACCGCACTGGCACGTGCAGGTGGACGGCAAACCGGCCGAATTGTTGCGCTGCAACCTGGTCATGCGTGGCGTGTATCTGACGCCGGGCGCGCATACGGTGGAATTTCTATTCAGCCAGCCAAGCAGCTTGCTTTACGTCACGCTGGCAGCGATCGGCGCGGGGATTTTGCTCGGCGGGTTGCTGCTGCTGGCGGAACGCCGGACCAACCAGACCGGGCGGAAATTCCCTCAGCCGGCGGACCCGGGACTTTCCAGAAATGCGTAACAGAGCAGGTGACAAATGGTCATCTGCGCATCCTCCACGCGGCCATAATGCGTGTCATCAACCACAATGACTTGCTCCGCGATCTCCGCCATCCGCCCGCGTTTGGCGCCGACCAGGGCCACCGTGTGCAGTCCGTTTTGTTTCGCCCAGGCCATGGCCTTGACGCAGTTCGGTGAATTGCCGCTCACGCTGATGCCCAAAACCAGGTCGCCCGGCCGGGCATAGTTCTGCAATTGCCCGGAAAAAACGTCCTCGTAGGCATAGTCGTTGGCCAGCGCGGTCATCCAACTCACGTTGGTGCTGAGGCAGATGACGCGAAACCGCTGCTTCAACTTGTCCGAAGCACCCTTGCCGAGGTCGGTCGCAAAATGCGAGGCGTTCGCCGCGCTGCCACCATTGCCAAACACAAAAATTTGCCGGTCTTCCCGGAGCGCCGCGCGCAGTTTGCCGATCAATTCCGCCACCGCGTCCACGGAAATGGAATCGTGCGCGGCCTTTTGCGCAGAAAGATAATTGGAAATCCACCGCTTCACGGCACAAGACTATCATGCCGCACTGTTTTTGTCAGGAGGATTCTCGAGTCAATCCGATTTTCTTGCTTTCACGGCGGCTTGGCTTCCGGCACTTTATCTGCGTGTTCAGACCCGTAAATTCAAGACCGTATTCCGCACAATTCCGCCGGCGGATGGTCCCCTCCGCTGCGGGTTAAGGCATGAATTTCGATGTCATCGTTGCTGGAGGCGGAATCATCGGACTGGCGGTGGCCCGCCGGCTTCTGGAGGCGCGGCCACAACTCAGGCTGCTGCTGTTGGAAAAGGAAACCAGACTGGCCGCGCATCAGACAGGTCATAACAGCGGCGTGCTTCATTCCGGCCTTTATTACAAACCTGGATCGGTAAAGGCGGAGCTTAGTGTCAACGGCCTGCAACAAATGGTCGCGTTTTGTCGCGAGCACGGTGTTGCGTATGAACAATGCGGCAAAATCGTCGTGGCTACGTCCGAGGACGAACTCCCTCGGCTGGAAAATCTCTGGCAGCGCGGAAATGCCAACGGATTGCACGGCCTGCGCCGGCTGACGCCGGAACAAATCCGGGAAATCGAGCCGCACGCCGCCGGCCTCGCCGCCATTCATGTCCCGGAGGAAGGCATTGTGGATTACCGGGCGGTTTCCGAAAAACTGGGTGAACTCATCCGCAAAAACGGCGGGGAAATCCGGCTCGGCGCGCGGGTATTGAGGCTGATTCCGGGGTCGGATGGCTGGACCGTTGAAACCACCGCCGGCGAATTTCAAGCGCGTTTTGTCATCACCTGCGGCGGTTTGCATTCCGACCGGCTGGTGCGCGCCACCGGGCAAAAACCGTCGGCCACAATCATTCCCTTCCGCGGCGAATATTACAAACTGAAGCCCGGGCGTCAGGGCCTCGTCCGCCACTTGATTTATCCCGTGCCCGACCCGAAATTTCCGTTTCTCGGTGTCCACTTCACGCGGCGCATTGACGGTGGCATTGAGGCCGGCCCGAACGCCGTGCTGGCGTTCGCGCGTGAAGGCTATAAATGGTCGGACATCAACCTGCGCGACCTTGCTGAATCCCTGTGCTTCCCCGGCTTGTGGAAATTCCTGGCGACTTATCCCAGCCTGTGCGGCTACGAACTCCGCCGGTCGTTTTCCCGGCGGGAATTCTGCCGGTCGCTCCAGAAACTGGTCCCGGAAATCCGCGAAGACGATCTTGAAACCGGCGGAGCCGGCGTGCGTGCGCAGGCAATGTCGCCGGACGGCAAACTCGTCGAGGATTTTCATTTTGAAGCGGCGCCCGGCATTTTGCACGTCGTCAACGCGCCATCCCCCGCTGCCACTGCGGCGCTCGCCATTGGCGCGAAGATTTCAGAAAAGGTTTTGAACCAGTTGAAATAGCGGCCTCCTCGCGCCTGGCATCCGGGATTTGAGGCCTCGGCAATCCACCGGTGCGGCGCTCCGTGAACATCGTATCCGGTCGGATTTACGAGCGATCTCCCGCGGTCGCAGGCCGCTGCTGCAAACAATAAGTTAAGCGGGGGACTCGACTTGTCATGAAAATTTCGCGGTCTGGCAGATTTGGAAACCAATGATTTCCCTCTCCACTTGTCCCGCCAATTTTCATCAAGCCGATCCATTGTCGGGGAAGGTCTTGACCCGGACGAACTGGACGGGCACAGTACGTTGGAATTATGACTGTTGTCCAGAAGGACCCGGCGCTGCTCCGGGAGGAAATTTTGCGGCTGACGCGCGAATATTCGCAAATGGCCCATGCCGCCAGCCGTCCGGCGCATGAGGCGCCAGGAACCGCCGGCCCGGAGCGTCCTGCTTTTGTGCCGGGTTCCACCGTCGTGCCTTTTGCCGGGCGGGTGTTCACGGAAGAAGAAGTGGCCGCGGCCGTGGCGGCGACGCTTGATTTCTGGCTGACGCTGGGAAAGGAGGGCGAGGCATTTGAAAAAGGCCTGGCGGAATTCCTCGGCGTCAAGGCGAGCGTGCTTTGCAATTCGGGTTCCTCGGCCAATCTGCTGTGTGTCTCCGCCCTTTCAAGCCCGCGCCTCGGCAACCGGCGGTTGCAACCCGGTGACGAAATCATCACGGTCGCGGCCGGATTTCCGACGACACTGGCGCCGATTATTCAAAATGGCTTCGTGCCGGTTTTCATTGATAACGATCCCGCCACGCTCAACGCCCGGGTGGAGCAACTGGAAAACGCCCGCCGCCAAGACAGAACCAAGGCCGTTTTCATGGCGCACACGCTGGGCAATCCATTCAACGTTGCCGCGGTGACGGAATTTTGCCGGGAGCACGGGCTTTTTCTCATCGAGGATAATTGCGATGCCCTGGGTTGCCGTTATGACGGCAAATTGACGGGCAGCTTTGGCGATCTTTCCACGCAGTCATTTTACCCGCCCCATCACATAACGCTCGGAGAAGGCGGGGCGGTCAACGTCGTGGGGAACCTCAAGTTCAAAAGCATTGTCGAGAGCTTTCGTGACTGGGGGCGGCATTGCTGGTGTGCCAGCGGCAAGGACAACACTTGCGGGAAACGGTTCGACTGGCAGCTCGGCGAGCTGCCGAAGGGGTACGACCACAAATACATCTATGCCCACCTGGGCTACAACCTCAAGCCCCTGGACATCCAGGCGGCCATCGGGCGGGTCCAGCTCCAGCGGCTGCCGCAGTTCATCCAGGCTCGCATTGAAAACTGGGAGTATTTGCGACGCAACCTGGATGACTGCGCTGAATTCTTCGAGTTCATGCTTCCGACGCACGCGACCGGCTGGACGCCACAGGGATTCACGTGGGACAACTCCGGCCATCGGACGGTGTGTTCCTGGTTCGGCTTCATGCTGCGGGTGAAACCGGACGCGCCGTTCACCAAATTCCAGCTCGCCCGCCACCTGGATGAGAAGAAAATCTACAACCGGATGATCTTCGGCGGCAACCTCGTCCGGCAGCCGATGCTGGTGCAGTTGAAAAAGGACCGGATTGATTCATTCAGGGTCGTTGGCGACCTGACGGGGGCTGACGTCCTGATGAATGAAGCGCTTTGGATTGGCACCTATCCCGGGTTGTCCAAGGTGATGCTCGATTACATGGTCGAGACAGTGCATGCGTTTGTGAAGACATTTTGACCGCGCCCAACGCGGGCGGCATTTTTATTTCTTGGCGGCCTTTGTCGCGGTGTTTTAGGCTGGAGTCCGCATGAAAATCCTTTTCACCGGCGCCAGCTCGTTCACCGGCTTCTGGTTTGTCAAAACGCTGGCGGAGGCCGGCCACGAAGTCATCTGTCCGTTGCGGGGCGCCGGCGGGCGTTACGAGGGTGTCCGGCAGGAACGCGTCCGGAAATTGCCGTCGTTTGGCCGCCTGGCGCCGGAGACGGCGTTCGGAACGGAGGCTTTTTTCAAATTGATTCGTGAAGGCGGCGCGTGGGACCTGCTTTGTCATCACGCGGCGGAAGCGGCAAACTACCGAAGCCCCGATTTCGACGTTCAGCAGGCGCTTCAGAGCAACACGCTGAAGCTTCGCGCCGTTCTCGCGGCGATGAAAGCCGGCGGACTGAAGGGCGTGATTTTGACCGGCAGTGTGTTTGAAAACGACGAAGGCAAGGGCGACGAGCCGCTGCGCGCGTTCTCCGGATACGGTTTGTCGAAAGGCCTGACCTGGCAGGCCTTCCGCTTTTACTGCGGCGAGGCGCAGGTTCCGCTCGGCAAATTTGTCATTCCCAATCCATTCGGCCCGTTTGAGGAACCGCGCTTCACGGCTTATCTGATGAAGAACTGGCGCGACGGAAAAATCGCCGGCGTGAAGACGCCGGATTATTTGCGCGACAACCTCCACGTGGATTTGCTGGCGGCGGCGTATGCGGTTTTTTTGAACCGTGTGGTGGCGATGAAATCCGGCACGGTGAAAATCAATCCGAGCGGTTACATCGAGCAACAGGGCGAGTTCGCGCAGCGCGTCGCGCGGGAAATCCAGAAACGGCTCGGATGGGATTGCCGTTTGGAACTGTCGAAACAGGAGGATTTCAGCGAACCGCTCCGCCGTGTGAACACGGAGCCGGTGTCGCCGCTTTTTCCCGACTGGAATGAAAGCCGGGCGTGGGACGGCTTTGCCGAGTTTTACGCCGGCCGGAAATGACGGCTCAATGCTCGAACGGCAGCAGCACGCGCGAGCCGTGGACTTCGTAGTGGACGGGGACTTCGAGCAGTTTTGCCAGCGCCTGCCGCACGGCGTTTTGCTTCTTCGGCTTGACGATGAACAGCAAAAATCCGCCCGCGCCTGCGCCGCAGATTTTTCCGCCCTCGGCGCCCGCCTTCAGCGCCCGTTCGTAATATTCGTCAATCACCGACGACGAAATGGAGCCGGCGAGCTGCCGTTTGAGCAGCCAGGACTCGTGCAAAATTTTCCCGAAAGCGACCGGATCAAACCGGCCCGCGCCGGCGAGCGCCTGGATTTGATGCGCGTGGTCGCGGATTTTTCTCAGGGAATCCATCCGGGCGGGGATGTTCCGGCTCTGCTCGGCCAGCACAGAGCTGGCGTCGCGCTGCAATCCTGTCCAGAACATGAGAATGTGGTTGAACAGGTCGTTTATAAAACCGACGCTGACGCGGGCGTGCTCGACGCTGACGGCGCCGCCGGGATTAAAGCGGAAAAAATTCAGGCCGCCGAACGCCGCCGCGTATTGGTCCTGCTTGCCAATGGGTTCCTTGAGGACGTTGATCTCGATGTGGCAGGCCTCCTCGGCAAGCTGGCCGGGCGAAACGCGCTCGCCGCGATAGGCGTGCAGCGCATTGAGCAGGCCGACGGCGAAACTGCTGGAGCCGGCGAGTCCCGTCGAGGCGGGCAGATCGCCAACGGTGCTGATGTAAATCGGCGGATCAATTTTCAGCAGGCGCAGACATTCGCGGGCGATGTTGTTTTTGATCCGGTCAACGGTGTCCACCTGCTCGGTCACCGAATAATTGATGCGGATCGGTTCATTGAAAAGTTCGTTGTGGCGCTTGACGGTGACGTGGATATATTTGTCAATGGCCGTGCTGAACACCGCGCCGTAATCCTGCTCGTAGAAACCGGGCAGGTCCGTGCCGCCGCCGGCGAAACTCACGCGCAACGGGGTGCGGGTCACGACCAGTCTGGGCAAATTTGCAGGCGCGAGATTAGCCATGCCTTACTCCCCAGTCGTAGGGAATGTCCTTGGTGAACGGATCAACGCGGATGATCTCGTCGGGGTCGTGCGGTTCGGTGGCGCAGTTGGCGAGGATGACCATCTTGTCGCCATAGGCCTTGTAGCCGTTGGCAATTCCCGGCGGGATCTGCACCAGCACATAATTGTCCTCGCCCAGGAAAACTTCCTGCAATTCGCCCTTCGTCGGCGAGTCCTGCCGCAGGTCATACAGGACAAGCTTGGCCCGGCCGGAGAGGACGGCATTGTTGAGCGTCATGGTCTTGTGAATGTGCCAGGCCTTGATGGCGCCAGGCCATGAGCAGGAAAAGTAAATTTCTCCGAATTTGATGAAGTGCGGGTCGGTGGCCTTCAACAGGTGCATGATTTTCCCGCGCTCGTCCGCAATCTGGCGCAGGGGGATGATTTTGACGCCGTGGATCATGGTTCGTTTGGTCGTTCAATTTTTGGTCCAGCGCAGCGAGCCGTCCAGCCGGCCGCTGTCCAGAAGATAACGCAGCCATTTGAGCCGCGTGAATTTTTTGTCCGTGTAATCGGCGTGCTGGAGGCCGGCGCGCTTGAAGGCGTCGAACAATTCCGCCGCGCCGCTGGCCGCGTTCCACTTGAATTTGAACTCGGGGAACGTGCCCGCAAACTTGCCGAAATCCGCCTTGTAAGTGCGCTGGTCCACGCCGGGTTTGGGAACCATTTCCAGTTTGCAGCCCGGAACCGTTTTGGCCGCGATTTGCGCCAGTTCGATGATTTGATAGTTCAAGGCATCGGTGCCGGCGTTGAAGGCTTGATTGTGGATTTTGTCCCGCGGCGCTTCGAGAAAGGCCTGGAAATACCGCGCCACGTCCTGCACGTGCATGACCGGCCGCCACGGTTTGCCGTCGCTATGAACGACGACCTTGCCCGTGGTCGCGGCGGAGCCCACAAGGTCGTTGAGCACCGTGTCAAACCGCATCCGCGGTGAAACGCCATAAACCGTGCCGTTGCGGATGAAGACCGGCGAAAAATCCCTGCCGGCCAGTTTAGCGATGGCCCGCTCGGCTTTGACCTTGGAACGCGCGTATTCGGTTTTGGGATCGAGCGGCGAATCCTCGTTCACCACCAGCGCGTCCGCCGCGCCATACATGATGCACGACGATGAAAATAAAAACCGTTCCACGCCGGCGACGCGGGCGAGTTCCGCGAGCTTCACGGACGCCTGGAAATTGATTTCTTCCGTCCACCCGTCGTTGAGGTTGCCGATGGGATCGTTGCTCAACGCTGCCAGATGAATCACGGCGTCAAATCCCTCCAGATCCTTTGGCGCCAGATCGCGCAAATCCTTTTTGACGCCGGGAATTTTCCCCAGGTCGGGGGTCAGGCGGCATTCACTGAAATAGCCGGTGTCCAGGCCGGCCACGTCATAACCGGCCGCCGCCAGATGCGGCGCCATGACCGAGCCGAGATAACCGTTGTGCCCGGTGATCAATATGCGTTTCACTTTCACTTGCAGGGAGTTTTTGAGTTTGCAATCAATTCGCCGACAATTTCCGCCAGCGGCTTCCGGTCGGAAACCAATGCCGCGAGACAGCCCGCCGCGTCGGCAGTCTGGGCGTCCCGCTCATCATCGCCGATAAAAAGGGTCCGGCTCAAGTCCAAATTGAAATCGTGCTGCGCCTGAAACAACATGCCCGGCTTCGGCTTGCGGCATTCGCAGCCTGCGTCCCAGTCATGCGGGCAGTAGTAAATCGCGTCAATCCGCCCGCCGGACGCTTCCGCCTCCCTGACCATCTGGCGGTGGATTTCGAGCAGATCATTTTCGGACATCGCGCCGCGCCCGATGCCGGCCTGGTTGGAAACCACGATGACGCGGAAACCCGCCTCGTTGAGGCGGCGCAGCGTCTCCTTCGCCCCCGGCAGCCATTTGAATTCAGCCCAGGCGCGGACGTAATGGGCGCGCGGCGGTTTTTCATTCAACACGCCGTCGCGGTCCAGGATGACGGCGGGCCGCCGCGCCAAAAACGCCTCGGTAATCGGCAGCCGGAAAGTGTCGCCGACGCTGTAATACCGGTGATGCGTGACGAACGCGGCAAGCTGCCGTGTTGCGATGAGCGGCGGGAACAGTGTTTCTTCCAGCGAAACGTTCGCGTCCGGCAATTGCGCGACCAGTTCCTTCCGCATGATGGCAAAACTGATTTCCGTGCCCTGCAAATCCGGCGTCTTGCGTTTTTTGTCATACACTGTCACGAAGCCCGCGTCGTCCACCTTCAAAACGCTCCGGGTGTAATTGTCCTGGTTGCTGTAAACCGTCACCATCATCGGCGCGTTGACCTCCACGAAGCGCCGCCACAGCCGGTCCATCGGCAACGGCCAGTAATTGTCGCAATAGACCAGCATGAAACAGTCGTCCAGTTTTTCCTCCGCCAGCTTGACCCGGCGTCCCGTGTTGTCTTCCACCGCGGTGACCGAATAGTCTATTTCAACCCCCCATCGGCGGCCGTCGCCAAAATAATTTTTCACGGCCTCCGGCAAATAGCCGAGCAACACTAACAGACGGCGGAAACCCTGCTCGCGCAGCATGAGGATTTGGTGCTCCAGAAACGGCTTGCCATGGATTTCGACCATCGGCTTGGGCCGGATGTCGGTCAAGGGACGCATGCGTTCGCCGCGTCCTCCCGCCAGAATCACGGCCTGCGTCGGGCGACGCAGGTCCCGGTTCGGCTGTTGGATTTGAACAGGCACAATAAAAGCCACCGCTCATGCCGCGGTGTCTGGCGCCCCGGAGCGGTGAAACGCCAAGGCTAATAATCTGGCGTTCCTTCGCAACATCAAAGTCCGGCGCTTCAACTGTAAACGTTTTTCGGTTGCCGCGGACGGCGGCCGATTCTGAAGAACGCCAGTTCCCGCAGTTCAACCAGCATCCGGGCCGCCAGCCAGATGGGCAGGCCGGTATAGCGGCGCGCCGTCCGGGTAATTTCCCGGGCGTAGGCGGCGTTGTCCAGTTGGCGAAAGCGTTTGGCCTTGATCCCCGAACGGGCGGCGAGCAAGCCTTTCAATTTCATTTTCCGGATTATTCCCGGCGGTTTATCCCGCAGCGCTTCCACCTGCTCCATGGTCCGCCACTCGTCCACAATCAATCCCTGGATATTGGTCGAGAGCAAAATCGTTTCATTCGAGCTGTGCCAGCGGTACTTGGCCAGGGGAAGGTGGATCGTCACGATTTTCCGGCAATGGACCCCGTATTTTGCCCAATAGACCGCGTCGCCGACAATCAGCATCTCCTCTGGAAACCGCTCCGGGACCGGCTGGCGGTTCGTTTTCAATAGCGTGGCACAAAACGCCTGATTGCCAATCTCCGCCTTGCGCCGCAAAAAAGTGTCTTTGTCCAGCACTTCAATTTTGCCGTCAGCCTTGCCCGAAACGCTCAACCGCCGGCCCTGCTCGTCAATGCGTTCATCCAGACACCACGCCAGTCCGCGTCCGTCACAATCCTCCAGCAGTGATGTCATCACCTCGTAAAAACGGGGGGCGACGAGATCATCGGCATGGAAAATTTGCAGATAATCGGTCGCTTCCGCGTAGTCGAGGCAACGATTGAAATTGCCGAACGAACCGAGGTCGCGCGGGTTGCGGACATATTCGAGCGGAAGGCCCGTGAAGTTTTGCGCGATTTGCGGCGTGGCATCGGTGGAGCAATTGTCAATTACAACCACTCGGTCCGGAGGGCGGGTCTGGCGGGCCAGGGAATCAAGGGCCTGCGCGAGAAATCCCTGCGCGTTGCGAACCGGCATGGCCGTTGTGATGGTCGCCTTCACGTCCAAGCTATCCTATGCAATTGACGGACCGCATTCAAGCCCGCGCCGCTGGAGGCCCGGCGGATGATTGAATACAGCCACGGCGGCCGGAATTTTTTGGAAAGATGCGACCCAGCGCCTTTGCGCCGAACGTCTCTGTCGCGTCATGCCCGCCCTGGAGGAGGTAAATCCACCAGAAACGGTTGTGAACGTATCCTGTTTAGTGTTTTTGACCGTATGAAACAACATTGGACCTGTCACCCGCTCCCGGCCTTTACACGCCACTCTTGACGCCACCCTTTCGATTTGCTGCTGGTCGCCAATGGCTTACGGATTGGTTATTCTTGTCCCGAAGGTCGCATCACAACCCGGTCGGATGATCAATGAATGTCCACGGCAGCCCGAATTTTTTGGAAAGATGCGACGCCAGCGCTTTTACGCCGAAGGTCTCGGTCGCGTAATGGCCGCCGTAGAGGACGTTCACACCCAATTCCTCTGCCAGCGCATAAGTCCAGTGCGGACCTTCGCCGGTGACGAATGTGTCCACGCCCTCCCCGGCTGCCGCTTGCAAAAATTCCCCCGCCCCGCCCGTGATGACCCCGATGCGCCGGCAAACCTCTGGCCCGCTGCGGATGACCAGTGGTTTCTCACCGGTCGCGCGCTGCAGCCGGGCGGCCAGCATCGAACGGGACAGGGACGTCCGCGATTGCAGTCCGTAATGCTGTCCTCCCATCAACAGGAACGGGCGTGGATTTTTCAGGCCGAGCGCCGCGCAAAGCAACACGTTGTTGCCGAGGCGCGGATGAAAATCGAGCGGCAGATGCGCGCTGTAAACCGCCAGGTTGTTTTCAACGAGCAGCCGGAGCAGTTCGTGGTTTTTCCCCGTCCACGGCTGCCGCGCGCTCCAGAACAACCCGTGATGGACGATCATCAAGTCCGCCCTGGCGGCAATGGCGAGCTTGGCTGTGGCGAGGCTCGCGTCCACGGCGGCGGCGAGGCGCCTGACCTGGCCGCAATTTTCCACCTGCAAGCCGTTGACAGCCCGTTCATTGTCCTGGATTTTCTCCGGGCGCAACATCCGGTGGCAATCATTCACGATGGCGGCGAGTGACGATTTCGGCATGGCGTGATGAAAGCAAAACTCGCCCGGGGTGCAAAGTGCGAAAGCGGCGGCAAAGGCCGGCGGGTTGCGCGGGGACTGGCCGGTGAAATCAGGCCCTGCCGGCTTTGCGAAAGGGATTGTGGCCTTTCGTTCGTTTCCACCCGCGCAAAATCAGGGCGCCATGGTTCGGAACCTGGCTGCGGGCGGAGGGCGCCCCACGGTCACTGTCGGCTTTTTCTGCCCTCGACAAACCAACGCTTGTGACCTATCTTTTCATTGAAAAGCCAGTCGTCACATGCGAAGCCAGACCTATTGTCCGTGGACCAATCGTGTGCCCGGCAGAAAGGTTAGGGGGTTCACCCTGATTGAGTTGCTGGTGGTCATCGCCATCATTGCCATTCTCGCCGCGATGCTCCTGCCCGCGTTGCTCGCCGCGAAATTCCGCGCCCGGGTCGCCAACTGCACTTCCAATTACCGCCAATGGGCCGTGGCAGCGACTACTTATGCGAACGATGATGCGCAGGGCCGGTTCCCACGTTATGACAATGGTGCTGCTTTAAATAACACATGGGATCTCAATCCGTTAATGATAGCTGGTTTGGGGAATTACGGCCTGACGGTTCCCATGTGGTATTGCCCGGTGCGGCCGGACGATTTTGACGGCCCGATTAATACCAGTTTACTTCACGATCCCGGGGGTGATGACACCTATTGCAGACAGATTTTGCACCTTCCGGGCGGGTGTAACTCGCTGGCTGCTTTGTCCAACGCTGTGACGCGGCTTTTTAGCCCAGGACTTGGGGTCTGTTATCACGCGTGGTGGGTGCCGCGGGTTGGCACTCCGGGACTTTATCCCGTCCCTCCAGCTGTTTCTCCACCCGTCCCGGAAGGCTGGCCAGTGCGCACAACAGATAAGAATGTTAGCATTAACCCCATCCTGACTGATCGTGCCGCCAGCCCGATCTCGGGCGGCAGCCCAGACCCGCTAAAAGCCGGTGGCGGTCACCCTTTGAATGGCCGTCTCAAAAACGGCAACCTTATGTTTGGCGACGGCCATGTCGAATTGCACACTTTGGCCCAAGTTGGGATGCGTTGGAAAAGCACGGCTTCTTCGGGCCAGTATTACAATTTTTATTAAGACCGGCGGATAAAAGGGCGATCCTGGGTTTGATATCATTTCTCGGCGGCGGATTTTCAGGCGGTTGCGTTCAATCCCGGCCTTGCGCGGCGCGGTCTTTCCTGCCATATAAAAAACCCATGCGCCTGAAAATTCTCTGTTTGCTCGTCGTCCTCAACGGCTGGTTTTCAACTTACGCCGTGTTTGGCGATGACGAAATTTGTGTGGCCTGCGACAAAAAAGTTCTCATCAGTGGCGAGTTCAGCCACCGCCGGGCGTGGGGCGTCACCACCATCGAGGGCGCGACGTGGCGGGGCGAAGAGGCCTTTCGCGAGGAAATTTACGGGACGAATTTCACCCTGTCCGTATCCGGCTTGCCCGCCGGCAAATACATTGCGGTCATCGGCCTGGTGGAGGTGGATTACACCAACGCCGGCCAGCGTGTGTTCGACATCGCCTGCGGGGACCAGGTGCTCGCCCGCAACCTCGATATTTTTGCCGCCGCCGGCAGCGCGGGCAAGGTCCTCCTGCTCACCAACCGGGTGGAGCACGCGGATGACGCGGTGGGCGGGCCGCTCACCTTCACGTTCACCGGCCGCGCCGGCCCGGCCAAGTTCAACTCGTTTGAACTCCGGGATGACGACGGACAATCCCTCATCTACGTCCGCACGGCGGACATGATCAACGTGGAAGACACCGCCGCACTCAAAGTGCCGGTCGTCACCGGGCCGGAAATCTGGAGAGACTCGTCGCAACCGCTGGACGCCCGCGTCAAGGATCTCGTGCGCCGGATGTCGCTCGCTGAAAAAGTCCAGCAGATGCGCAACGCCGCGCCGGCGATTCCGCGCCTGGGCGTGCCCGCCTACAATTATTGGAACGAATGCCTGCATGGTGTCGCCCGCGCCGACGAGGCCACGGTCTTTCCGCAGGCCATCGGCATGGCCGCCACCTGGGACACGCCATTGATTCATGAGGAAGCAGATGTCATCGCCACCGAGGCGCGCGCCAAGAATAACCGTTACCGCGAGGGGCATCATGGCGACAGCGCCCAGTATCACGGCCTCACGTTCTGGACGCCGAACATCAACCTCTTTCGCGACCCGCGCTGGGGCCGCGGCCAGGAAACCTACGGCGAAGACACCTTCCTGACCTCACGGCTCGGCGTGGCTTTCATCCAGGGTTTGCAGGGTGACGATCCGAAATACATCAAGGCCATGGCTTGCGCCAAACATTATGCCGTGCACAGCGGCCCGGAACCCGAGCGCCATCGTTTCGACGCCGAGCCATCGGAACGGGACTTTTACGAAACGTATCTCCCGCATTTCGAGGCCGCCGTGCGCGAAGGCCACGTCGGCGCGGTGATGGGCGCCTACAATTCGGTCTATGGCAAACCTGCCTGCGCGAACCCGCTTTTGCTCACCGATTTGCTGCGCAACCAATGGGGTTTTGACGGTCACGTTGTCTCGGATTGCGGCGCGATTTACGACATTTATGGCAATCACCGGTTTGCCGCCACGCCGGAGGAGGCCGCGGCGGATGCGGTGAAGGCCGGCGACGATCTCTGTTGCGGCACGGATTACAACAGCCTGACGCGCGCGGTGAAAGAGGGGCTGATTACCGAGGCGGAAATTGACGCCGCGCTCGGCTATGTGCTCAAGGCGCGCTTCCAACTCGGCTTGTTTGATCCGAATTCCATAGTGCCGTATGCCCAAATTCCATTTTCTGAAAACAACTCGCCCGAGCACGAGGCGCTGGCGCTCAAAGTCGCGCGTGAATCCATGGTCCTGTTGAAAAATGACGGATTATTGCCGCTCGACCGCGCGAAAATAAAACGCATCGCCGTCATCGGCTTCAACGCACAGTCGGTGCCGGTGTTGCTCGGCAACTACAATGGCCAACCTTCGAGCCCGGTGACGATTCTGGACGGCATCCGGAGCGTCGCCGGCACGAACCTCGAGGTCATTTACGAACCCGGTTGTCCGCTCGCGATGCGGAGCAGTTCAGACGAGCCGAATGCCGAGAGCTTGACCAGGGCCGTCGAAGCCGCGGACTCGGCGGACGTGGTCATTTATGTCGGCGGCATCAGCCCGCAACTCGAAGGCGAGGAAATGCCCGTGCATTTTGACGGGTTCGAAGGCGGCGACCGCACGCGCATTGAATTGCCGCCCGTGCAGGAGAACCTGCTGAAAACGCTGAAGGCGGTCGGCAAGCCGGTTGTGTTCATCAATTGCAGCGGCAGCGCCATGGCCATCCCGTGGGAAGCGGCCAACCTGCCGGCCATTTTGCAGGCCTGGTATCCGGGGGAACAGGGCGGACGCGCCGTGGCGGAAGTGCTGTTCGGCGATGTGAACCCCGCCGGGCGTTTGCCGGTCACTTTTTACCGTGCCACCGCCGATCTCCCGGCGTTTGAAGATTATTCGATGAGCAATCGCACCTATCGTTACTTCAACGGCCAGCCCCTGTTCGCCTTCGGCCACGGCCTGAGTTACACGAAATTCAATTACAGCGACCCGGGCCTGGACGAGCCATTTTACGGCCCAGCCGGCACGGTGAAACTCGCGTTCACCGTGAAAAATGCCGGCGAACGCGCCGGCGATGAAGTGGCGCAGGTGTACTTCCGGCACTTGCATTCCGCGTTGCCGCAACCAAAGCTCGCGCTCGGTGGATTCGTGCGCGTCCATCTGGAAAAACGCCAGCGGGTGAACGTCACCGTCAACATCCCGGTGGAACGGTTCCGTTACTGGGACACGACCCAAAAGCAATACGCGGTCGAACCGGGCGACTACGAGCTTATGATCGGCGCGGCGTCGGACGACATCCGCCTGCGCGTGCCGTTGAAAATTGTGGCCCAATAAAACTCCGCGCTTTTTGTGCTGGCGAAACTACATTGTTCATTAAATCGGTTGAAAGGATGAAAATGCGTTTTCCTGCCTTCCCATCCAGGAAAGGCGCGCTTGTCTGTGTCCTGTCGATCGTTTGGCTGGCCCGGCAAAGTTCCGCCAGCGATCTGGTGTTGTGGTATCAGCAGCCCGCGGGTGACGCCCGGCCTGAGCCGCCGGCCACCAGCCCCGGCCAGCCGCGCCTCAATCTGGCTGGCGGCGCGGCCTCCCATTTCATGGATGAAGCGCTGCCGATTGGCAATGGACGCGTGGGCGGGCTGATCGCCGGCGGCATCGCGCGCGAACGGATCGTGGTGGATGAAGACAGTCTGTGGACGGGCGATGCGAATCCATCGGGCAATGACGGCACGATGGGCGCCTGCCAGTTTTTGGGCAACGTATTCGTCAATCTGCCAGGACATGAAAACGCCGCGAATTACCGGCGTGACCTCGACCTCGGCGATGCGCTGGCGCACGTGAGTTACGAAGCGAACGGGGTGAAATACCAGCGCGAATTTTTTTGCAGCCACCCGGCCGGCGTGCTCGTAGCGCGGTTCACGGCGGATAAACCGGGCAGCTACACCGGCAGCCTCGCGATGGACGATTCACACCACGCCCCAACCGTCGTCTCCGGCCACGGGTTGCTCGTGTCCGGCAAACTGGCCAATGGCCTGAAATACGAGTGGCAGATGGTGGTGTTGCCCGAGGGCGGCTCGTTCACCACCAATGGCACGACGCTCGTTTTCTCGCATTGCGACCGCCTTACGCTGCTGATTGCCGCGGGCACGGATTACGCGATGGATTACGCCAAGCATTACCGCGGCGAAGACCCGCACGCGCGCCTGACAAAGGAATTGGGAGCAGCCGCGCGGAAAAATTATGACGCGCTGAAAACCGAACACGCGCAGGATTTCCAATCCCTCTTCAACGGCGTCTCGCTTGACCTCGGCCACTCCGCCGCCGCGCAGACAGCATTGCCAACCGACCAGCGCAAACTCGAAGCGTTCAAGACCGTTGATCCGGAGCTGGAGGCATTGCTGTTTCAATACGGCCGTTATCTGCTGATTTCCTGCTCGCGGCCCGGCGGGCTGCCGGCCAATTTGCAGGGCCTTTGGAATGACAGCGACAATCCGCCGTGGCATTCCGATTATCACGCGAATATCAACGTGGAGATGAATTACTGGCCGGCGGAAGTGGCCAACCTGTCCGTGTGCCACCAGCCGTTCTTCGATCTCGTTTGCAGCCAGCTTCCAGCCTGGCGCAAGGCCACCGACGCCTCGTCTGAATTAAAAACGCCTGCCGGTGATTTGACCACGCGCGGCTGGGCCATCCGCACGTCGCACAACATCTACGGCGGCATGGGCTGGAAATGGGACAAGACGGCCAATGCCTGGTACTGCCACGGCTTTTGGGAACATTACGCCTTCACCGGCGACAAAGATTTTCTGAAAAATGTCGCCTGGCCGGTCATGAAGGAAACGTGCGAATTCTGGGAAGACCATTTGAAGGAACTGCCCGACGGCAAACTGGTCGTGCCCAATGGCTGGTCGCCCGAACACGGCCCGGTCCAGGACGGCGTCAGTTACAATCAGGAAATCGTCCGGGACCTGTTCGACAACACTGTCGCCGCGGCGGACGCCCTCGGAACGGACAAGCCGTTTCGCGACCAAATCGCCGCGATGCGTGACCGGCTCGTCACGCCCGGCATCGGGAGCTGGGGGCAGTTGCGCGAATGGATGACCGAATTGCACGACCCGAAATATCCGGAGCTCGACACGCCCAACGACCATCACCGCCATACGTCGCACCTCTTCGCCGTCTATCCTGGACACCAGATCAGCGTGACCCAAACGCCCAAACTGGCGGCCGCGGCAAAGGTGTCCATCAACGCCCGGGGCATGGACCCGGGCAGCGACGTGCGCGAATGGTCATTCGCCTGGCGCACGGCGCTGTTTGCCCGTTTGCACGACGGCGAAAACGCACACTTGATGCTGCAACAATTGTTCTCCGCGCGGAACACCTGCCCGAACCTGTTCGGCCTGCACCCGCCCATGCAGATTGACGGCGATTTCGGCATCACCGCCGGCATGGCCGAAATGCTGCTGCAAAGTCGCCTGTCCGTATCGGAAGACGGGCGGCAGAATTCGGAAATTGATCTGCTGCCGGCGCTGCCCTCCGAGTGGCCCGGCGGCAACGTGAAAGGATTATGTGCGCGCGGCGGCTTCATCGTGAATATCGAATGGAAAGCCGGCAAACTCGTCTCCGCCACGGTGCAATCGCTCGGCGGCAATTCCTGTTTGTTGCGCTACGGCGACATTACGCATGAACTGCGTCTCGGCAAAGGCGAGGCATTCCGTTGGAATGGGCAACCGGGTCCGTGAAATCACAGTAACCTAATCGCAGCCACGCGAACGACCCGATGGGATGGCGTTTTCTCCTTGTCGAGGCCGGCGGGCTTCCGCTACGCTTTACCAGAACAATTTGAATAACTGGCCTCCCGAAAGTATCACCAACTTCCACTGGACCAGGCTGAAAAATATATGGAAACTAAACGACTCGTTGAAAAAGACCCGCCGCTGAAGAAGGACGATTTGATTGTCATCACCGGCGCGGGCGGTTTTATCGCCGGCAACCTCGCCCGGTATTTTAACAAGAAGGGCTTCACCCGCATCCGGGCCGTGGACAAGAAGCCGCTTTACGAATGGTATCTGCACGTGCCGGGCGTCGAAAACCTGTGCCTCGACGTGAGCCAGGAGGACAACTGCCGCCGCGTCTGCGAAGGCGCCGTGGAGGTCTATCAACTGGCCGCGGACATGGGCGGCATGGGGTTCATCGAACGCTTCCGGGTCGAATGTCTGCGCAGCATTCTCATCAACACCCACATGGTGGAGGCGGCTTATCGCGCCGGGGTCCGCCGCTATTTTTATTCCTCGTCCGCCTGTGCCTACAACACCGACCTGCAGCAGGACCCGAACGTTCGCGCCTTGAAGGAATCCGACGCCTACCCGGCAATGGCCGAACGCGGCTACGGCTGGGAAAAGCTGATGAGCGAAATGTTCTGCCAGGAGTACTGGGCTGAACGCGGCATGAAAACCTTGATCGCCCGGTTCCACAACGTCTATGGCCCGAACGGCACCTGGGACGGCGGACGCGAAAAGGCCCCGGCCGCCCTTTGCCGCAAGGTCATTGAGGCGATGGACACCGGCAGGAAGAACATCACGATCTGGGGCGACGGCCATCAAACCCGCAGCTTCATGTATATTGACGATTGCGTGCAGGGCATTGACAAAATCATGCACTGTGACGAGCTCATCGCCACACCCATCAATCTGGGCACCAGCGAACTGGTTTCCATCAACGAATTGCTCTCGAAGGTGGAGAAAATTGCCGGCGTGAAGCTCAAACGGCATTACGATTTGGATGCGCCGCGCGGCGTGGCCGGCCGCAACAGCGACAACACGTTCATCAAAAAA
>DATNHI010000041.1:0-22156 GCA_035605035.1 Verrucomicrobiia bacterium
TTCATTTTGCCGCCGCGCGGGCGCGTGTCATACATGTGCGACTGCGCCTCCATTTCCTCCTGGGAACGGTAGTAATGTTCATCAATCAAATCCGGCTCGCGGCTGGTTACCCGGGCGGTGGCGATGACCTGGAGGTTGGGATATTTCGCTTTGATCGCGTCGTAAAATTGCGTAAATCGTCCATCATAGGTGCGAGAGCGGTCGAAGTCGTCTTCGTTGCCGACTTCAACGTATTCCAACGTAAACGGTGCGGGATGCCCGTCTTTCGCCCGTTCGCTGCCCCATTTCGTGTTGGTTTCGCCGGTGACATATTCAATTTCGTCGAGGGCATCCTGAACGTAGGAATCGAGATTCGTACCCGGATCAACATGTTGCTGGCGCAGCGAGTAACCGGCATAGACCGCCAGCACCGGTTGCATCTGTAAATCCTCGCACCACTCTAAAAATTCCAGCAGACCAAAGCCGTCAGTGGACCAATAACCCCAGGGACTGCGATGTCCCGGACGTTGCGAAATATCGCCGACGGTTTCTTTCCAGTTAAAACGTTCATTGATGGTGTTGCCTTCAACATAATTGCCACCGGGAAAGCGCAGGAAGGCCGGGTGCATTTCCGCGAGCAACTGCATCAGGTCGGGACGATTCCCATTGGGACGGTTGTTGTAGGTGGGCGGGAAGAGTGAAACCTGCTGAAACCAGATTGTGCCGCGTTTGGTCGTCGAGATGACCAGCCGGTTGTCCTTCGCTGGCGCGACCTCGCCGGTCGTCAGCGTTACCTCGTACTTCCGCCACTTTCTGGTGATTTTCGGGACCTGCGCGCTGGCAAAAACGGTTTCGCCATTTGTGCTGGTGAGGGACACGGTCAGTGGCCCGCTGAAACCCTTGCCGCGGGCATAAAACGACGCGTGATAAGTCGTGTCCGGCCGGACGGGAATCCCCCAGTAACCGCCATTGGCGATTCCGGCCGGGGAATTTTTGGTGGCTTTGCCGGCGTCCAACTTGAGGCTCACGTTCAGCGCGGAGTTCAACGGCTGGTTGGTGTCGAGCGAAATGACACCGTTGCCAACGACGTTCCAGAACACCGGGTTGGTGTGATTCGCCTTGAACGTGCGGTTGCGCACCAGCTCGCCGTAAAGCCCGCCCTCGTAGGAATAATTAATCTCTTCCGTCATCAAGCCATACAGCATCGGGCTGACCCGGGCGATGACCTGGTCGGCCTTGATTTGCAGGACCGGGACCGGGTTGGTCGCTTGCGCGAACAAGGTGGGAGCAGTGGCCGCCAGGACAATCAGCGAAATGCCGAGTTGGGCCAACGTTTGTGTTCGGGTGAAATGGGTCTGTTGCATGGGTACAAAGTTGAATTTTCCGGCGGCAAAAGTCCATTACAATTTTTCGTGCTCCGGGAAAAAAGAAAACTTTGTTCCTGCGCTGCTTCGTAGTTTATTTCCCGCCGTGAATCCGACCGATGCTCCGGACGCCGGACGCCAGACGCCCGGTTTCGCTTATCGCGGCCGGCTCGCGCCGTCGCCGACAGGGTTCCTGCATCTCGGCCATGCCCGGACGTTTTGGGTGGCGCAGGAACGCGCGCGGACGAACGGCGGCTCGTTGGTTTTGCGCAACGAAGACATTGACTCGACGCGTTTCAAGCTGGAGTTCGTATCACAGATGATCGAAGACTTGCGCTGGTTCGGCTTCGAATGGCAGGAAGGACCAGACTGCGGCGGGCCATTTGCGCCTTACAATCAAAGTGAACGATTTAACCTTTACCGCGCCGCGCTGGAAAAACTGCGTGACGGCGGATTCATCTATCCCTGCACCTGTTCGCGCAAGGACATCCGCGATGCCGCCAGCGCGCCCAATGCTGAGAATGAAGAACCCATTTATCCCGGCACTTGTCGTCAAAATCGTGAATCCCAAATCGTAAATCGTAAATTTTCGTGGCGCTTTCGCGTTCCCGACGGCGAAACGGTTTCGTTCACGGACGGGAATTGCGGCCCGCAAACCTTTGTGGCGGGGAAGGATTTTGGCGACTTTGTGGTGTGGCGGCACGATGATGTTCCGGCGTATCAACTCGCGTGCGTGGTGGACGACGCGGCGATGCAGATGAGCGAGGTCGTGCGGGGCGCGGATTTGCTGGTGAGCACGGCGCGGCAGCTCTTGCTTTACCGCGCGCTCGGATTGCCGGCGCCGGGGTTTTTCCACTGTGCATTGGTGCGAGACGAAAAAGGCCAACGGCTGGCCAAACGGCACGATGCGTTGAGCTTGCGCACCCTGCGCGGGCAGGGGAAAACGCCTGCGGAATTGCGGCGGGATTGGGCAGAATAAGTTGTTTTGAAGGAAGAAAGATGATTTTTGGCGAATTTTCGGCAAAAAAGTGCTTGTGAATTTTTTCACGATGGGCAAGATTTTCCGGCTTCAGACGCAACGTCGGATTGACGCGTGTTGTGTCGTCTGAGGCGGTTTTTTTTGAACCCGATGCGACTGACAAAAATCATCTTTGCCTTCGGTTTGCTGGCAACCGTTTTGGTGTTGTGCTTGAAAGCACAGCCGGCCTCGACGCCGGTTTCCGCTAATCAGTCCGCGCAGTCCTCGGTCGCGCCGCCGGTGGCAAACGGAACGACAGCGAACACCGAATCAAAAGCGGAAGGGGTTCCGCCGGCGCCGCCGGCTCTGTTCACGGTTCTCGGCTTTCCGGTGACCAATTCAATGGTCTGCTCATGGATCGTCGCGGCCATCATCCTGATTCTCGTCCGCCTTGCGACCTGGAGGCAAATGCGGGAAATTCCTTCCGGATTGCAAAACGTGATGGAGGCGCTCGTCGAAGGGTGGGAAGGGTTGATTGGCGATATCCTGGAGCCGCGCGTCACGCGCTGGGTTTTTCCATTTGCGACGACGTTTTTCATTTTCATCGTGATGTCCAATCTGGTGGATTTGGTTCCCGGCGTTGGTAGCATCGGGTTTTATCATGACGGGAAATTCACGCCGTATTTCCGCCCGCCGACCACGGACGCGAATCTGACAGTGGCGATGGCCGGGATTTTCCTGGTGATGAGCCTGTTTTGGGCCGTGCGTTACAATGGTTTTTGGGGGCTGATCAAACACATCTTCGGTGTAAAGATGGATGCGAACAAATGGGTTTATCCCTTGTTTTTCCTATTGTTTATTTTCATCGGGGCGATGGAATTGCTTTCGGTAACGTTCGCGCGTCCGGTGGCGCTCGCGATGCGTCTTTATGGAAATATTTTTGCCGGCGAGAGCATTTTGGACATGATATACCATAACAACTTATTGGTGGCCATCGTGCTTTCCTCGTGCATGTATTTATACGAAACATTCGTGTGTCTCGTGCAGGCGTTCGTGTTTGCCATGCTGGTGGTGGCCTTCACGGGCACGCTGTGCACGCACGCGGATGAAGAGCACGGTCATTGATTTTAAATTTTGCCCGGGCGCGAATCGCCGGGGCGACAACCAAAACCAACAGAAAGAAGAGTTATGATGCTAGCAGAAACAGTCGGCAATCTGGCCGGCAACATACACATCGGTCTCGCCTTCGGCGGCGCGGCCATCGGCATCGGCATCGCCACGGCCGGTGGCGTGATCGCCATGAGCCGCAATCCGGGAATGTTCGGCAAAATCCTGACGTTCATGTTCGTCGGGATGGCCCTGGCCGAAGGCTGGGCAGTGATTGCCTGGCTCGTCGTCAAATAATCCGGCCTATGAGCGAACTGGGACTTGACCCGAAGATGCTGATCGCTCAGACGATCAGCTTCTCAATCGTCTTGTTCGTGCTGTGGCGATTTGCTTACAAGCCCATCTTTGTCATGTTGCAGGTGCGGCGTGAAAAAATCGCCGAAGGCCTGGCCAACGCCGAGAAAATCAAGGCGGAGCTGGCACGCACCGAAGCCGAACGCAAACGGATTCTGGCCCAGGCCGGCGACGTGGCCAACCAGATGATCGAAGAGGGACGGAGCGCCGCCGCCCGCGTGCGCGAGGTCGAAACGCAAAGGGCCATCGCCGCCGCCGAACAAATCATGGCCAAGGCGCGCGAAGCCGCCGCCCAGGACCATGCGCGGATGCTGGCGGAATTGAAAAGCGAAGTCGGGCGGTTGGTGGTCCAAACGACCGCGACCGTCACCGGCAAAGTCCTTACGCCGGACGACCAGCGGCGGCTGGCGGAGGAGACGGCAAAACAGTTGACCGCATGAAAATATAATTGGGAAGGATGCCGTGTCGGCGTCCCGAATAAAAAATCAGGGACGGCGGCACGCCGTCCCTCCCGAGAAAAATGAAATTCTCCAAACAAGCCCAGCGCGGCGCCCGGGAGCTGTATCGCTGTTGCCTGGTCAACGGCGCGCTGGACGAGAACCGCGTCCGGCGGGCGGTCGCGCTCGTGCTGGCGCGAAAGCCGCACGGTTACATCGAAATTCTGTCGCGCCTGCTGCAACTCGTGAAGCTGGATTTCAAAAGGCGAACGGCCTGCGTGGAAAGCACGGCGCCGCTGCCGCCCGATTTGAAGGAGAAGGTGACGAAGCAGCTGAAAAGGATTTATGGTGCGGCGATGAACATTTCATTTGTGCAGAATCCGGCGTTGATCGGCGGCTTGCGGATTCAGGCGGGCAGCGACCTTTACGACGGCAGTGTGCGGGCGCGGTTGAACGCACTCGCCCAACAGTTTTAATCAAAGCGAATCCGGATTGGTAATTATGAGCGACTTGTTGCAGGAAATTGAAGCCCAAATCACCGGCGCCAAGCTGGCGACGGCGAAGCAAAACGTCGGTGTCGTGCGCGAGATCGGCGACGGCGTGGCCCGGATCGAGGGTCTCACCGACACGATGCTCAACGAGATGCTCGACTTCGGCCGCGGCATCACCGGCCTGGCCCTGAATCTCGAAGAAACCGAGGTCGGCGCGATCATTCTGGGCGATTTTACCAGGATCAAGGAAGGCGACGAAGTCCGCACGACCGGCAAGCTGTTGCAGGTGCCCGTCGGCAAGGAACTGCTGGGCCGGGTCGTCAACGCGCTGGGCCAGCCGCTCGATGACAAAGGCCCCGTCAAATCGGTTAAGCAATATCCGGTGGAAAAAATAGCGCCCGGCATCATCAAACGCCGGTCCGTCAGCCAGCCGGTCCAGACCGGGATCATGGCCATTGACGCGATGATTCCCATTGGCCGCGGCCAGCGCGAATTGATTATCGGCGATCGTTCGACCGGCAAGACGACCATCGGCGTTGACACCATTATCAACAACGCGCGGCTCAACCTGGCGGCGCAGGAGGCCGGCGACAAGGATTACCGCCCGCTGTATTGCATTTACGTCGCCGTCGGCCAGAAGCAATCCGACGTCGCGCGCACCATCGCCGTGCTGGATGAGGCGCGCGCGCTGCCCTACACGATTGTCGTGGTGGCGGCGGCTTCCGATTCGGCCACGAACCAGTATCTCGCGCCGTTCGCCGGCGCGGCGATGGGCGAATGGTTCATGGACAACGGCATGGACGCGCTGATTATTTACGACGATTTGTCGAAGCACGCCGTCGCGTATCGCCAGGTTTCGCTCGTGCTGAAGCGTCCGTCGGGCCGCGAGGCGTATCCGGGCGACGTGTTTTACCTGCACAGCCGTTTGCTCGAGCGCGCCGCGCGGCTGAACGAGAAGAACGGCAATGGTTCGCTGACCGCGCTGCCCATTATCGAGACGCAGGCGGGCGACGTGTCAGCCTATATTCCGACGAACGTGATTTCCATCACCGACGGCCAGATTTATCTGGAGACGGATTTGTTTTATCAAGGCGTGCGCCCGGCGATCTCGGTGGGCTTGTCCGTTTCGCGCGTGGGTTCGGCGGCGCAAGTCAAGGCGATGAAACAAGTGGCTGGCCGCATCAAGGGCGACCTCGCGCAGTTCCGCGAACTGGCGGCGTTTGCGCAATTCGGCTCCGATCTTGATGCCCGGACCCAGGCGCAGCTCGAACGCGGCAAACGCATCGTCGAATTGTTCAAACAGATTCAATATCATCCGATGCCGGTGGAAGCGCAGGTGGCGGTGTTATGGGCGGCGCAAAACGGTTTCGTGGACGACGTGCCGGTGGACAAGATCAAGGATTTTCAAGCCAAGCTCACCGACTACCTGGCCAGCCGGAAAACGGAATTGCTGGGGCGCATCGCCCGGGAAAAAGCCTTGAGCGACTCCATCATCGGCGATTTGAAGAAGGCCGTGACGGATTTCAAGCAAACCTATCACTGAGATTTCATGGTAAGTTACAAAACCAAAACAGCTTCGGTACAGGGAATCGAAGACATGATTTATCTGATTCGCGGGCAGCGGGTGATGCCGGATTTTGATTTGGCGCGGGTTTATGGCGTGACGACGAAGCGTTTAAAAGAGCAATTCCGACGGAATGCCAAAAGGTTTCCGGATGACTTTGCGTTTCGGCTTGCGAATCAAGAGCTTACAATCTTGAGGTCGCAAATTGCGACCTCAAGATTGCACGGCGGACTTCGGTATTTGCCAATGGCTTTTACGGAACACGGCGCATTAATGCTGGCGAGTGTTTTAAACAGTCCGGTGGCCGTTGCGGCCAGTGTTCGCGTTGTGCGCGCGTTTGTTTTGATGCGGGAACAATTGGCGGCTCATAAGGAACTTGCGCAAAAATTGGTGGAATTGGAAAGCCGTGTCAGCGGCCACGACGAGGCAATCAAAAATTTGTTTGAAGCGATCCGGAAATTGGTTGAGCCGCCGTTGCCGGAAAACCGGCGGCAAATCGGCTTTCTTCGCGAAACCGCGCCGCCGTATCGCATCAGGAGAGGTTGTCGAAGATAATTTGCCATGCCCAGCACCCGCGACATCCGCCGACGCATCAAGTCGGTCAAAAACACCGCCCAAATCACCAAGGCGATGCAAATGGTGGCGGCGGCCAAGATGCGCAAGGCCCAACAGGCTGCGCTGGCCGGGCGGCCGTATGCTGACTTGATGAATCAAGTGTTGGCCGAGGCGGCGCCGCGCATTGCTGCGCTCAAACATCCCTTGATGGAGACGCGCCTCGTCAGAAAGCGCGCGGTCATCCTCGTCAGCACCGACAAAGGTTTGTGTGGCGCGCTCAACAGCAATTTATTCCGCGAGGCAGCCAAATCTGACCGGGATGCCACGGTGTTCATCACCGCCGGACGCAAGGCGGCCCAGTTCATTTCGCGCACGAAGCGGCCGCTCACCGCCGAGTTCACCTACAAGGACACGCCGCAATTCGGCGAGGCGCGGGCGATATCCAAATTCGCGCAGGCGCTGTTCGTCAAAGGCGAGGTGGATGCCGTGGACATATTGTTCACGAGATTTATTTCCACGTTGAACCAGCGGCCGGAAACCTTGCCGCTTCTGCCCGTCGGGAAAATCCACGCCCTCACGACCGGCGCCTCCGGCCGGACGGAACCGGAGGAACTGCCGGCGCGTGGCGCGACGACCGATACGTTTGAATTCGAGCCGGACGAGACCAGCGTGCTGAGTGAGTTGCTGCCGCACGGCTTGAATTTCAAAATTTACCAAATTTTGCTGGAGGCGCGGGCGAGTGAATACAGCGCCAAACTGGTGGCCATGAAAAATGCCACCGAGAACGCCATGCAGCTCATCAAAGACCTCACGCTCGACTACAACAAGCTGCGTCAGGCCAACATCACGAAGGAATTGCTGGAAATTGCCACCGCCCAAATGGCCGTGGCCTGAATTTGAAATTTTAAACTGAAGATTTTTAGAACATGAACAAAGGCAAAATCGTTCAAATCATCGGCCCGGTCGTGGACGTGGAATTCACGGGCCAAATGCCCGCCATTTACAACGCGCTCACGATGGAGTTCGACGTGCCCGGCCAGGGCCGCGCGAAGCGGACACTCGAAGTCGAACAACACCTCGGCGACCATTGGGTGCGCTGCGTGTGCATGGGCGCGACCGAGGGCATGAAGCGCGGTTACGAAGTCATGGACACCGGCGGTCCCATTTCCATGCCCGTTGGCGACGTCGTCATGGGCCGCGTGCTCAACGTCGTTGGCGAACCGGTGGACGAACGCGGACCGGTCAAGGCCGAGAAATATTATCCCATTCATCGGCTCGCGCCGACGCTGGCCGAGCAGTCCACCAGCCCGCAAATTTTGACGACCGGCATCAAAGTCATTGATCTGATTTGCCCGTTTTTGAAAGGCGGCAAGGTCGGCGCATTCGGCGGCGCAGGCGTCGGCAAGACCGTCGTCATCATGGAGTTAATCAACAACATCGCCAAGATGCACGGCGGCGTCTCTGTGTTCGCGGGCGTGGGTGAGCGCACGCGCGAGGGCAATGACCTCTACACCGAAATGTCCGAAGCAGGCGTCATCAAGCAGGACAACCTGGGCGCTTCGAAAATCGCGCTGGTTTACGGCCAGATGAACGAGCCGCCGGGGGCGCGTCTGCGGGTGGCACTTTCCGGTCTCGCCATCACGGAATACTTTCGCGACGAGAAAAACCAGGACGTGTTGCTGTTCATTGACAATATTTTCCGCTTCTCGCAGGCGGGTTCGGAAGTGTCGGCCTTGCTGGGCCGCACGCCGAGCGCCGTCGGTTATCAGCCGACGCTCGCCGCGGAAATGGGCGATTTGCAAGAGCGCATCACTTCGACCAAGAAAGGTTCCATTACTTCATTTCAAGCCGTTTATGTGCCTGCCGACGACCTGACCGATCCGGCGCCGGCCACGACCTTCGCGCACCTGGACGCGACGATTGTGTTGGAACGGGCCATCGCCGAGTTGGGAATTTATCCCGCCGTGGATCCGCTCGCTTCGACTTCACGCGCGCTCACGCCGGACGTTGTCGGGCAGGAACATTACGAAGTGGCGCGCGGCGTACAGCGCGTGTTGCAACGTTACAAGGATTTGCAGGACATCATAGCCATCTTGGGCATGGACGAGCTTTCGCCGGACGACAAGCTCGCGGTTTATCGCGCGCGAAAAATCCAACGGTTTCTCAGCCAGCCGTTCTCCGTGGCGGAAGTATTCACCGGCCGCCAGGGCAGACAGGTGCCGGTCGCTGAAACCGTCCGCGGTTTCAAGGAAATTCTGGACGGCAAACACGACGACGTGCCCGAGCAGAATTTTTACATGCGAGGCGGGATTGATGAAATTAAAGAGACGTGATGAAGCTGTCACGTTTCACGCTTCAAGTTTGCCGGCGCGTGCGTGAAACGTGATTCGTGAAACGTGAATTGAATATGGCTGCAACGCTGAAACTCGAAATCGTGACACCGGAGGCGAAAGTCTTCTCCGACGACGTTGACATGGTCACGCTCACCGGGATCGAGGGCGAGATGGGTATTTTGCCACGGCACATGCCATTGATGACACAGCTCGTCGCAGGCGAAATCATCGTTAACAAGGGCAAAGAAACTTTCTTCCTCGCGGTCGGTGACGGCTTCGTGCAGGTGACCGGTGAACGCGTCTCCATTCTCACCGACATGGCCGTTAGTGCCGAAAACATTGACGAGGCGAAAGCCGAAGAAGCCCGTCAGCGTGCCGAGGTCCGGTTGGCCGAGAAAGTTAGCGATGAAGAAGCGGCGCGCGTGCAGGCTGCGCTCACTCATGCCGCTATCCAAGTGAAGGTCAAACGCAAACGCCGGAAATAAGCCGTTTGAAGGAAGGTTTTTTGCAGGTAACTGACTATGGATAAGCCGCTTAGATTCACAATTCAGCAGTCTCGACCAGACCCGGACCAATTCGACAATTACGTTAAATATGCGGGAGGGATGAAAAACGTATTGACTTTGGACAGTTTTTGTTTAAAACTTGGACACTAATTAAATAGTGGGGTAAGTTGTACAAGCTGTAAATATGAATGCCTGCCTTCCGAGTTTTTCCAACTGGCGGAAATGTCCAGTTGTGTTTTGCCTTTTGCCGATGTTGGCTGTTTTGGGGAGCCAGCCGAGTCAAGGACAACAGCTTTCGCTCACTCCAGTGATGCCCTCGCAAGAAATCAGTTGGATCGTCGGACCTAAAAAAGCCAGCTTGGGGACGCTTGCGGATATCGAGGTGCCTCAGGGCTATCGTTTGACGGGAGAAGCGGGGGCACGGACTCTTCTTCAGCGGATGAAAAATCCCGTCCCGGACGGGTTGATTGGCATCCTGGCTCCGGATTCGGGGAAATGGTGGATTGTTTTGACATTCACGGATGTTGGTTATGTAAAGAATGCAGACAAAGAGCGCATCGACGCAGCGGCGATTTTAAAGGCCGTGCAAAAGCGAAGTGAAACCCAAAACGGCGAGCGCGCCGAACAAGGTATGTCCTCCATCGTCTCCGTGGATTGGGAACGCCCGCCGGTGTATGATGCCGAGAACCATTCGTTGGCATGGGCGCTCCTGGCCGAAACGCAATCATCGAAGGTGGTCAATGATACGATGCTTTTGCTGGGCCGGCGGGGAGTTCTGGAAATCATCACCGTACAACCTTATCAAGCCTCATCCGACTCGGTCCCTTTGCAGCAATTGGTGAAGAACATCACGATCAAAGAGGGACAGCGCTATGCCGATTACGAGAGCGGAGACAAGGTTGCTGACGTCGGTCTGGCGCAACTCATCGTAGATAAAAAAGGTGCGACTGAAAGCGGGAATTTGATGGCCGGTTTCGGCGGTGGCGTTGTGGTTTGGATCTATTCGGGTTTGGCTGGCTGCGCTGTGATGGTTGGGGGAATTGTCCTTTATCAAAAGCGCCGGCAGCGGAAAGTGCGTGGCGCGGTTTATGCCGATGGGGGGCGCGCAATCGCCGCGGCGCGGGCCGCGTCAGGAAACGGCCATGGAATCGGCTCAAGTTCACCTGGCGTGAAGTTGCCCGCTTTAAAAGTTGACACGTCGGACCATCGCGACAAACTTCGCCGGAAAAAGGTCTTTGATTACTCCAAGTTTTATACGCACGTGGTAATGGAACTGTCTTCCCGGTCAAACGCGGGGGTGGGGCCGGCGCCAAATGGGAGATTAAACAATCACGCGACTGTAACCAATGAAGGTGCCGCCAATCAGGCAATCGCCAGCGCCACCTTGGATTTGATTGCCAGTCAGAAGAACCTCATTGATGAGCAAAAGCACTTGATGCAGCAACAAAACCGGCTCATCGAAGAAAGACGCAAACTCATCGAGGAGCAAAACGCGCTGCTTAAGCGGCAAGCCGATATGATCGAAAGCCAGTATTCGCTGAAACTCGATTGAGCAGGTGCCCGCTCGATCGAGACGAGGTCGCGTTCCGGATAAGTGCGGCTGAAGCAAATCGAAAACATCGCAGATCAGCTTTTAGATCAACCATAAGAACCACAGTCGTCCCACAGGAAATACGAGAAAATCTCAGCCGAAAATGACAAGAACCAAAAAAATCAATCATTTTATGCACGTTTCCTGCGGAACGGCGCCTGGAAGGAATTATTTGAATGCGACCGGTCGAAAAGGCAATATTTGGTGAAGAAAAGGCAAAAAATCTTGACTATGTGCCTCAAATGAGTAAGGTTTGTTCAACGCAGCTTAAAAACCCGATTAAAAACTATGAGTCGTTGTGATGTTTCTCTATTTCGTGGAGGCAAAGGGTTTGCTGTAACGTGGCTCGCGGCCTTCGTTCTGGTTTTTCAGATTGTTGTTGGGACAGCCAGTGCCCAGATTTACACTTTGGCGAACGGCAATTCCTCAGTGAGCATCAACCTTGGCAGTCAGGCGGGGATGTACAACTGGTCGGTGGATGGGCAGAACCAATTGAATCAGCAGTGGTTTTGGTATCGTGTTGGCAGCAGCGGCCCCGAGGCGTCAATTGACACAATTGGCACGCCAACGGCAGTAGAGTATGGCACGAGTATTTTGGACACTACATACACTGCGGCCAAATTCAGCTTGTCTGTGGATTACACGCTGACGGGCGGTTCGCTGACGAGCGGGGCTTCTGATTTGGCGGAGACGATAGTAATCCAAAACCTTACGGGAAGCACGCTTCCGTTTTATTTCTTCCAGTATGCGGATTTCAATCTGGGCGGAACGCCAAACAATGATTCGGGCCAGTTGGACAAGACGTCAAAGGGATTCAACCAGGTTGATCAAACTGATGGTTTCTGCCATTTGGGGGAAAATGTTGATACCGTGGTCAGCCATCCAGCGACTTACGGCGAAGTGGCCAATGACAATTCGATATTGAGTTCGCTCAACAATGCGACTCCCACCATCCTTAACGACAACAGGTCAACGACCGGAAATGTCAAGTGGGCCCTTGAATGGGTTGCCAATATCGCGCCTGACGGCACATACATAATCAGCAAGGATTTGAACATGAGCGGAGTGGTCCCCGTGGTCCCTGTGCCTGAGCCATCTGGCTGGTCGTTGATCTTGCTGGGGCTGCTGGCAAGCGGCATGTGGAAGTTCAATCGAGCCGGGCGAGTCAGCTAAAGCTTGTTCCCGGTCTGCGGATGGAAGTTGCTATTCGACTCGGTCGCGCAGGTGGAAGGGCGGGAGACGTTGCTTCAACCCTCATTTTGCTAAATTTCCAAAGTCGTGCATTCAATTAAAAAAGCACCTTTTGGGCTGGTACTCGGCATGTTGGCGGTCAACTGGATTGTGCCGTGTGCATTTGGTGACGTTGGCCTTACCACATTGTTTTCATTTAACACCATCACCAATGGCGGCCAGCCGGCAGCCGGGTTGGTACAGGGGCCGGATGGGGCCTTTTATGGCACTGCCGAGATCGGCGGTTCGGGCAACAATGGCACGGTGTTCAAAATTACTCCCGCCGGCCTGTTCACCAACCGGCTCTCGTTCACCGGCACCAGCGGCCCGTATCCGGGCGCCAACCCTGCCGCCAACCTGGTGTGGGGCGCGAATGGAAATCTTTATGGCACGACTTCCGCCGGCGGCACAAATGACTCCGGCACAATCTTTCAGATGACTACCAACGGCGCGTTTACCAGCCTTGTTTCATTCACGGGCACCAACGGCGCCGCGCTCGGCATTTACCCCAACGGGCTGGTGCAGGGCCAGGACGGCAATTTTTATGGCACGACCCAGATGGGGGGAACAAACGATATTTCGTCTGACGGTGATGGCACGATTTTTCGAGTGACGCCCGCTGGCACGCTCACCACTTTGTTTTGTTTCAATAATACCAATGGCGCCAGTCCTTATGCGGTCCTGGTGCAGGGCACGAATGGAAATTTCTACGGTACGACCTGGGCCGGGGGCTCAAATGGCTTGGGGACGATATTTGAAGTGACCACAAACGGTGTCCTGACCAGTTTGATTTCGTTCAATGCCGCCAATGGCGCCAATCCTCAAGCCGGGCTGGTGCAAGGTGGGAATGGAAATTTCTATGGTACGGCTTATTCCGGCGGCGCTTATTCCGGCAGTGGTACGAACTTCGGTACGGTGTTCACAATGACTCCCGGCGGAGCGCTGACTGTCCTGGTTTCCTTCAATAAAGCCAATGGCGCCAATCCATTCGCCAGTCTGGTGCAGGGTGCGGATGGCAATTTCTATGGCACGACCCAGCTTGGTGGCACAAACAACAACGGCACGGCGTTCGAAATCAGTCCGGCTGGTGCCCTCACAACCCTGGTCTCATTTGGTGGAGCGACCAATAACAGCTACCCGCTGGCCGGGTTGGTGCCGGGCGCCGATGGTTATTTCTACGGCACAACGGCGTTTGGCGGTTCGTATCAGCAAGGAACCGTTTTCCGTTTTCCGCCACCGCCCAATTTCCTGTCGTGGCAGCGGGCGGGCGGCGTTCTCACTTTCACCTGGAGCGCGGCGGTGGGACAAACCTATCGAGTACAGTTTCAAACCAACCTGAATCAAACGATCTGGAACAGTCTGGTCACCAATACCGCAACGGGTTCAACAGCGACCAATTCTGATATAATAGAACCTGACCGGCAGCGGGTTTATCGCGTCAGTCTGCCATGACTCAACGGCCGGGCCGATAAGAACGGCTCTGTCGGAAAAAATTCGGGAGCAGCGCGTGCGCGGTTCCGTTCCGGAGAAGTTTCTCGCCGGAAACTAGCTTTCGATCACGCTGATTTCAACGGGCTCGACGTTGACACCGTGTTTCTCCAGCCATTTGATGGCGGCTTTTACTTCGCCGCGCGGACCGTCGAGTTCGAGGCAGACGATGCCGATTTCGTCCGTCACGCTGGCCTGCCGGATGTTGGTAACGACCTTGAATTTGTGCCCGACTTCCCAGATGAACGGCTTTTTGATGACCTTGGGCGGATACATCAGCCACAGGCGTTGTTGGGTGGGAGTCGTGGACCTGGTCGCTGCTGTCGGTTTTTGGGGTGTTTTAGCCATGGCGGGAGAATTTATGATTGATGATTTACGATTTACGATTTGGAATGGTTTGGTGGGGCGAGCGCCTGTCGCGCCGTAGCTTGGCGAAGGCTGATCCTCGCGAGCCGCGGCTCGTCAGTAGCCTCGCCCCACCGGTAAATTTCTAACCTCCCGCGATGGCCGGGATGATGCTGATTTCGTCGCCGTCTTTGAGCGGCGTCTGTTTGTTTTTGAGGAAACGGATGTCCTCCTCGTTCACATAGACGTTCACGAAGCGGCGCACCTCGCCCTTGTCATCCACAAGGCGTTCCTGGATGCCGGGGAAGCGCGTCTGCAATTCGACAATCGCCTCGCCGATGGTGGCGGCGTTGACTTCGACCAGCTCCTCGTTGTTGGTCAACTTGCGGAGGGGCGTCGGGATTCGGACTTTTTTTGGCATAAATTTAATTTCAATTTTCAAAAGGAACGCTCGCTCAAGCCGCTTCAAAAACTATTTTCAATCCGAGCGCGGACAGCACGGAATTAAGGCTCGTTAAACGCGGATTGCCGTTGCGCGAAACGAGCCGGTACAAATTTTCGCGGTTTAATTTGCTCAACTCCGCTGTGCGGCTCATTCCACCTTGCGCCTCGACCACGTCGCGCAGTCCGACCAGAAAAACTTCCGGTCCTTCCTCGTAGCAAGCGGTGAGATATTCCGCCGCCTGTTCGGGGTCGTCCAGCTTCTTGTGCAAAATCTTTTTATAACTCACGGTTTTCATCATTTGTTTGCTTTGAATTCCTGCCAAAACTGTTTGGCCAGCCGGATGTCGCGGTCTTGCGTCCGCTTGTCGCCGCCGCAGAGCAGCACGACCAGCGTGCGCCCTTTCTGGCCGAAATACACGCGATAACCCGGCCCGTAATCCACCCGCAACTCGCTCACGCCTTCGCCGACCGGCTTGCAATCGCCCAAGTTGCCCTGACGCACCCGCGCCAGCCGGGCGAGAATCCGCGCCACGGCTCTTTTGTCATCCAAATCGTCCAGCCACTGCTCAAACAGCACCTGCCCGTCTCGCGTGCGGAACGCGACGACGTCTTTGGGTGTGGCGAACACTGCCATATTGTAGCTTTTAAGCTACGGCTGGTCAAGCTGCCGAATCGCCTCGCCGATGGTGGCGGCGTTGACTTCGACCAGTTCCTCGTTGTTGGTCAACTTGCGGAGTGGCGTCGGGATTCGTACTTTTTTTGGCATAAATTTAGTATTGTGTGTATGAATTTAATTCTTTATTTGCTCCTTGGTTCCCATAACTCAATGCGATTGCCTTCCGGATCAGTAATCCATGCAAACCGTCCGTAATTATAATCTTCAACCTTTTCAACCGCCACTCTGCTGCGACGCAGCTGTTTGAGCATACGTTCCAGATTGGCGACGCGATAGTTGATCATAAACGCCGATGAAGCAGCGAAATAATCGGTGTCGGCTGGAAACAATCCCCAAACGGTTCGTCCGATTCGTTTTGGATCGTCTTTTTCCCGCCAGACAAAATCAGCGTGACCATCTTTGATCTGAATTCCAAGATGCTTGCAATACCAATTTGCCATGTGCGCGGTGTTTTGGACCTTAAAAAAAACACCGCCGATTCCATTGACTTGCTCTTTTTTCCTTTTTGCCGGCGTTCTCATAATGCCAAAACCTTTTAGGCGTTCACTTTCTCTTCATTCGCGATCAATGCTTCAAATTCGCGCAGGCTCGGCTTGATTTCGCGCGGTTTGCCGACGTGGCCTTGCACGGCGTCGAGCGTCTTCAATCCGTTGCCGGTCACACAAAGCACCGCCGAATCATCACGCGGAATTTTGCCTGAATCAATCAGTTTCCTGGCCACACCCACCGTCACCCCGCCGGCGGTTTCGGCAAAAATACCTTCCGTCTCGGCCAGCAACTTCATCGCGTCGCGAATCTCGTCGTCGGTCACGTCCTCGGCCGCGCCGTTCGTGTCCCGCATCACTTTGAGCGCGTAGAAACCGTCCGCCGGCGTGCCGATGGCGAGCGATTTCGCAATTGTATCCGGCTTGACCGGTTTGAAGAAATCGAGTCCGGCCTTTTGCGCGACGGAAATCGGCGAACAACCCGTCGCCTGCGCGCCGTGGACAGCATATTCCGCTTCCGGCACGAGGCCCAATTTGATGAATTCCTGGTAGCCTTTCTGGATTTTCGTCAGCAACGAGCCGGACGCCACCGGCACCACGGTGTGCCGCGGAATGCGCCAGCCGTGTTGCTCGGCGATTTCATACGCCATGCTCTTGGAACCTTCGGCGTAATACGGCCGCATGTTCACGTTCACAAACGCCCAGCCGAACTTGCCGGCAATCTCGGCGCAAAGCCGGTTCACTTCGTCGTAATGACCCTTGATGCCGATGACTTGCGCGCCGTAAATCAGCGAGTTGACGATTTTGCCATGCTCCAAATCCGATGGAATGAACACGTAAGCTTTCAACCCGGCGCTCGCGGCCTGGGCGGCCACGGCATTCGCCAGGTTTCCGGTCGAAGCGCAGGCGACGGTATCGAAACCGAGTTCTTTCGAGCGACTTAATGCCACGCTCACGACGCGGTCTTTGAACGACAGGGTGGGGTGGTTCACCGCGTCGTTTTTGATCCACAATTCCCGGATACCGAGTTTTTTCGCAAGCCGGTCGGCTTTGACGAGAGGCGTGAAACCGACTTGCAGCCCGACGGTCGGGTCACTCGCCACCGGCAGCAATTCACGGTAACGCCACATCGTCTTCGGGCGCATTTGGATGGCCGCCCTGGTCAGCGACTTTTTGATGCGTTCGTAGTCATAAGCGACTTCGAGCGGACCGAAGTCGAACTCGCAGACGTGATTGGCCGTGAGCGGATATTCGCGTCCACACTCCCGGCACCGCAACGCCTTCATGAACCCGTGTTTTTCACTCATAAATTTGTAGTGGCACAGGCATCTTGCCTGTGCGTTTCATCAGACATTTCAAACGGTTTTGCCTTTCGGTTCACACAGGCAAGATGCCTGTGCCACTAACAAAACAGCCCCGACTCATGGCTGAGAAGGGGCTGACAAAATGTACGCACGCCTCTCATTTTCCCCCGACACTGTCAGGGCTGGAATTGGCACCTGGTCACCCCGAACGCATTCGGGGCCGGTTGCCGTGGCGTCATCGGGCCAGTCCCTCGACCACTCTGCATGAGACCGTTGTATCAACGGATGCGGATAAATTGATATAAATAGTGAAGATTGTCAAAACTTTTTTTGCTGGGATCATTTGGTTGGCCGCGTCTGGTTCCAGATAATGTAGGAATAAACGATGGGTACGATGCTCATTACGGCAGCTGCCGGCAGCACGACGCAAAGGATAAATAATTTCATCGGCAGTAGCAGTCCGAAAATCAAAATGCACACTCCGCCTGCCATCATCAGCCGGCCGCCCAGGCGATGCGTTTTGGTCCAGACTTCGCGCGACTCCAGAGTCCAGCGCGTGCGGATGCCGAAGAACCAGTTTGGCCGGAGTTTGGTCATCAAGTTGCCGAAGACCATCAGCAACAATCCCACGCCGAGACCTATAACTGTCGGAATCCGAATTGCCGGATAGAACGGCATTACCACTACGACCAACGCCATGAGTGACAGAAAGAGCGTGATGGCGAGTCGCATGGCCGCAAATGTGCGCCGAAGGCTGGCCTTGGTTTCCTCGTCGTAGCGCGCAAATTTGGGATCAAAGCGCGGCAAAATCAAAATCAGCACGGCGGTCGCCAGATTGATGCACGGCAACAGCAGTGCCGCCACCGGCTTGCTGGCGTAACCGTCCACTTGGCCGTTAATGCCCCAATGATTCGGCATCGGGTCGGGCAGTTTGTTCCAGAGCGCCGCCGCGGCGCAAAACGGAAGGGCGAGGATCAGGATTTGCAGCCACTCTCTTTTGGGGATTTTCATATCATGTTCCTGATTTGTTACTTTTTGTCTTCAACTCCAGCAACCAGGCCAGACACTCATCCAGCACGCTCGTGTTGAGCGAATAATTCACAAACTGTCCGCTTTTTTCCGCGAGCACCAGGTCAGCCTGTTTCAACAAATCCAGGTGATGTGAAATGCTCGGTTTGCTGATGTTAAACTGGCTGGCGATTTCGCCGGCCGTCATGTCATTTTTTCGCAGCAAGCCGAGAATTTGCCGGCGGGTCGGGTCGTTCAGCGCCTTGAACAGCTTGTCCATAAGTCCGCGCTAATTTTTTTTCTCGCGCCGGACGCCATTAAGGCGCTCGGGAGTTTTATTCGCGGTTTTTGCGGTCCTCAACTTTGGGCCGCTGGCGGCTGCGGCGCCGTTTTTTTCTGGAAAAGCAGGAGGTAGAGAATCGGCAGAATGCCCACCGTGTTGAAAATGGCCAGGCAGATAAACCAGGCCAACTGGCATTTGCGCGCGCTCTTCCACATGGCGATCAGCTTCCAGACACCGTCCCAAATCGCCACGAGAACGAGGGCGATGATGAATGCAATCAGTATTGGACCTTTCATATTCTTTCTTGTGTTGATGGTTTCAGTGGTTCCACGTATTTAGATAATTGTCTAAATATCTATTTATGTCAAGCGCGAAAAATGAATTATTCCTGTTGACGGATTCTTGCGGCGGGCGTATAAATGCCAACGATTTGAGAGATTAGAGTAAGCAGTTGTCGGCACAAAGCAAATCACGGTTCCTCACCAATTAGTTGTGCCTGCAACAGCAAGGCCACGCTGTATATTGTGGTTTTTGCTTTACTTAATCCGGCAACTCTGGTTGCTTTGGCGCGTTCAAGAGCATGTATCTTAAAAATTTAACGCTTTTCGGCTTTAAGTCTTTCGCGGACAAAACCGCGTTGAACTTCCAACCCGGTGTCACCGCCATCGTCGGCCCCAACGGATGCGGCAAGTCCAACGTCTCCGACGCCATCCGCTGGGTGCTCGGCGAACAATCGGCCAAGGCGTTGCGCGGCGGTGAAATGGCGGACGTGATTTTCACTGGCACCGACGGCCGCAGGGCGATGAGCATGGGCGAAGTGTCACTCATGCTCGGCGGCGTGGCTGAAGAAAACCTGCGCGCCGCGGGTGTCGAGGTCGCTTATGACGAAGTCACGCTCACGCGCCGGATTTTCCGGGACGGCAACAGCGAGTACTTCCTGAACCGCACGCCCTGCCGGCTCAAGGACATCCAGCAACTGTTCATGGGCACAGGCGTGGGCCGTACCAGTTACAGCATCCTCGCGCAGGGCCACATCACGCAAATTCTTTCCAGCAAACCGGAAGACCGCCGGATCATCTTCGAGGAAGCCGCGGGCATCACGAAGTTCAAGAGCCAGAAGAAAGAATCGCTCCGCAAACTGGAATACACGGAACAGAATCTTTTGCGCGTGGCCGATCTCATCCGCGAAGTGAAACGGCAGATCGGGTCGCTCCAGCGCCAGGCCGGCAAGGCGCGCCGCTACAAACAAATTTCCCTCGAACTGCAACACCTCGACACGCAATTGGCGCGGCATCAGTTCGACGTGTTGCAGGCGGAGATTTCCGAAAAGCAGGCCGCCGTCGAAAAATTGCGGAACGAAATCGAACAAGGCTCCGCCGATGTGCTGCGTTTTGAAAACGAAATCGCGCGACTGCGTGACCGGTTTTCGGCACTGGAACACGAAATCGCCGCGCAACAGCAGCGCGGACTGGAATTGAAAGGCGAGACGGACCGGCACGAAAGCCGGATTCAGTTCAATGAGGAACGTCTGCGCGAACTGGCGTCGCAAAACACGAAAGCGCTCGCCGACATCACCCAGGGCGAGGAGCGCAGCCGCGCCGCGCGTGAAGAATCGAAGGCCGTGGCCGAAAAGCTGGCCGCCTCCGAGACCGCACTCGCGCAGCATCGCCGGACGTTGGAGACAAAGCAACGGGCGTTGGCGAAAGTTGAAGAAGATTTGAAGGACCGGCAGGAATCACTGCGTGAAGGGCAGGCCGCCGCGTTCGCCGCCGCGCAGGATTTGACGCGCGTTCGCAACGAAATCACCGCGCTCGACCTGCAAAAACAGGGCAACGTCGTCCGGCTGGAAAAATTGTCTGCGGAAAAAATCCAACTGGAAGAGGAGCGCACGCGGCTGGAAGCCCGGTTGCAGGAATTCACCGCGAGCGTGGAAGCCGAAAAGCTGAACGCGCGGACCCAGCGCGGTTCGGTGGAGCAACGGCAGAACCGTTTGCGCGAACTCCAGGCGGAATTGCAGGCATCGTCCGCCGAGCAGGACGAGTTCTTGCAGGCGCAGGCCGAGAAGCGGACCCGCTTGAACGTGCTCGAGCAGCTTGAAGGCTCGCACGAAGGATTCAGCGCGGGCACCCAGGCCGCCCTGCGCCAGTCGCGCAAAGTCATCGGCTCGCTCGCCGACCGCATTCGCGTGCCGGATACCTACGTCGTCGCCATCGAAAACGCTCTCGGCCACCATTTGCAGCTTGTACTCACCGAACGCCCCGAATCCGCCCAGCAGATTCTTGCCGACCTTACCGCCAACAAAGTCGGCCGTGCCAGTGTCGCGGCCCTGGCGATGGAATACGACGCCAGGCAACTCGCGTTTGAAGGCGACATGGCGCCGGGCGGTGGCCTCGAGGTGCTCCAAAACGGCTTGCAGAAGGGGCAGGTGATTCATGCTTTGGCCGTGGTCCAGGCCGAACCCTCCGTGGATAAACTCCTGAAAGCGTTGTTAGGCCGCACCTTCATCGCTTCCGACCTGGCCACGGCCACTGCCCAGGTTCAAAACGGTCATGCGGGCTGTGATTTTGTCACGCTGACCGGTGATTTGCTGAGCCGGCATGGGGTTTACACCGGCGGTTACCTGAACGGCAACGGCAATCCCAAGGCGCCGGCCTCGATTCTCGGACGCAAAAACCAGATCTCCGAACTGCACGGTGAACTGACCGAAGTCCAGCTCCGCGTCGCCGAAATGAGCCGCAAACGCGGCGCGCTGCTGAGCGAGCAGACGGAGTTGCAGGCGAGCCTGCAGCAGGCGCAGACGGAGTTGCGCGAGCAGGAGGTCGCCATCGCCACGCGCGAAGGCGAATTCAATGCGTTGCAAAATTCAAACCGGCTGTTGCACCAGAAAATTGAGACGGTGATTTTTGAAATCCAGAGCCTCGCGGCGCAGGAACAGGAAGGTTCAGAGAAACGCAACGGGCTGGCGACACAGTTAAGCGAGCTGGAAACCCGTGAACGCGCCGGCCAGGAGAAGGTGACCGCCCTCGCAGCCGAGCTGGAAAACCTCCGCCAGCAGCGCGACAGCGCCAACGCGGCGCTCACGGAAAGCAGAGTCGCCTTCGCAGCGGAAGAGCAACTTTCGGCGTCATTCCGCCAGCAGCAACAGGCCTTGGAGCAACGCATCCGCGAGTTGGCGCAGGTCATCGAACAACGCCGGGGCGAGTGTTCGGCTTTCGTCGCGCGCAAGGAACAGGCGGAATCCGAGATTCAGGATTCGCGCAGCCAGATTGAGCGGCTGTCGCATGAACGCCAACAGGTGAGCGCGCAGACGGCGGAATTGCTTTCGCAAAAACAGGCGCAGGAAACCGATATCGCATCGCGTGATGAAACGTTGCGCGCCGGGCGCAGCCGGCTGACGGAATTGCAGGACCAGCGCGGCACCCTCGACGTGGAGCTGGCGCAGAAAAATATGTCCGTCCAGAATCTGCGCGAGAAGATTCAGCAGAAATATCACGTCAACCTCGACGATGTGCGCAGCGAATGCATCACCATCACGCTGGCCGATGAAGGCCCGGCGAAAGTGCACGTGTTGACGCCGGAAGAAATGGCGGCGGCGGGCGCGGCGACGGACTGGCCGGCCGTGGCGCAGCAGGTCGAGGTGTTGCAGAAACGGCT
>DATNHI010000042.1:0-20237 GCA_035605035.1 Verrucomicrobiia bacterium
GAGAGCGAGTCGGCGGAGAAAATGTAATGGTCGGGGATGATGACGATTTTGGTTTTGTCCCAGACCTTCGCGGTTTTGCCAAACTCGCGTTTGAACACGCCGATGGTGCCCGGCCCGCAGACGTCATGGGTCATGAGCACGTCGGCGTTCACCCAGATGTTGTCGCCCGCCTGCACCCGCTTCTTGCCGGCGGAACGCGCGAGCAATTTTTCTGTCAAAGTCATAGTCTGTTGAGAATAGCCGATGTATGGCGCAACTTCAACTGAACAAAAGCGGATGAACGGTTAAAGCTTGATGGAAATTGGAGAAAGTGGTTTGATTCGTTCAATAGTCAATAAGGTTCAGTATGGAAATATCTGAATTTGCCTTTAAATTACTGCTTCTCTTTTTCCCGGGGATTGTGTGCGCGTATGTCGTTGATAATTTGACGATCCATAAGCCACGCAAGTTGCCTTTCTTCTTGCTTCAGTCATTTGTTCTGGGAACTGGTTGCTATTTCCTCTATTGGAGTTTATTGACACTTTTTCACTGGAAGTTTCCGCGTGTGGAATTACCCCCAATTGTATTCTTGCGCGCATTGGCTGACTCAACGATAAGATTTTCATTTCGAGAAATCGCCTATGTAAGTTTAATGTCGGTGATTGTTGGATGCATAATTTCCGTTCTTGCTCTCTACAAAGTGCCCAATCGTATCGCGCGGCGGTTAGGTATCACCAAAAAATTTGGCGAATTAGATGTTTGGGGATATGCGCTAAATATTCCAGAGGTGGTATGGATTACTTTGCGCGACCACAAAAACAACCTTGTTTATGATGGCTGGATTCAGGCGTTTTCTGATGACTCCAAAGACGCAGAAGTGTTTCTCCGTGACGTATCAATTTATAAAAATGATACAGGCGAAAAGTTATATCAAGTCGGGGCAGTTTACATTTCACGCAAGAGGGAGGATATTTCTATCGAGTGCCGAACATTGCCATTGGACGAGCGCGTAAGATGGAAAGAGCCACAAAATGAAGGGCATCAAAATGAACAACAGCAAGCAGTCACAAAACCCGCAACCGATGGGTGAGTTAACAGGTTTCTCTATGAAAGACATCAAAGCGAGCAACAACAAGCAGTCACAAAATCCGCGACCCACAGGGACACAATTTATCAACGAGGGCACCGAAAAGAAGGGCGGTGTAAACCTAAGACCAGCAACGCCACCACCACCGCCGCCAAAAGGACAAGGTGGTTCTAAAACAGGAAAGTAAAATTACCCTGCCGCATCCAGCCGCAGCAGGCAATGGCCGAAATCCACCATGGGCTGGCCGGCATAAATTTTCAGCTCCGTCAGGAGCGGAATCTTTGTAGAAATCCGAACCCATTAAATTTCCAAGCCCCGTCGGGGCGGCATATTCCGCTCCTACGGAGCTTGAATATCTTTTAGGGTATTTCAACTACAACGATTTCGCACCTACGGTGCTGCGGTTTGTTCTCGACTCATCTCTCTTTCACCCGAAATTTACCCGTGTGACTCCGTCCGAAACGTTTTTGAACCTGCTTCGCGGCCCGGTGCCGGTGCTGGCGCTGGCGCCGATGCAGGAAGTGACTACGCTCGAATTCTGGCGTGTGTTGGCGCGTTACGGCGGTGCGGATGTTTACTGGACAGAATACTTCCGTGTCCACGGCGATTCGCGGCCGGAAAAGTGGATCCTCGATTCCATCACGAATAATCCGACCGATAAACCTGTCGTTGCGCAACTCATCGGCAACGCCATTCCCGCACTTGTCCGCACCGCGAAGGAATTGCAGCACTACCCAATTGCCGCGATTGAGTTGAATCTCGGTTGTCCCGCGCCGGTGGTTTACCGCAAATGCGCGGGCGGCGGCTTGTTGCGCGAGCCGCAAAAGATTGATGCCATCCTGGGCGCGCTGCGCGATGCAGTGACGCTCCCGTTCACCGTCAAAACCCGCATCGGTTTCGAATCGCCCGCCGAATTCGACGAGTTGCTGCCGTTGTTTGCCAAGCATCCGATTGATTTGCTTACCGTCCACGCGCGCACGGTGAAACAGATGTACCGGCCCGGCGTGCGCTACGATTTGATTGCGCGGGCGGCGCGTGAATTGGATTGTCCCGTGCTCGCCAACGGCAACGTCCACGGTCCGGCGCACGCACAGGCGGTGCTGGCGGAAACCGGCGCGCGCGGGTTGATGATTGGACGCGGCGCCATCCGCAACCCGTGGCTGTTCGACCAGATCCGTGCCCGGTTGCGTGGAGCGCAAATTCACTTGCCCACCGGACGAGACGTGATGGCTTATGTACGCGAACTGTGGGAAAACGAAATCACCCCTGACGTGAAAGAGTCGGCCCAGGTGCAGCGGATGAAGAAATTCATGAACTTCATCGGCGAGGGCGTTGGTGAAAAATTCCTGCACGAAATCCGTCGCGTGACAATGGCCGCCGACTTCTTCCGCGTCTGTGAGCACTTTCTAAATCACGACCGGCCGATGCCGCTCGAGCCATTGGCTTTGCCGTTGAATGCCGAAGCCGCAGCGGGTTGATGATTTCCTGAATCTGCTGCGGAACACACTGGAGCCCTTGGTCCTTTATGCGATCACCCCTGTCGGATCAACTCCGGCTTTGGTAAAGCGCGACCAGCGCGGCGCCGATGGCCTGCGATAATTCGCCCAGGACCGCCGGCACAATCTTGATGGTGCTGCGTTGCGCCGGCCATAGATAAGGTGCGGAAGTTTCGCGGACGATGCGCAGGTAACGCTCGCGAAATTCCGGCGTGGTCACTTCATGGTCCATCAAACCGCCGCCGATGACGATGATGCCCGGGTCCAGCGCCATCGCCAGGTTCGCGATATGCAAACCCATCGCGCGCGCCTGAAACTCGAAAATTTCCAGCGCCAGCGCGTCGCCTTTTTGCGCGCGGGTGCGGAGGGAGAGAACCTTTTCCTTCATCGGCTCAGTGGATCTGGCGAGTTCGTGGTCCGGATATTTCCGAAGCTTTTCCGCGAGCAGATGCGGCAGGCCGGAAATGGTCGTGTAAGCCTCGACGCAGCCCCAGTCGCGCCCGCAACCGCACGGGAACGGTATACCGGTGAGTCCAAACAGGTGCACAGGCGCGGCCATGTGGGCGGTTTCCATGGCAGTGAGCGTCTGGCCGATGAGCGGCAGGCCATCTTGACCCACAAACGCGCTGCCCAGGCCGGAGCCGGGCATGAGCATCAGCACGGACGCTTTGCGGTCGGCGCACGCGATACGCGCCTCGGCCACGCCGCCGCAATGGCCGTCGTTGTTCACGGTCAACTTCAGCGGGCGCCCGGCCTGTTTGGCCAGCGCCGCGCTGTAAGCCGCGTGGACATTCCAGCCGCTGAAGCTCGCGGGCAGGTTCGCCGCCTTGCCCAGAACGCCGTAGCGTTCATACGGTCCGGGGATGGCCAGCCCAACGCCTTGAACCTGCGACCAGTCCAGGCTGTTCTGCGCAAGAAATTCACCGATGGTGGAAATCCAACTGGTGATGACGGCGTCCGGGCCGTTCTGCGAATTGGTCGGTCGCTGGAGGAGTTTGGTCGAGACCGGCTCGCCGTTTTCCCAGACGGCCGATACTTTGGACGTGGTCGCGCCGCTATCGGTGCCGATAAATATTTTCCGACTGGAACTCATGATCGAGCCGTTAAATTGCGGACGACAGCGTCAAAGGCAAGAACTATTCGCGTTCCGCAAAGCGACGTTGGATTTCATCGTCCATTCGGCGCGGGGGACCGTTAACAATTCGTCTGGCGCTATTTAGCGGCATCATTCCTGCTCTACGCGGCATGGGTTATGCGCGAGAAAGATAACGTTACCTCCGGGCGCATAAGCTGAATAAAGGCGTATGCGAAGAAAAATTTTGGTGGTGGAAGATGACCCCGATCAACTTGAAGTCATCAGTTTAAATTTAAAAGCAGCGGGTTTTGCCATTGGCACCGCTGCGAACGGCACTGACGCGCTGGTCAAAACCCGCTCGATTTCGCCCGACTTGATTATCCTGGACCTGATGCTCCCTGGACTGAACGGCTTTGACGTTTGCGAAAGTTTGCGCCGGGACCCCGCCACGGCGTCCATACCGATTATAATACTGACGGGGATGCGCAGCCAATTCGGCCGGTTTGCCGGGCTTGAATCCGGCGCCAACGATTTCCTCCTGAAACCATTCGACCCGGATCAACTGGTTTCAAAAGTTGAAAAGTTGTTGAACCGGTTCTACCCCGCTCCGGGCGCCAACCCCATCGAAACCAGACCCCGGCAATCGCCGGTTGCATAGAAAACCTTCGCAACCGCGCCCGATAGCGGGAGGAACGTTGACCAGCGGCCATCTTTCCGGCGACGGCAAAAAGATTCTCAGTCCGTGTTTGCTTGTTTCATTTCCAACCCAACACGTCGGTTTTGAATCGTTTCATTCGGCCTTGCAGGTTTTTCATTGAATTCCTGGCCGGACTGTTTATGCTTCCCAAGCGTCGTCTTAGTCTGACTAATTGTGAAATGAACCACCGCAAACTCGCCGGAGCACCATTATGAATACAAAATTACCTCGTGCCACGCGCTGGGGATTGGCCGCGTTACTCGCCTTCTCCGTGCTGGCGTCCGCGCAGGAACTCAAGCCGCTTCAACTTCCGCCGCCGCAGATGGACGGGGGCAAACCGCTCATGCAGGCGCTGAGGGAGCGCAAATCCTCGCGCTCGTTCAGCCCGGAAAAACTGCCAACGCAAGTGCTGGGCAACCTGTTGTGGGCGGCGTTCGGGACTAACCGTCCGGATTCGGGACAGCGGACCGCGCCGTCCGCGATGAACCGGCAGGAAATTGATATTTACATTGCCACCGCGGATGGACTTTTTCGTTACGAGGCAAAGGGACACGTGATGCAGCCGGTGCTCGCCCAGGACATCCGGGCGGCAACCGGCATGCAACCCTTCGTGAAGGACGCGCCGCTGGAACTTGTCTATGTGGCGGATTATGCGCGGATGGGCCGGGGGACGGATGAAGATAAAAATCTCTATTCCGCGGCCGACACTGGCTTTATCGGCCAGAACGTTTACCTGTTCTGCGCCTCCGAAGGACTGGCAACGGTGGTGCGTGGATCGGTGGACCGGGCGACTTTGGCCAAGGCAATGAAATTACGTCCGGAGCAAAAAATCATTTTGGCCCAGACGGTGGGCTATCCCCCCAAATAAAAATCGTTGCAGAGGAGAACAGGCCGTGCCGAAATGTTTATCGGCCTGCCGGCGTCAGCATTAACTCATTCGCCAATCTGCTTTTGGATCGCGCCGCAAATTTTGTCCGACCACTTTTTCAGCGATGCGGCGTCGCGGCCTTCCAAAAGCAGGCGGGCCTTGGGTTCGGTGCCGGAGTAGCGTAGAAACACGCGCCCGCCCTGGGCCTTCAGGGCTTTCCCGGCTTCGCTGACGAGCTTCGTCAGGCCATCGAGTTGTTCGAACGGTATTTTTTCACGCACACGAACGTTGGTGATGAGCTGCGGAAAGCGCGTCCAGCACTTCGCCAGTTTCGATAGCGTCGTTCGGTTCGCCTTCATAATCCGCAGCGCTTGCAGGACGGCGACGAGTCCGTCGCCGGTGGTGCTGTAATCGCGGAAGATCAAATGGCCGCTCTGCTCGCCGCCGAAGTTGAAGCCGTGCTTCAGCATTTCATCAATCACGTTCTTGTCGCCGACGGCGGTGCGGACGATTTTTCCGCCGGCGGATTTGATGGCGGCGTCAAGACCGGCGTTGCTCATCACCGTAGCCACGAGCGTTCTGTGGGCCAGTGTGCCCTGTCCGAGCAGGTCGAGCGCGGCGATGGCCATGATGTCGTCGCCATCAATCAACGTGCCTTTCTCATCGCAAAGCAAAACGCGGTCGGCGTCGCCGTCGTGGGCGATGCCGACGCAGGCTTTGTGCTCGACGACCTTGCGGCAAAGATTTTCCGGATGCATTGAGCCGCAATCCCGATTGATGTTCATGCCGTCGGGTTGGTTGCCATAAACGATGACTTCCGCGCCGAGTTCGCGCAGGACGCAGGGCGTGGATTTGTAGGCGGCGCCGTGCGCGCAATCCACCACCACGCGCAGGCCTTCGAGGGTCAGGCCGCGGGGAAACGAGGTTTTGGCAAATTCAATGTAGCGTCCGAGCGCGTCGTCAATGCGCACCGCTTTTCCGATGTCATCGGCGGTCGGGCGGATGTTTTCGATTTTGCCGCTGAAAACGAGATGTTCGATTTCGTCCTCAATCTTGTCGTCGAGCTTGTAGCCGTCGGCGCGGAAGAATTTGATGCCGTTGTCGGCATAGGGATTGTGCGAGGCGGTGATGACGATGCCGGCGTCGGCGCGCAGGCTGCGGGTGACGTAGGCGACGCCGGGCGTGGGCAGCGGACCGATGAACAGCACATCCACCCCCATCGAGAGAATACCGGACGAGATGGCGTTTTCGAGCATGTAGCCGGAGAGCCGCGTGTCCTTGCCGATGACGATTTTATGGCGGCCGCGTCCCCGGGACTGGCGTTCGAGGTTTTTGAAAACGTGCGCGGCGGCGCGGCCGAGTTTCAGGGCGGTTTCGGCGGTGACCGGTTCAATGTTGGCCGTGCCGCGGACGCCGTCGGTGCCAAAGATTTTTCCGGTGGAACTCATGGTTTTTTTTCAGGCGGCGACGGGACAATCACTTCCACGCTGGACGGGCTGACACTCACCAGTTTCACCCCGGGCGGCAAGGAAATGTCCACACGCCGGTGCAATTTCTTGGCGGCCTCGATGCCCGTGAGGTCCACGACCGCGCGGATTTGATTGGCCTGTAGAACCGCCATGACATTCGGTGCGCCACTGACAGTAACCGTCACCACATTTGGCACGACGCGGAAATCGCGCACGTCTGAGGCTGCGGAAACCACCAGTACCAGCAAGTCATCGTAGGTGGTTTCTTTGTCGCCGATCGCCGGCCCGGTTGAACCGCCGGTCTCACCCAGATTATTGTTAACCGTTGACCAGATGGCGACTGCCAGGACGAGGGAAAACAGTTTCCAGCCTAAATCTCTTATGAACCAGTCGCGCAATGCCATAAAATTCAATGTCCGGTTTGTTTGAGCGCCGGTCGCGGCTCATTTTTGGTGATGACGGCGGGACCGGGTTTGGGGCGTTCGCCGAGGCGGGCGCGCAGCCACTCGATACCACGGCGCGATTTTGCCGGTTGCACGAGCACGGAGGTCAGAAACGCGCGCAATTCCTCCAGCGACACACCGCGTACGAGTTGGCCCTTGTAGGCGTGCGAAATCATGCCGGTCTCCTCGGACACTATAACAATGACGGCGTCGGTTTCCTCGCTCAAACCAATCGCCGCGCGATGACGCGTGCCGAGTGACTTGTTCAGGTCCTGTCGTTGGGTCAGCGGAAAAATGCACGCCGCGTTGGTAATCCGGTCACCTTTGATGATGACGCCGCCGTCATGGATCGCATTGTTCGGGAAGAAAATCGTTTCCAACATTTCCGGAGTGGCCTCGCAGTCCACCTTGACGCCCGGTTCGACCACCTCCAGCAATTGAATGGACTGCTCGATGGCGATGAGGGCGCCAATTTTCACGTCGGCCAGACGCTCGACGGTCTGAATAATGACCTCGATGCTTTCGCGCTGTTCGTGTGCGCTGGGAAACAGGGGCAGATTGCCCAACTCGGCCAGCATCCGGCGCAATTCCGGTTGAAAAATAACGAGAACGGCGATGGCGAAGAACGCCGAGAAGGTGCCGAGCAACCAGCTTAATACCTTCAATTTCAGCAGGGTCGTGGCCAGGGCCAGCACCAGCAACACGACGACGAAGCCGATGACGACCGGCCAACCGCGCGTGCCGCGCAAAAAGCGGAAGGCGTAATAAATCAGCACCGCGAGGATCAGAATTTCCAACGCGGGCCGCCATAAATCCTGGATGTGAATCTGGTCGGGCATCAATTTCTCTTTCGGTCCAGCACCGCTTCCGTCATCCGCGCGGCCTGGACCGTCTCCGCTACGTCATGCGTCCGGATGATTTGCACACCGCCGACGATGGCCAGACTCACGCACGCGAGCGAAGCGGGCAATCGTTCACTCACGTCCGCGCCCAGCAAGGTCCTGATGAATGACTTGCGCGAAACGCCAATCAGCAGCGGACGCGCCATCGTTGTAAAACTCTCCAGGTTCGCGAGCAACTGCAAATTATGTTCGAGCGTCTTGCCAAAGCCGATGCCGACGTCCAGCACAACCTGGTCGGCGGCGACCCCGCAGGCGTTCAATCGTTCCAGCCGTTCAGCAAAAAACCCGCCGACCTCACGCACCACATCGGCGTAAACCGGATTTTTCTGCATTGTCTGCGGTGTGCCCTGCGCGTGCAGGCAAATGTAACCGGCGCGAAATTCCGCCGCAATCTTCCACATCGCGTCCTCGGCGCGGTTGGCGGCCACGTCGTTCACAATACTCGCGCCGGCGCGCAACGCCGCGCGCGCGACGGCGGGTTTCAGCGTGTCAACCGAAAGCGGAATTTTGACGGTTGCCGCGAGTTTTTCGACAACCGGGATGACCCGGCGCAGTTCTTCGGCCTCACTGACGGGTTCGGCGCCGGGGCGCGTGGATTCGCCGCCGATATCAATGATGTCTGCTCCCTGTCTGACCAGTTCGAGGGCATGGGCGACGGCGGCCTCCGGACTTAAAAACCTGCCGCCATCTGAAAATGAGTCCGGCGTGACGTTGACAACGCCCATGACGAGCGTTGGCCGCGGAAAGGCGAATTCAAACTGGCGCGCGCGGAACAGCATTTATGATTTACGATTTATGATTGATGATTGACCGCCGGCAACGTGCGGCCTGAACAAATCATAAATCATAAATCATCAATCAAAAATAAGAATCGCCAGTGCCGCGTCAAATTTTGGTCCGAAAGTAGGCGATGGTGTCCGTCAGCCCCCTGGCCAACGGCACTTTGGGCGTCCAGCCGAGAATCTTTTTGGCCTTGGTAATGTCGGGCTGGCGCTGCTTCGGGTCGTCCTGCGGCAACGGCTTGAAGACAATTTTGCTGCGGGACCGGGTGGCGCGGATGATTTGCTGCGCAAATTCGAGCATGGTCAGTTCCATCGGATTGCCAATGTTCATCGGCAGACCGTATTCACTCATCATCAGCCGGTAAATCCCTTCAATCAAATCCGAGACGAAGCAAAAGCTGCGCGTCTGCCGGCCCTTGCCGAAAACGGTGACGGGTTTGTGCTTGAGCGCCTGGCTGATGAAGGAGGGAACGACCCGGCCGTCGTTGAGTCTCATGCGCGGACCGTAAGTGTTGAAAATCCGGGCGATGCGCGTCTCGACCTTGTGCTCGCGATGGTAGGCCATGGTCAGGGCCTCGGCGAACCGTTTGGCCTCATCGTAACAACCGCGCGGGCCGATGGTGTTGACGTTGCCCCAGTAATCTTCCCGTTGCGGATGGACGAGCGGGTCGCCGTAGATTTCGGAGGTGGAGGCGAGGAGAAAGCGCGCGTTTTTTTCCTTGGCCAGGCCCAGCGCCTTGTGCGTGCCGAGGGACCCGACCTTGAGTGTTTGAATGGGAAAATTCAAATAATCGAACGGGCTGGCCGGCGAGGCAAAGTGCCAGACGTAGTTCACCGGCGCATCCAGAAAGAGGAATTCCGTGACGTCCTGCTGGATGAATTTGAAATTCGGATTCCCGCCCAGGTGGGCGATGTTGTCCACGGTGCCGGTGATGAAATTGTCAATGCCGATGACCTTGTGGCCGCGCGTCAGAAGCAAATCGGTCAAATGCGAGCCGAGGAAACCGGCGGCGCCGGTGACAACGGACATTTTTTTCATCGCGTTAAATCGTTGAATTGTCGAATCGAATTCAGCGTATGGGAAAACGGTTCAGCGATTCAACGATTAAACGATGCGGTCGCTCACTTCGCGCCGGTGGCGGCGAACACTGCCGGGACGGTGCGCAGCAGAATTTTCAGGTCCAGCCAGAGCGACCAGTTGTCAATATATTCGAGGTCGAGCCGCACCCACTCCTTGAAGTCGGCGATCTCGTTGCGTCCGCTGATTTGCCAGAGGCAGGTGATCCCGGGCTTCACGCTCAGGCGGCGGCGGTGGGCCAGGTCGTTGAACCGTTTGACCTCATCCACCGGCAACGGACGCGGACCGACGAGGCTCATTTCGCCGCGCACGACGTTGAAGAGTTGCGGCAATTCATCGAGGCTGTAACGGCGGAGCCATTTGCCGATGCGCGTGACGCGCGGGTCATTGGTCACCTTGAAAACCGGGCCGTGCATTTCGTTCATCGCCTCCAGTTCATGTTTGAATTGCTCGGCGTTGGTGACCATGGTGCGGAACTTGTAAAGCGTGAATGGCGCGCCATTGAGGCCGGAACGCTGCTGCCGGAAAAGGACCGGGCCCGGCGAAGCGAGCTTGATGGCCAGCGCGATCAGCGGAAGCACGGGAATGACTGTGAGCAACAACAGCAACGCCAGCGCGCCGAAGAAATCCATGAGCATCTTGGCCAGGCTTTGCCAGGAGGTTTCCGGCGTGGAGCGAAAGACCAGCAAGGGATGGCCAAACAATTCATCCAGGCTCGCGTGCGCGATTTGCGTGCCGAAAAAGTCTGCCACGAGCCAGGCTTCGACGCCTTCAAGTTCGCAGACTTTGATGACGCTTTCGACCCGCTCGAAATACGCCTGTTTGGCGCTGACAATGACGCCGCTGACGGAATACTCATGCAGCAGTTCAATGAGCTGTTGGAGCGGCGCTTCAACAAAATCGAACTGGCCTACGATTTCGATGCCTTCAATGGCCTGCTTTTCCAGTTCGCGGCGCAGGCGGGCAATCTCGTTGCGCGCGCCGACCAGGATGAAACGGCGTTTATTTTGCGCCTGGGCAAGTTTGCTTTTGTAAACGGAACCCAGTATTTCCTCCTTGAGATACACCAGGGCGAAACTGAGGCAGCCAAACCAGACCACCACCCAGCGTGGCATGTTCAAGTGCAGAGCATACACGGCGAGCACCAGACCACCGGTGATCAGCACGCAGCCTTTGAAAAGCGGCCACAGAATGGCGCGGCGCGAACACAAGAGGGCCCGGTTATAAAAGCCCTGTAACTCCAGAACGAACGGCGCGCCCGGGATCAGCACGAAGTAAAGCCATCCGACATTTTCAAACGCGTCAGGCGGCATGGGCTTGAGGTTCAACCCTGCGATGACCTGCGGATCAGCGCGCAATACCGCCACGAGCCAAAAGCAGGCCGCAAAGAGAAAAGCGTCAACCAACTGGTTGACTTGCGCCCGTATCTGACGATCCCGCCGCAGCATGGTCTAATTGAATGTAAGCAAAAGGTTGTATTACCAGGTTTTTCGCACGAAACAACAGCATTACTTTAATCGGGAGATGGTATTTGCGGATTTGGGCGGCAACTGAAATTCCGGCACCGAGGCCGCAATCAGCCCTTTCATGCGCTCGAAAGTGGCTTCTTCCTGCCCGGGCAGGCAGGGGGCGAAATACGAAATGTACGCCCAGCGTTGCAAAATTCCTTTGAGCAACAGGTCCCTTACCAGATAACACTGGAATGGGACAATGCCCGTGGTCTGTTCGTTGTCCGCCGCGAACCAGAAAACATAAACGCCGGACATTTTGAAGCTTTGTCCGTCCGGCTGGTTGACCATCCGGCTGACCTTCCATTTTGCAACCGGCAATTGATAGGGTTGTGGGCCTTCCACAGGAATATTCACCACCTGTTTTTCGTCGCAGGCAAACCCCTGGCCGGCCAGACAATATTCCGGCCGGTGAATACTGGTGCGGTCCGCGCCCATTAAAATGATGGTTGCGGAGATTCCAGAAGGGGCGTCCGGGGATGTGTACAAACGTTCCACAAAGCTGGTGTCTTTGGGGAAATAACCCAGTTCCACGTCCGACTCCGGCACATTGGTGGAGGCGAAGTCCAGCGCGCGCTCCGGCAGGTCAATCTTCATCGCGATGCTGCCGGGGATGGCTGCAGCCTTAATGCCCGGCTGGCCGAGTTTCTGGTGTTGCTTAAGCCACGTCAGCGCGCCGCCCGTGGCGGCGATCAACGCCAGCACGGCAACAAGGATCAGCCACTTTTGATTTCTTTTCATGGGTGCTCCGTTTCCTCCGGCTTCCAGCGTTTTTCCATCCAGCGCCCGACCCAAAGCAGTCCGACGATCGCGGGAACATAGGGGATCAGACTGATCAGGGTGCTTTCATGAACGTAATTGCCGGCGTCCTGACCGCCCAATTCCGCTGCGACGATAATGCAAAGCATGCGCAGCAGGTTTCCCAAAACTGCAAACGGAAAGGCCAGCGCCATGAGAAACAGCCGTCTCCAAGTGGATCGAAACGTGATAAATCCGTAAATCGTGGCGAGCAGAAAAATGGAAACGAGACTGCGGATGCCGCTGCACGGCGCCTCAACGTCAAATCCGTAGGTCCCCGTCGGATCGAACAACTGCGTCCCCACGCGGACCACGTCAATGCCCAGAATCCAATGCGCGATCATCTCCACGAAGTGGCTGACCAGCAAGCGCAGTGGGAAGGTGATGAACTTGGCCTGATCCCCCAGGGGAATTGAAAAGGCAAACAGGAAAAACGGAAAGAAGCTTCGTCGCAACCATTCGCGGCCCCAACTCAACCCCATCAATCCGTAAATCCCTGTGAAGAGCGCCACGATGGAAATGCGCGGTTGCTGCAGGACATAGCCCATGACGTGCAGCACCATGGCCAGAACCAGCAGCAACAATCCCGGCCACCAGAGACTCAACGGCGGCGCGAGCAACTCGTTGCGCTTCCACCAAAGCAACCCGACGACCAAAAAAGGAATGAAGTCGCCATGCCCGTCGTCGGCGGCGGGACTGGCAGAGTTATACGCCTCATACATCCACGAAAACAGCGACGGCGTGTGGATGTAGCCCAGAATGGAACTGCCTAGGAATTGAAAAAGGGCCAGCCACGCCGCCAGCAACACGAAAAAGAACGCCTTGTTGGGCAATCGCCGCCAGCAGTCCGCTGTATCCTGCCAAAAAGATCGGGGCATCTCGTTCATCTGGTTCCGTTCATTTGCGTGTATAGCCAGTCTTGAGATAGCAAAAACCTCGCGTTCGCTCAATCAAATTCGCCGGGAACCCCTTATTCGAGCGAATACTTCCGCAGCCCGCAAAGTTGCGCGGCAATTTTGACGGCGAACAGCGGATTGTTTCGGAAATAGCGCCTGGCCAGCCGGCGCGGTTCCTGGCACAAGCGGAAAAACCATTCCAATCCGCTCCGTTGCATCCAACGCGGCGCCTGTTTGACCCGCCCGCTGAGAAAATCAAAGGCCGCGCCCACGCCCACCATCAGCGTCACGTCCAGGCGCGGCAGAAATTCCGCCATGAATTTCTCCTGTTTGGGTGTGCTCAGGCCGACCCACAAAATATCCGGCCTGGCGGCACGAACGGCTTCCTGCAATTGTCTTTGTTCTTCGGCATTGAGTGCGCGAAACGGCGGGGTGAAACTGCCGGCGACCTGCAATTCCGGAAACCGCACCGTCAATTTATCGCGCAGCGCCTCCACCGCGCCCGGAGCACCGCCGAAAAAAAAGTGGCGGCACGGATTTTTTTCGCTCCACGCGCAAACTTCCAGCATCAGGTCCGGCCCGTAAACGCGGCTCATCCCGGAGTGACCGCTCAATTTGCCAGCCCAGACCATGGGCATTCCGTCCGGTGTGCATAAAAATGCGTCGTTCAAAATCTTCCGGAAAGCAGCGTCTGCCTGGGCCTCCATCACGCCATGCACGCCGGTCACGCAAATGTACCCTTTGCGCCGCGTCCGCACCGCGTCGGCAACCGCGGCCAGCGCCGACGGCAGGTTGATGGCGCTGACGCCGACGCCGAGGACATTGACTCTTTCGATGGGCATAGAAAATTCGGGGGAGGAGCATACGCGATTGGAGTCAAAATGCCAGCCGAACCCGGTTCGGCCGGCCCGAAAATTCTTCCCTCCGGCCCGGCTTTCGTTTACCTTCGAACGTGAAGTTCGCTCGCAAACAGGTATGAAGCTGCTCGTTTTCGCCCACGTGCCGCCGCCGCATCACGGTCAGAGCTACATGGTTCAATTGATGCTCAAGGGTTTTGGTGGCGACCGGCGCGAGCGGAAGCGCGGAGCGCCCGACCCTTTCGGCATCGAGTGTTATCACATCAACGCGCGGTTTTCGCGCGGGCTTGAGGACATCGGCGAAATTCAGAGTATTAAACTGGCCTGGCTTTTCGTGCATTGTCTGGAGGCGATTTGGTGCCGGTTTCGCTACGGCGTGGAAAATTTTTATTACGTCCCGGCGCCCGGCAAACAGGTCGCGCTCTACCGCGACTGGCTGGTGATGCTGATTTGCCGCCCGTTCTTCAAAAGGGTCATTTTGCATTGGCACGCCGCCGGCCTCGCCAAATGGATCGAGACTTCCGCCCAAATTCGCGCGCGCGCCCTCACCTATCGGCTGTTCAAGCCGGTGGACCTCAGCATCGTTCTGTCCCATTACAATTTTGCCGACGCCGAGAAACTTTTGTCCCGGCGCATTTGCGTCGTGAGCAACGGCATTCCCGATCCCTGCCCGGATTTCGCCGAAGCAATTCTGCCACGTCGCAAGGCAAGATTTGCCGCGCGTACGAAATTGCTCCAGGGCGGGAGTTTGACTCCCGGCGAACGCGCCCTCGCCGGCGGCGATCCTCAAATCGTAAAGGTTTTATTTCTCGCTCATTGCATGAGGGGAAAAGGATTGTTCGACACGCTCACCGGCGTGGCGCTGGCGAATGCGCGTTTGGCACAGGCCAATTCGCCCATCCGCCTGCATCTCACGGTTGCGGGTGAATTCGTCAACCCGTCCGAGCAGGCCGAGTTCAATCAGCGGATTGCGGAGCCGGATTTGCAGGCTGAATCTGAGGGGAACGCAAAATCGTGCGTGACTTACATCGGCTTTGCCGACGATGAATCCAAACGGCGCGTATTTATCGAAAGCGACTGTTTTTGCTTCCCGACCTACTACCACGCGGAAAGTTTTGGCCTGGTCGCGGTGGAGGCGATGGCTTTTGGCCTGCCGGTGGTGACGACGCGCTGGCGTTCGTTGCCGGAAGTATTGCCCTCCGGCTATCCCGGGCTGGTCGCCATCAAATCGCCGGACCAAATCGCCGAGGCCCTGCTCACCACGATGGTGCAGCACAATGGCGAATCTTTGCGCGATAACTTTTTGAACCGGTTCACGCTTCAACACTATCTCACCAATCTCGCCGAGGTCATTCGCAGTGTCGAAAACGCCGCGCCCACACCGTCGCGGGAGCCTGTGCCGCCCATCCCGGCGGTTTCCGCGCATAATTGAAGTTCGGTCCCGGCGGTCTCCTGAATTGGAACAACGCGCCGGGCTCCTCCTCGGGCGGCAGGGCGCCGGACTGGCTTCCCACACTGGCATCGGATAATATCAGCCGCGGCTTGGCGGAATCTGGCGCTGGTTGCGGTTGCCAAGGAAGAACAGGACGCTTCTCTTGCGGATGCGGTCGAGCAACACGGTGATGATCAGGAAGATAGCCAGTCGCATGACGAAGTTCCACCCGAAGACCTCCGTCACCTCGTAATGGGGGTTGCCGGAATATTCCATCATTGAGCGGGCAGCTGCCCCCACCAGCGCCGCGGCAATGCCCCAGCGAAGATTCAGCACCAGCGTCAGAATCATGCAAGGCAGCAGATAAAGTGGCAGAAAAACCAGGTGCGGATCGGTGACGAAGTCCAGCACTGCCACGATCAGGAACAACAGGCCACTCGCCAGCACCACCGCCCAGTTCTCGGCGAATTTCGCAGGCGGACGGTTTGGCGCGGCGCAGTATTGGGGCAGTTCTTTTTGCTTATGGATTTGTTCCACAAATAACACGCACAGTTCCAGGGTAATGAAGCGCATAATCATGTTCCACACTAGCACGTCCAGTTTGTGGAAGCCTGCGTCCTTGGCGCTCTGGATCAGCGGCCCGGCCACCGCCGCCGCGGCCGCCGCCAGCGCGCCCCAGCGCCGGTCAATTTTCCAGGTCAACAGCGCGCAGGGGATCAGATAAAGTGGCAGGAAAAGCAGATAAGCGCTTGAGAAATAATGTGCGGCAGCCATGCCGGCCAGCAGGAGGCCGGCCAGCAGGACGACCGGCCAATGGCGCAGAAATTGGGTGCGCAACGAGGGTGGAGCTTTGGCCGTCAGGCTCGGTTCCCAAAACAGGTTGCTCAATTGGGCCGCTGCGGATTTCAACTGGAGTGCGGCGCTGGCCCACAAGCCGGAGCCGGGTGATTCCGTCAGTGTGGTCGTGGGAGTGCCGGCGGGTTGGGGCGTCATCTGCCAGCGAGCGGACAGCAGTTCGAACAATTCCGACGTCCTCTCCCTGCCTTCGAGCGGTTTAACGACCCATTCTTGATGAAGCAAATACGCGAGCAACAATGGCTGGACAAAATCACTGACGCCAGCTTCAACGGCGTATTTTTTGAACCGGTCCGATTGGAGCAGTTGTTCCACCTCGGCGGCCACGCGTTGGACGGACTGTCGCCTGGCCAGGATGGCAGTCTGCACGACGAAATGAAACCAGTCCCAGCCGGGAATACCCTCCAGTTGGCCGCGTTCCCAATCATAAACCTGCAAGTTTTGCGCATTGATGGCGCGGATGTTCCAGGGTGCAAAATCGCCGTGCTGCAGCGTGGTGCGAACGGTTTTTCCCGCCAGGGCCGCGCAGATGACCTGCCATGCGCCGGGATCGAGTCCGGCGAGTTCGGCGGCGAGCTCGCGCCAGGATTGCAGGCTGGCGAGTGGCCTGAACGGACCGGGATTGAGCCAGGCGTGAAACAGGTGTTCCATCCCGGCATCGTCGTAGGGACTGTCACCGGGGAAATAAGCCGTGGCGAACGCGGACAGCGCTGGCGTGTTCAGCCGACCGATAGTGCGAATACAGCCAAGAGTGTCCGGCGGCAGTCGTTCCAGCAGGTCGGCCTCCCGGTCGGTCACCTCGCGGCCGGCGGGATTCAGCCCCACTTTGACGACGCTCACAGGACGCTGGGTTTCGTCGCATAACAACAGCGCGAGGCGCAATCTTAATTGCGGCACGCCGCCAAACTTGATGGCGGATGCCCGCATCCGGGTTGCTGGCACGCCGGATTGCCGGGCCAGAAACTGCACGATTTCCGAACCGGCATCGGCTTCAAAATGGACCCGCTCGAACAGAGAAGCCGCCGGCGTCTTGAACAGCAGCGGCAAAAGCGCCCGCCAGATTTTCGCGCGCCGGCGTTGCGCGGCATACAGTTCCAAACCAACGCGCACATTCTTCATCGTGGTTGGCAAGAGAAGGAACGGCTGCCGCTTTCTTCGGATCAGCCGCCAGTCAAATCGCAACGGCTGGCGCGGACGGCCCTCGCCGGCAAACAGCGCCTCGACGGTTGGCAGGACGGTGCGGAACACGGCTTATATTCCAGCCAGCTCGACCGGGCTTTCGGGATGAATGAGCTCAAGGTGCTTCATGTCTTTCAGGACGGGCTGCAGACAAACAACATGTCTATGGACCAGTCGTTCCACCAATGGTTGCCGGCCAGCGAGCGGTCCAAGGTCGCCGCCACCGGTCGCAGCGGTGTCCGGTAAAGAGTTGGCGGCAGCATACCGAACCCAAACTGGCGCACAATGTTAAAACCGTTTTCCCGCAACAGGTTTTTGGCCTCGGCAGGGGACATCTCATTGAGCATCATGCCCGATTTTTCCACACGTTCGCGCCGGCGCCGCCAGACGATGGCCGGATGCCGCAGCGAATGCGAATTGCCATGAACATTCACCAGCAGACGGCCGGCCGGCGCGCACAACACCTCGCGTAACCGGCGCAAAATCCGGCCCCGGATTTCGGGTTCGACGTTGAGGAGAAAACGGAAACAGGAAATAATGTCGTAATCTTTTTGCAGCAGTTCCGGACCGGCCAGAATGTCGCCCACCCGCAGCCGCGCCTTTACGCATTTGGTCCGCGCCACCTTGACCATGGCTTCAGAAACATCAATTCCGTCGGCCCAGTCCACCAACGGCTCCAAGCAGGCCAGCACCCGCCCCGTGCCGCAGGCGAAATCCAGCAGCCGGACTGGCCCCGTTCGTTCCCGCCGGAAATCTTTGAGAATGCGCTCGATCACCGGCTGCTGCAATTGCCAGATGGCCGTGGAATAACTGCTGCTTCCATATTCCCTGGAATCATAAGCCTCGACTGCGTCCATTTGCCGGAACCGATCTGAATAGCTGATGGTCATGGAGCGGCCCGCGCGGTGAGCGGTTCTTGATTCGGGTTTTTCATGGGATTGATTTCCACTCCGGTTCCACGCGCCCCGACGAACGCCGTTCACAATTCGCGGTACCGTTGCGCAATCGGAATTCTTCGGCCCATGCCAAAGGCCTTGGTGGTGACTTTCAAACCCGGGGCGGCCTGTCGGCGCTTGTATTCGCTCAGGTCAATGAGGCGAACCACGCGACGCACATCGGCCTCGGACACACCCGCGGCGATGATTTCGGCCGGCGTTTTGAGCCGCACCACGTAATCTTCAAGGATCCGGTCGAGCACTTCATAGGGCGGGAGCGAGTCCTGATCGGTCTGGTTGGGCCGCAGTTCGGCGGAAGGCGGTTTGGTGATGGACGCCTGGGGGATGATCTCGCGCTCGCGATTGATCCACCGGGCCACGCGATACACCATCGTCTTGGGCACGTCGGCAATCACCGCCAGGCCGCCGCACATGTCGCCGTACAACGTACAATAGCCGACCGCCACCTCGCTTTTGTTGCCGGTGGTCAACAGGAGCGAGCCGAATTTGTTGGATAATGCCATGAGCATCACTCCGCGCAGCCGGGCCTGAATATTTTCTTCAGCAACATCCTCCGGCCGGCCGGCAAAAATCTCCTTCAACTGGTTCTTCACCTCCAGGAATGGCGGCTGGATGGGGATGACGTCGTAGCGGATGCCAAGGTTCTGCGCCAGGATGCGGGCGTCGTCCCTGCTGCCTTGTGAGGAGAATTGCGAGGGCAGGGAAGTGCCGTGGACCCGTTCCTTGCCGAGCGCCGCCACGGCGATGCAGGCGGTGACCGCCGAGTCAATGCCCCCGCTCAGGCCCAGCACCACGGATTTGAAACCGCACTTTTCCGCATAATCACGCAAACCCAGCGTGAGCGCGCGGAATATCTGCTCTTCCTCCGGCGGTTCTGGCGGATCAATCGGCCGCGCGGTTTCGAGATCGAGTATCAACAAATCCTCCTCGAACCGTTTGCCTTCGGCCACCAGCCGGCCCTGAGGATCAAACGCCATGCTGCCGCCGTCGAAGATCAATTCGTCGTTCCCGCCGACCAGATTGCAGTAAACGACCGGACAGTGCGTCTTGGCAGCGAGTTGGGCAAGCATGTTGCGCCGCGCGCGGTTTTTGCCGAGATGCCATGGCGAAGCTGAACTGTTGAACAAAATCTTCGCCCCGGCCCACGCCAGCTCCGCCGCCGGGTTCCGCCGATAGCGGCGGTCGTCCCAGAAATCTTCGTCATTCCACACGTCTTCACAAACCGTGAGGCCGACCATAGTATTCTTGAAAGCGACGGGGGTGTTTTCCATTGCCGGTTCAAAGTAACGGTCCTCATCAAACACATCGTAGGTGGGCAGTAACGTCTTGGTGCGCGTCGCGACAGTGCGCCCCTGGTGCAGCAACGCCACGGAATTGGTGACTTCGCGGCCGGGCCGCTTCTCGTTGCGGCCGACGTAACCAACCATCATGCCGGCCTCCCCGGCGGCGGCCGCCAGCCGATCCAGAACCGCGAGGTTTTCCGCGACAAACTGCGGGCGCAGCAGCAGATCGCGTGGTGGGTAACCGGTGGTGGCCAGCTCGGGAAATAGCACCAGGTCCGCGCCCGAAGCTGCCGCTCGTCGGTAAGCTTCGAGGATTCTCTTCTCATTGCCGGCGAGGTCGCCGACGGTGGTATTGATCTGAACCAACGCGATCTTCATGAATCACGCCCAAAAGCGCGGGTGAGTCTGGCAAGGAGCTCCCGCAGTGGCAAGGCCATTTGGCAGCTAACCCGGCTTCCGGGCGCATCTCATTTTTTATGCACCTAAAACCGGTTGATTTGGAAGAGGCCGCCAACACGGAATTTTGGGAAAACCCAATAGATTTGTTGTGCTTCTTGCCGTCTACGCTTCGATCTGCCACGGAAACCCTCTGGAAGT
>DATNHI010000043.1:0-4517 GCA_035605035.1 Verrucomicrobiia bacterium
ATCCACGCGCGGCAGGGCAGGGTTTTGTGACCTTGAATCAAAACGCCGCGCTCCAATTTGTCCAGCGCCTCGCGCGTCGGAATGTTTTCGACCTGCGCCCAATACTCGCGTTCGTGGGCGTGGCGCGGGTGCAACAGACGCTCGTTCCACTTCGGTTCATTGCTCAAGAGCAACAGACCCTCGGAATCCGCGTCGAGCCGGCCGATGGGATAAACGTTTTTCGGAAACCCGAATTCCGCCAGCGTGCGATTCGACGAGCCGTCGCCGGTGAATTGTGAAACGACGCCGTACGGTTTGTGGAACGCGATGAGCATGATGGCAAAGCGCGGCTGCCGGAGTTAAAGGGGTTCAGCCGCCGTGTGCAAAGGTTTCATTGCTTGGGCCGGGTGGCCACTTGCTGGAGCCAGGCGACGTCGGGATTGTTGGGTGATGCAAACGAGTCATTGACACCGCCTTCGGGCACCAGTGGCGGCATGGTGCGGCCATCGCGCCAGCGGCGCATTTCGGAATGACCGTCGGCGAACGAAAAACCGCACGCCAGGTGATGATAAAAGCCGGGCAAATCAAAAAACCCGAAGCTGGCCGGCTGATTCGGCCAGCCCGCCATGTCGGCGGCGAAGTTTCCCATGTCAATGCTGTCCTGGCGCATGTCGAGAAACACAAAAATGCTGGAAGGCCCGGGATTGATGAGGTCGGATTGTTTTCGATAGATTTTGTAGTTGCTCCAGACGGAGCCCATGACCAGGTCCCAGTTGCCGTAGGTGCCGCCCCAGCCGCCGAGATAGACGTTCATGGACATGCTGCGCACACGTGGTAATTGTTGCCCGCTGACCAGCACGAACGAGGTGTCCGCCGGGCATTTCCAAATCGCCAGACTATGGCCGCAATAGGGCCACATCGGACTTTGCTCAATGGTGAGCGACGGATCCCAATTCGACTGGTTGGCAGGATTGAAGTCCAGCATGCCGGTGACCCATGCGCTATTGGCGCTCGTCGGGTCGCTTGGATTTTCGCTGGCAAACAACAACTGGTCTCCGTTGTCATCCGACCACATCCTCCACGCCAGACATAATTGCCGGTGACTGGACATACATTGCAGTCCTTGCGCCTTCCATTTCGCCTTGTCCAGCGCCGGCAACAGCATCGCCGCCAGAATCCCGATGATGCCAATCACGACGAGGAGTTCGATCAACGTGAAGCCGCCGTTGACTGGCCGCTGCGCTGACGGAAGCCGGAAATGTGGCGCTGTTCGGCTCATGCTCAATTCCAATTATACCTTGAACGCGTGGTTATGCAATGTGCCGGCATCCGGCGCAACTCATAACTTTGATTCTGTTGCCTGAAATTTTCCCTGCGTTAAACTGTGCCCGTGATTCACAACATCATCTTCGACTGGTCGGGCACGCTGGTGGACGATTTGCCCGCCGTTTTGAAGGCGTCCAATTTTGTCCTCACCCAGGCGGGCCGCCCGGAAATGACGCTCGAGGAGTTCCGCGCGGAATTTTCCCTGCCGTTCACGAACTTCTACGACCGCCATACGCCGAACGTGCCGATGCCGCAACTCGAGGAATGGTTCCATGCCAGCTTCCGGCAGGCGCAGGATTCGGTCTGCGAACTGCCCTACGCCCGCGAATTCCTCGAATTCTGCCGCGCCCAAAAAATCCGCACGTTTCTCTTGAGCACCGTTCACCGGGAGCATTTTGCCGCGCAATGCCGCGTCACCGGCTTCGACGCCTTCCTCGACAAACCGTACACCGATGTCTGGGACAAGCGCAAAAAAATCCACGAAATCCTCGCCGAAAACCGGCTCCGGCCCGACGAAACGCTGTTCATCGGCGACATGCAGCACGACATCGAGACCGCGCGCCACGGCGGGGTCCACTCGTGCGCTGTCCTCACCGGCTACAACACGCTGGAGCAATTGCGCGCGGCGAAACCGGATCTGGTCGTCGAGCACCTGGGCGAATTGCGCCGCGTGCTCGAACAAAATGATTTGCGCTTGAAACCGGTGGAGAAGAATCGCGAGGAAAACCATCCGCCGCTGGCGACCGTCGGGGCGCTGATTTTTAACGGGGAGGGTGAGGTGCTGATGATTCGCACGCACAAATGGTCGAATCTTTGGGGCATCCCGGGCGGCAAAATCAAATGGGGCGAAACCTCCGAGGCCGCGCTCCGCCGCGAAATCAAGGAGGAAACCAACCTCACGGTGAGCGACATCCGGTTTGTGCTGGTGCAGGATTGCATCCACTCAAAGGAATTTTACCGCGACGCGCATTTTGTCCTGCTGAATTACACCTGCCGTTGCGCCGTGAAAAATCCGCGCGTGAGGCTGAACGAAGAAGGACTCGAATTCCGCTGGCTCAAACCGGCCGCTGCCTTGAAAATGCCGCTCAATACTCCGACGCGGATTTTGCTGGAAGCGGTCCTGAAAAGGGGAGCGCACCCGCCCCGGGTGCGGCGGTTGACGCCTCGTCAACCGCGAACGGAACTGCCGACGACGAGGCGTCGTCGGCAACACGCGGGGGCGCGTGTGCTCCCCAAATCAAAAATCGTAAATCGTAAACTTTCGGAGGGACGAGCTATGCGAGTCCCTGATTCCAAACCTCGCGGGACTCGTGTAACTCGTCCCTCCGGTCGCAGATGAAAATCTCCATTGTTGAACTCGAGGTGTTCTACCGCGTCGGCGTGCCGGAGGCGGAACGCGTCGAGCCGCAGCGTTTGCTGCTGACGGTGGAAATGGACTTTGATTTCTCAAGGGCAGCCAAAAGCGACAACATCCGCGACACGATTGATTATTTCGCGGTTTCTCAGCGGCTCTTGAAATTCGGCGAAGGCCGAAGCTGGAAACTCATTGAAAAACTCGCTGCCGATATTGCGGATATTATTTTGTCCGAGTTCAAACCTCAAAGCGTCACCGTTGAGGTAAAAAAATTTCCAATTGCGGATGCGCACTGCGTTTCGGTCAGGCTCGCTAAACCGTAGGACAGGCGTCGCGCCTGTCTCCGACATAAAAGGAAATTGAGACAGGCGCGACGCCTGTCCTACTCCCCCTTCCGGGCGTCCATCGTTCGCAACTGCCAGCTGTTTCTTTTCACGAGAATTGTCACCGCGCCGGAATCCCGCGTGTAAATAACGGGAATTTTCTTTTGCGCCAATCGGTCTTTCAATTCGCGGCTGGCGCGCCGGGTCGCCGGAAATTCCGAGTCGGCGATGACGATGACCTTCGGCTGGACCGCGTCGAGCAGCGCGTCGCAAAGCGGTTCGCCTCCGTCCGGCAGGCCGGCGATGACAATATCGGCGCGCAGCTCGTTGGTGCGCGCGAGCAACGCGCTTTGCCCGGCGCGTCCCAAATCGGACAGCAGCAAAACGCGTGTGCCGTTAAAATTTCCGAGCAACACCAGCGCGGCATCGTCCGAGCGCGCAAAATTGTCCCCGGCCCCGGGATGCAAAACCTGCCAGCATCCGGCGCGGTCGCCGCGATTGAGTATTTTGTGCCGCGAAGGCACGTCTGGTTTGTCGGTGGGGCGAGCGTCCCCGCGAGCCGGGCTGTTATTGGGTGACGGCTCGTCAGAAGCCTCGCCCCACCAACTGAACTTGCTGGCCGGCGGGTTTTCAAATTCAGTGACAATTTTGTGATACGCCCCTGACCGGAATTGGACCGGACCGGTGATGAGTTCGCCGATGCCGAAGTGTTCGTTGAGTGAATCTGTCCCGCCGATATTCTGCAAATCACTTCCGGTCAAAACGAGTCTTCGGATTTTGTTCACGCCTTGGGCGCGAAGGAACGGTTTGAGGGTGAACTCAGCGGCGCTTTCGTTTCCACAATTCACCAGCCAGTCGTTTTTCCGTCCGGCGGCGTCCACGAAGACGGCATGACCGCCGTTGAGCGGCAGCACGGTCAACTGGATTTCGGCGCGTGACTGCTCCCAACGCCAGAAATAAAACGCCGCAATCAGAATCAAAATAGCCGTGCTCCAGAGTCTTCGCGCGGGCGCAAACAGCCAGCCGGTCCAGGCACCCACGAGGATGGCGTAATAAATGCCGATGGTGAGCCACGACGGTTCGGGCACGTAGAAAAACGCGCCGGGGATTTTCGTGAAAATTTCGCTGACCCACTTCATTGCCACCATGAAAAACCAGGCGCTGTGATTGAACAGTCCGGTCGCCCACGGCAGCCAGTGACCGCAGACGAGGCTGCCGAGATTGCTCATCAACGCCAGCGTTCCGAGCGGCACGGCCACAATATTCGCCAGTGGCGAAACCGGACTGAACAGATGAAAATAAAGCGCCGACAACGGAATCGAGCCGGCCCAGGCCGCGAGGGAAAGCGCAACATACCGCGACAGCATTCGCAGCAGCGTGGTCAGCGCGCGCCGCCAATATGGCAGCAGATCGTCGGGCAACAACGGATCGTGCCGCAGGAGCCGGTCGGAAATTTTATTCAAGGGCGGCAACATCAGGGCGATGATGAGCACGACGAAAAATGAAAGTTGGAAGCTCGCCTCGAAAAGCTGGCG
>DATNHI010000044.1:0-10576 GCA_035605035.1 Verrucomicrobiia bacterium
TGTTCGCCGTCGAAGGCAGACAAAACCTCATCCAACCGAAACATAACGACGAACTTCAAAAATACACCACTGGCATCGTCTCGGGTCAGAAACAAAAATTGATCGCCATCAACAACATGCCGGACCACCTCCATCTGCTTGTCGGCTTGAAACCGGATTTGTCGCTCTCGGATTTGGTGCGTGATGTAAAGGCCGGTTCGTCAAAATTCATCAACGAGAAACGATGGGTTGCCGGAAGATTTTCGTGGCAGGAAGGCTTCGGCGCATTTTCTTATTCGCGATCGCAACTGGCCACAGTGATTCGTTACATCGAAAACCAACAGCAGCACCACGCAAAAAAATCATTTCACGAGGAATACGTCGAGTTACTGGAAAAGTTCAGCATTGATTACGACCAGCGATACATTTTCAAAACCGCCGCCGAATGATTCCCCGAAGATGCCGCCCCTGACGGGGCTTTCTCAATTTGCGGACGGGATTCTACAGATATACCGCGCCTACGGCGCTCGCTGACCGTTTCTACGCCGTCGGAAACGGATTGCGCTCGGAAAAGCTTTTTTGATGCCAGTAAGGATAAATCGGTGGGACGGCACTGACCGCATCTAATCGTTTCATTTGCTCGGCGGTCAAATTCCAGCCAACGGCTCCCAGATTGTCGCGCAGTTGCGATTCGTTGCGGGCACCGATGACGAGCGTCGAAACTGTCGGGCGCTGCAACAGCCAGTTGAGCGCGATTTGCGCGACGGTCTTGCCGGTCTCCTTGGCGATTTCGTCAATCACATCCACGACGCTGTAAAGGTATTCGTCGGAAACTTGCGGGCCGATGTCCCGGTTGAACTGGGATTGCAGGCGCGAGACCGCCGGCAGCGGCTGGCTGCGCCGGACTTTGCCCGTGAGCCGCGCCCAGCCGAGCGGACTCCACACGACCGCGCCCACTTTTTGGTCGAGGCCAAGCGGCATCAGTTCCCATTCGTAATGACGGCCGATGAGGGAATAATACGCCTGATGCGCGACGTAGCGCGGGTAGCCGTATTTATCGGCCACGCCGAGCGATTTCATCAGGTGCCAGCCGGAAAAATTGGAGCAACCGACGTATCGGATTTTCCCCGCGCGCACCAGGATGTCGAGTGTGCTCAACGTTTCTTCCACGGGTGTCATGGCGTCGAACGCGTGCAACTGAAACAGGTCAATGTAATCGGTGCCGAGTCGCTTCAACGCATCTTCGACAGCGCGAATCAAATGGAACCGCGACGAGCCGACGTCGTTTGGTCGGTCTCCCAGACGAAACGTCGCCTTGGTGGAAATGAGCACCTTGTCGCGCCGACCAGCGATGGCTTTGCCGAGAATTTCCTCGGCCATGCCGTCGGAATAAATGTCGGCGCTGTCGAACATGATCAGCCCGGCATCGAGGCAAGCGTCCACCAGCCGTTTGGCTTCGGGCACGCCGCTGTTGCCCCAGGCGGAGAACAATTCGCCCTTGCCGCCGAACGTGCCGGTGCCGAGTGTTAAAACGGGAACTCTAAATCCCGAACCTCCCAGTAATCTGTATTCCATAAAGCCATACCAGATTAGGGACGAAGCCCGGTTTGTCAAACGGTTCAATTGACAGATTCTCCCGTAGCAGTGGACGTGCGCCTTGGCATTCTCAATCCATAACTTTGCTGAATAAAATCGCGTCCGGATTTCTTTTCATTAAACTCCCGCCCGTGCTCAACCCGTTCATCCATTGGATTGAAGCCAAAGGGCCTTATGCGCCGTGGTTGTTTCTGGCGCTGTTCCTTGCCGCGTCGCTCCTGATGATCTGGCGGTTGGAAGTTTTGAGCGCCAAGGGCTTCGAAGGCACGGTGCTCGGCACGCTCGTCATGCCCTATTGCACCGGCATGGGCAACCTCATCTTCGCCTTCATCCTCGGCCGCAACGGCGGCTCCGGCGCGGACGTGATGGTCAACTCGCTCGTCAACAACGTCACGAACATGACGCTCGTGCTCGGCCTGCCCGCGATTTTCTGGGGAATGAAGCTTCTGCCGTCGCAAAAGAAGAAAGGCAAAACCGGCGGCAGGGCCTATGAACTGAACCGGCTTTCGTCGTTGCTGACGCTTACCGCCGTTTTGTTTTTTACAGGGGCGGTTTGGGCGCTGGGCCGCAAGGGGCAGATTAATTTCAACGACGGTCTGATTTTGGTCGGAATGTTTTTGTTCTGGCAATGCTTCCACGTGTTCGACGTTCTCAAAAGCAACGTGCGCCAGGGCAAATCCCTGAGCTGGACTTTGCCGATTGATTTGGCGCTGCTCGCCATCGGCGCGTATGGCATTTACGTGAGCACCGGCTGGCTGGTGGCCTGGATATCCAATATTCACACCGGGTTCATCAGTGCGACCTATCTCGGCTGGCTCAGCGGCTGGCTCATGGTGCTGCCGAACGCGGTCCTGGCGTTTTATTACGGCTGGTACAAACAGCCGGAAACGGTCTATGCCTCGCAAGTCGGCGATGCGCACGTGTCCATCCCGCTGTGCATCGGTGTTTACGCGCTGTATCACACGATGACCGTGCCGCCGTTTTTTCATACGGGCATGTTCATCCTCCTCGGCGCCACGCTGGTGCATTTCCTGTTCATCGCCATCTTTGGAAGGCTGCCGCGTTTCATTGGCGCGGTATTGGTTGCCGCTTATGGATATTTCCTCTGGAAAGGCCTGCTCGGCTGAATTGCGCAGCAGCGAACCTGAGTTCGCTCAAACTCCAGGTTTGTCGGAAATCATTTTGAGCCGACTCATGTCGGCTGCTACGAATCTAAGGCTTTTTGAAAAGCTGTGTGTCGCTGGAGAGGACCACGGGGTGGGGGCGGACTTTGTCGGCCAGCTCCGCGAACGGCACCTGCGCCTCCAGCCAGCGGGGATTTTTCGTGAGGGCATCCATGGACTCGCGCGTGTTGTTGCAGATCAGATAGATGCCCGCGCCCAAAACCAGGAACGACTCGAAACCCGTGCCGATGCCGTGCCGTGCAAATTCAAAATCGCCGGGACCGTATTGTCCACCGACCAGTTCCGCGCGCAAGGTCCCCAGGTCCTTGGCGAAATTTTTGAGAAAATCATCGTTGCGCGGGCCGAGGTAAACCAGAATGCGCGCCTTGTTTTGCACCAGCGAGACAATGGCCCATTCGTCAAAAACAACGCTGCCGTACCGCGCGTTCATCTGGCTCGCGCAGTTCTTGATCTGGCTCGTGATTTCGTCCAAGGTCATGACGCAATCCAAAAAAGCAGTTTTGCTGCCAGCGAACAAGGTAATTCCGGCTTCGCACGCCTCCGCCAATTTTAAGAGTGCGCGCGCGACCGCAAATTTATAGCGTTCCCAAAATGCAACCGCCGACATCGTCCCAAAATCAGCCAACACCCGGCTCCACCGGGAATGCCACGGCCTGGGTCCATTGGTCGCTCACTATTCTGGTGGCGGTGTGCTTTGCTGCTGTGTTCGCCATGCTTTGGACCTCCGCCAACCTGCCGGACCAGCCGGAATGGCCGGACGCGCTGCTGATTTCGCTGGCCACCGCCGGCACGGTCGTCGCGCTGTTGCGGCGGTTGCCGGCACAGAATGTCTTGTGGGCGGCGCTCATCATCGCCGTCATCGGCGGCACGGCCCACGCGGTCGGCGAAATTACCGACCTGCCCTTCGGTCCGTTTGTGTTCGGGCCGGAAGCGGGACCGAAACTCTTCAAAACCCTGCCGTGGGCGATGCCGCTGCTCTGGGTCTTCACCCTTTTGAATTCGCGCGGCGTGGCGCGGTTGATTTTGCGTCCGTGGCGAAAGACCAAGACCTATGGTTTCTGGGTCATCGGCTTCACGACGGCATTGGTGATGCTGTTTGATCTCGCCCTCGATCCGTTTGCCTCGCGGGTGAAACATTACTGGCTGTGGACACCAACCAAGTTTCCGGTCACCTGGCTGGGCGCGCCGCTGGTGAATTTCGTCAGTTGGGCGGTCGTGTCGCTGCTGATCCTGGCGTTCGTCACCCCCCTGTTGATCAACAAACGGCCCCGGGGAAAAAGTTCGCCGGATTTCCATCCGCTCGGCCTTTGGTTGGGCGCGTTGCTGCTTTTTGCGGGCGCGGCGGCGGTGAAGGGGCTTTGGCCGGCGGTCGCGGTGGACGCCGGCATCGGCCTGGTCACGGCTGTTTTCGCGATTCGCGGCGCCGGTTGGTGAAGGTCGTGTCTTCCAATTCCTACCGCCGGGTGATTTTGAACCGCGCCACCCGCGGGCCGTCCATTTCTTCAACGCGCAATTCGCACGCGCCAACGGTCAAGGCGTCGCCAACCCTGGGAAACCCACCGAGCCTTTGCGTGATCCAGCCGCTTGCGGTCGCCGCCCCCTCGCCGCCCCCGATTTCGCCGACGAGTTTTTCCAATTCGTGCAACGGCAGCGCGCCGGATGCTTCCCAGACGTTTTCAGCCACGCGCGTCCATTCCGGTTTTTCCTCATCGAACTCGTCCTGAATCTGTCCGACCAGTTCTTCGAGCACGTTTTCGAGCGTCACGATGCCGACCGTGCCTCCATATTCGTCCACGACGATGGCAAAGTGCAGCTTCCGCTCGAGAAATAATTGGAGCAATTTTTCCAGCCGCCCGGTTTCCGGCACATAAACCAGCTTGCGCGCCACCGGCAGCAAATCCGCGCCGGTAGTGGCACGGGCGTCCCGCCCGTGAGTTTCCGAACTTTGCGGCGTGCTTGCTTCTAAAACAGACGGGCGGGACGCCCGTGCCACTGTATATAGGTCTTTGACGTGAACCACGCCGCGCGTCCGGTCCAAATCGCCGCCTTCGCACAGGGGAAAACGCGAGTAGCGCGTCTGTTCCGCCAGCGCGAGACAGTCCGCGATGCTCGCTTCGGTGTCGAACGCGGTGATTTCCTGGCGCGGACGCATGACTTCGCGGGCGACGCGGCGGCGCAAATCGAGCGCGTTCAACACGATGTTGCGTCCGAACGTCATCCGGCCTTGCGCGACCGACGCGAGCGCGAGGCGCAATTCCTCCTCCGACTGCGCGCCGCTGGTTTCCGCGTCGGGTTCGATTCCGATTTGACGCAGCAACCCGCGCGCGGCGAGATTCAGCAGCCGGTTGAACGGATAGAATGCGAGGTAAAACCAGTGCAACGGGCGCGCCGCCCAGAGCGCAATCGGCAGCGTTTTTTGAATCGTCAGCCACTTGGGCGCCAGTTCGCCCACCACAATGCTCAGAAACGTCAACACGCTGAACCCGACGACGAACGAAATCGAATGCACCAGCGCGCCGGATTTCACGCCCAGCAAATCGAGCAGGGGCGAAAGCAACGAAGCGAAAACCGGCTGGCCCATCCAGCCCAGGCCGAGGCTGGCCATGGTGATGCCGAGTTGGGTCGCGCTGAGATAGGAATTCAGGTTGCGGACAATGTGCCGCGCCAGTTTCGCGCGGCGCTGGCCCTTGGCCACCAGCGCGTCCAATTGCGTTTCGCGGACGCGGACGAGCGCGAACTCGGCGGCGACGAAAAATCCGTTCAGCAGCACGAGCACCAGCACTGCCAGAATTTTCAGCGCGATCAAAAGGATGGCGTCCCAGTCCATAATTTAAATGGCGAATGACCAAATCCGAATGGCTAAGGAATGACAACGCACAAATGGCAAATGCCCACGACACCCACCTGTCTGGTTTCGAGATTTGGTCATTTGGATTTCTTTCGTCATTAGAGTTTAGAAATCAGTCATTTCCTCACAGTTTCACCTCGCCGAACATCACTTTTAAAATGTCTTCCAGGCTCACGATGCCGGTTTCGCGGCGGTCGCGTCCCAGCACAATCGCCAGCCGGTGGCCGGCGCGTTGCATCAGCCGCAACGCGATTTCCAGCCGGATGCCCTCATCCACAAAGAGCGCCGGGGCCAGGTACGCCGACGCGGATTTTTCCAGATCGAGATCGCTGCGGAACAACATCACGTCCAGCGCCAGCAGGCCGGCGATGCGCCGCCGGCCGTCGCGCGTTTCCCAGACCGGCAGGCGCGAAAGTTTCTTTTCCCGGGCCAGCGCCAGCACGTCGCGGACCGGCGTTTGCGCTTCGACCGCCACCGTCTGCGCCAGCGGCGTGGCAATCTGCCGGACGGTGAAATTTTGCAGGTCGAGCACGCGGTTGACCATGGCGCGCTCGTCGCTCGTGAGCGCCTGGGCGGATTCCTGCATGACGGCGCGCATCTCCTCGCGGTTGCCGAACAGCCGCCCGGTGAACGCCCGCCCGCCCGTCCAGCTTAACAAGGCGGTGGACGCCGCTCTGACCAGCCAGACGAGCGGGCGCAACACAAGATGGACGGGCCGGAACACACCGGCGGTGGCGAGGCATAATTGGTTGGGATGCGCGCGAAACAGCATTTTCGGCAGCAGATCGAACAGGGCGTAAAACAAAAATACCACGGCCGCAAAAATGAGGACGATCGCGGCATGACGCCAGGCCAGCCACTCGTGCAATTTCACGATGACCCAGCCGAGGATGAGAAAATTGGCCAGCGTGTTGCCGACCAGGATGGTCCAGAGAAAATTTTCGGGGTCTTCGAGAAACCCATAAAGCATTTTTGCCGAGGGCCGTCCGGCGTGGGCCAGCCGCCGGATGCGCAACCGGCTCAAGGCGAACACGCCCGCCTCCATGCCCGAAAACAGGAACGACATCACCAGACATCCCGCCAGACCGAGCCAGTTGAGAATCTCCAGGGTCATTTCATTTCACCTGTTGCACCAGCAATTCGCGCACGCGCCGCTCGTCGGCCACGTGCGCCGTGAGTTTCAAACCGCGAAACGAGGCCGACTGGCCGGCTTCCGGCACCACGCCCAGCAAATGCGCCAGCAATCCGCCCATCGTCTCGACTTCGGGCACGTCGCCCAGCGGCGGGAATTCACGGCGGAAATCGTCCAGCCGCATCGTGCCGTTCACGCGCCAGCGGTCCGGCGCGAGCTTTTCCATGATGAAACCCTCCGGTCTCAGCGCCACGCGAATTTTGCCGACCAGTTCACCCAGAATGTCCTCCATCGTCACCAACCCGGCCGTGCCGCCGAATTCATCCAACACGATGGCCAGGCCGCGTTGTTGTTTTTGCAGACTTTTGAAAAGCTGGAGCAGGTTCATCGTTTCCGGCACGAACGACGGAAACTCAATCGCGTCGGCCAGGTCAATTTTGGGATCGAGCAACAGCGCGCGCGCATTCAAAATGCCGACGACGGTGTCCGGCGTTTCGTCGTAAATCGGCAGGCGGCGGTGTTTGAATTCGCGGGCGGCGGCAAGCATTTCCTCGACCGGCGTGTCGTCCGAAATGCACGCCATGCCGGCGCGCGGACGCATCACTTCGCGCACCGTCCGCTGGTCGAGGTTGACGATTTGCAGGATGATTTCCTTTTCCGCCTCGGCCAGGGTGCCTTGCTGGTAGGCCATCTCGAGCAGTTCCTGGTATTCCGCATCAGTCAGCGCCGCCGGGGGCACGAGGAATTTGGGCGCGGCCAGTTTCAAAATGCCCTCGTTCAACTTTTGCGCCACCCAACCCAATGGCGTCGTGACCTTCACGAACAGCAACAGTGGCCAGCTCACGCGGAGCGCCCACCGTTCCGGCTGCCGCACGGCCAGCGTTTTGGGGAACATCTCGCAGCCGATGAGCACCAGCGCAAACAGCGCGCCCACGGTCCACAGCAACGGCCATTCGCCGCTGAACACCTTGCGCAAGGCGACGGCGAGCATCGCGGCGTTGGCGAACGTGTTGCCGAGCACCATCGCCGCCAGCAAATCCTGGGGTTGTTCGAGGAGCCGGGTGATGATTTTGCCCGCGCGCGGATGGCGTTCGGCCAGTTGCTGCGCCTGCCATTTGCTCAGGGAAAGCAGCGCCGTTTCCGCCAGCGCGAAAAAGAAACTCGCGCCCGCGAAGATCAAAATCGCCGCCATCGCCACCAACGCCGTCCCCATGCGCGCAGTTTGCCGGGAAAAACGCGTCAAATAAAGGAGAAACGGGCAAATCCGAAGGCAAAAATCCGAAGCCCGAAAGAAGCCCGATTCCCGAAACCTGAATCAGGCCGGGCCGCGTTTTCTTTGTTCGGCCTTCGGTCTTCGGATTTCTTTCGGATTTCGGCCTTCGGCTTTCGGATTTTTTGTTCACCCTTCCAACACCGCCGTCACCGCCGCGTAATTTTGCGTGTGACTCAAACTGACGAGCAATCGCTTGGCCTTGCGTGATTTGAACAAATCCTTGCCTTTGCCGTGCAGGACCACGAAGGGTTCGCCGGATTCCTTGCGCCGGATTTCCATGTCCTGCCAGCCGAGCTGTGCTCCGATGCCGGTGCCGAACGCCTTGGAAATCGCTTCCTTGGCCGCGAACCGCGCCGCCAGAAATGGCGCGGGCTGTTTATGCGACAGGCAATACGCGATTTCGTCCGGCAACAAAATCCGGTTCACGAACCGCTCGCCGAATTTTTCATACGACGCCGCAATCCGCGCAACTTCGATGATGTCAATGCCAACGCCCAGGATCATTTGTGATTTACGATTTACGATTTGCGATTAACGCGCAAGCAACCATTTCTCTTACCGCGGATTACGCAGATGGCACAGATGAAAGAAATCCGCGTTATCCGTGTCATCCGCAGTTAAATTTCGTCTTTCACCGGCGACAGTTTTTCATCAACCGCAGCATTTCCGCACTTGCCGATTTAATGGCGCGGCGTATTTTATCAGCGTGAGTACGGTCCAGGAAATCGAGTCGGCCATTCAGCGGCTTCCGCCCAGGGAAAGGTGGAATTTGTTGCATCGTTTCCATGACGCCTTGTGGGCCGAGTGGGACAAGCAAATCGAAGCCGATGCTGCGGCTGGACGGTTAAATCATTTGGTGGAGGAAGTGGAAGCGGACATCGCTGCCGGCAGGGTCAAGCCTCTCGATGAAATCATTGACCACTCCTAGATTCTGGCGGGCTCACGCAACGCTGCCGCCCGAAGTCAAACAATCTGCTCGCAAGCAATATCGCCTCTGGAAGAACAATCCGCGCCATCCATCACTGCAATTCAAAAAAGCCGCCCATTCTGGTCGGCCCGAATTACGGAAGACTGCCGCTCACTTGCACTGCTGCGAAATGACACTTACCACTGGTTCTGGATCGGGACTCACGCCGAGTACGAACGAATCTTAAAGGGCTGAAATTTTCACCCGCGATAATTTTTCATCAGCGCCAGCATCTCTTTGACCGCGGTTTCAAGGCCAACCAGCACCGCACGGCTGACGATGCTGTGGCCGATGTTCAATTCCACCAGATGCGGCACGCGATAAAGCAGCGGCAAATTTTCGTAATTCAATCCGTGCCCGGCGTTCACTTTCAGCCCGAGCGCGTGCGCCTGTTGCGCGCCGGAAATGAGGCGCTGTAACTCAACTTCGTCAGTAGGAGCCGACGTCAGGAGGCTCTGATCAACCTTCCATTTCCGATTTCCAGTTTCCGGTTTTTTAGTCAGAGCCTCGTCACCTCGGCTCCTACTGACGCGTTTATGAAATTCCTCCGCAAACGCACCGGTGTGCAGCTCGATGAACTGGCTGCCAACCCGTGCGCTGGCTTCAATCTGCTTTTCATCCGGCGCGATGAACAAACTCACCTCAATGCCGGCATCGTTCATCTTTTTTCGTGTCTCGGTCAGGGATTTTTCCGCAGCGGCCACGTCCAGTCCGCCTTCGGTGGTCACTTCCAGCCGGCGTTCGGGCACGATGCAGACAATGTCCGGTTTCAATTTCAGCGCGATGCTGATGATTTCCGGCGCGTTGGCCATCTCGAGGTTCAGCCGGGTTTCGACAACTTCGCGCAGCTTCCAGATATCACGGTCCTGCATGTGCCGGCGGTCTTCGCGCAGGTGCGCGGTGATGCCGTGCGCGCCGGCGGCCTCGCATATCCGCACCGCCGCCACCGGGTCCGGTTCGCCGAACCCGCGCCCGCGATACCGCGCTTCGCGGAGCGTTGCCACGTGGTCAATGTTGACACCGAGCTTAAGCATGATTTTCAGTCAATCTTTTATTCCGGTTCAAAAACGTCAAAACGTTTTCACCGCAGACCTTTCTCTGCCAAACCTGCCGCCGCTTGGCAAACTCAATCATGATTCTGAGGCAGTGTCCGGATAAGAAATTCCTGGAGCGCGGCTGTGCGCGCAGCGTCAGCCGCAGCACATCGAAACTGCTGCGGCTGGTCTTCGACACAACCGCGCTCCGCCAAATCAGGATACAGTCGATTCTGATTGCCGCGCAGGACGAATCCGGCTTTCATCCGGCGTGCTCCAACTGCGCGCTTTCTGCAAATTCTGGCTGCCGGTGCTCGCCTGGATGGCGTTGATTTTTACAGCGTCCGCTGATGCTCATTCTTACGAACATTCCTCGCGCATCATCGAGCCGCTCCTGCGCTGGCTATTCCCGCACCTGCCGGAAGCACAAATCCACGCTGTTCACGAAGTGTTCCGCAAATGCGCGCACCTGACCGAATACGCCGTGCTCACGCTGCTGCTCTGGCGTGGCGTGCGCAAACCATTGAAAAATAATCCACGGACTTGGGACTGGCGGGAAGCCA
>DATNHI010000045.1:0-10350 GCA_035605035.1 Verrucomicrobiia bacterium
AAAAGGCCTGGACCCGCCGAAAACTGCCGTCGGAATCCTTTACCGAGGAAATATCACCGAGTGCGAACGCATTGGTGGCGAAGAGTTCCGGCAATACCGTTTCCGGGGTGGTGGCCAGAATCGTATTGCCGGCCCGGCGCATTTGTAACGCAAAAAAATCATCGGACTCCAGCACCGTGCCGTTGGCCATTTCCACGCCGGGATGGTCGCGGCGCAAGTCACCGAACAGCACGTCGAACGCGACGGCTTTGGCGTTTTGCGCCGAAAGCTCCTCGACGAGCCGGCCATAGACCTGCCGCGGCCACTCCAAGCCATAGCTGTAACCGAGGCGGCCGCTTTTAACCGCGGCGATGCTGGATTCTTCCACGGAGACGAACGCCAGGTTGGTGGCGGCGGGAGCGGGAAATTTTTGGGCGGCGCGAACACGGAGATCGTAAGTCATCCGCTCCAGCCGTTCGAAGAAATCAAATCGTAGCAGGCGGACAACGCACACCAGCGCGAGGACAACGACCGCCAGAAGGGCCGGTGTGCGTTTGAGCGGCTTGAAGTTCACCGCGCCCAATTAAACAAAAAACCAGAGCAACTCAAGGCTGCTCTGGTTTTTAAAGGGATTGCCCCGCGTGGCAACGAACCGGCCGGCGCTTGCTACTCGGGCACCAACGCAAGGCCCAAACTACCACTGGTGGGCGAAATGAAGCAGAAGGTCCGGTCATAGGCGAACGAAACAACCTGCACATACGCGGTGTCTAACGCCGTGGCGGTTTCCTGGTACAAGCTGAACAACTCGGGCGGCAGGGGGGAAATCTGACCAGTCTGCGGAGTGAATTGGTTGCCTTCATCCACCTGATACGTGCTGGGGGCGCCATTGGGCCCGACGATAGAAAGCAGCAAGGCACCCTTGTGGGAAGCAGGCTCCAAAGGATCTTTGATGACGGCACACCAACCGCTCGCGTCAATGACGACCACACATCCGCGCACGCCGGCAATGCCGTTGGGAATTTTAACCAGGTATTGGGACGCGGCGGAAAGTTTCTTGACGCTGGCAAAAATACGGCCCTGCTTCAAATCCAATTCGGTGTCGCTGACGGCATCCACACCCGTATCCCCGACGGTCAATTTGTCTATGGCCATCACGGTGTCACCAGTCATCCGGATCATGTTCTGTTCGACGGCGGGTTTGAAGTCAATCAGACCGCGAACGTTGGCATCCGGGGCCGGTCCGATGCGATCGGGCACCGGTGCGGCTTGCGGCATTTCAATGGCCTTGCCCAGCACCACGTCCACTACGGCGTCGTGAGCGGTTTGAATCACGGCCCCGGCACCGAGCATTTTGCCGACAACCAGTGGATGCCAATTCCCGTCACCCAATGAGTATCTGGCTTCGCCCTGGATACGGACGATGGTGGCGACACCGGGTTTGAAGGTTTGGGCGGAAGCGGCGACGGTCAGCACAAGCAGTGCGCTGCATACGACGGCGGAATATGTCTTTCTCATAATTGCCTTTCAGGAACTGCTGCTTATTTCACATCACTATAAAACCGGAGGCACAAATGTCAAATTCAAAAATCACCCGGATTTTTCATACCATGTTAGAAGCGGACGCGCAATTGTCAAATCTAAAAATCGGCTGGAAAAGCGCTCTTGCCGGAGGCCCTGGCCAGGAGCTTTTGCTCCACCAGATCCAGATAGGAACGGCCAATGTTACCGCCTCCGAGCCGCAAGGACCGTTCAAACCATGGCTTGGCGGCGGCGTAGTCCCCGATTTGCACGTAATGCCAGCCGACGATGGCGACGGTGTAGTAGCCATTCGGGTCAAGCGCCTCAGCCTGGCTGAAACAGTTTCCGGCCTGTTCGTGACGATCCAGCCAGTCGAGGCACATGCCCTGGCGCAAGTAACTGTAGGCGTCGTAACGGTCGAGCTGCCGGGCGCGGGCATACCATTGCATTGCCTTCTCCGCCTGGTCTGCGTAATGGTCTCCGCCGTTGAAACTTTCCACGCGATACGCTTCGCCAATATCATAGGCTGTTTGAAAATTCATCGGTTCGGCTGCAAACGCCTTTTCCAAGGCCGCCGTATGTTGGGTCGAGAAATAATCCGGGAACCGGGCTGCGCGCGCCAGCCAGCAGGCTTCATGGCCGCGCCGCCATGCCTGACCGGTCAAATAAACAACGCCGCCGGCCAGCGCGACCGTCAGGAGCATCCTCACCGGCAACCGCGCGACCAGCCAGTAACGCTCCGTCGCAAACCGCAGATTGCTGCTCAACAGCGCCAGCAGCGTTACGCCGACCAGCGCGTTGGCCGGGATGTGTAGATTGAAATCCGCCGCCGAATGCACCGCCAGCGCGAGCAAGCCGGCGGCTGCGCCGAGAAAAAACGCGAAACGATTGCTCTGCCCGCTGCCGAAATCCTTCTCCGCACGGCGGACATGCCGCCACGTTTTGGCGAGGCCGGCGGCAAAAATTCCCGCGCCCGCGAGCACCATAAGCCCGCCCGCCGCGCCCCAGTCCGCCAACAGATTCAGGTAATCGTTGTGTGCGCGATCCGGACGCATCTGCACATTGTCCGGCCGGTACTCGCGAAAGCGGTAGTCGTAATGCGCCGGGCCTACGCCCCACCAGAAATGATCCAGCCACATCCGCTCCGCCGCCCGCCAGATGTCAAACCGCACATCCAGGCTGAACGTGTCGCCGCTTTCCACTTTCTCCACACGCCGCATGAAACCAACCGTCCGGGACAAATATTGCGTCACAAAAACAGCCCCGCCGCCGAGCATAATGAACAACAACAACAGCGCGCGCCAGCGATGATTGCGGTGGCCGATCAGCGTGAGCAGGAGCGCCAACAGTCCAACCGCCGCCGCCACCCAGCCGCCGCGCGAGAACGTCACCGCCAGCCCCGCGGCGATGATCAAGGCGGCGTAGCCCAGCAGGATGCGGAGCACCGCATTCATCCGCCCGACCAGCAGATACGCCACCGCCACCGGAAGCAGCATTTCCAAAAACCCGGCGAGATTGTTCGGCGAAATGTACGTGCCTGAAGCGCGCCCCGAATACGGCGAAATCAAATTCCAGACATGGTTCGAGTGCGTCAAAAGCTGCGCCACCGCGTAGCCGGAAATTCCCATCGCCAGAAAAACGAGCGTGAAACTCACGATTTGCACTGACTCCTGGCGATACAAATTGTTGACGATGGCGAAAAATAAAAAGGCGTACATCACCACCTGAATCATCTCCGGCCGCGCGACGTATTCAATGTCCGCCGTGAGATAACGCGCGACGGCGTAAATCGCGAACGCCAGCACCACCCAACCCAGCGGCGGCCAGAGCAACTGCGGCCTGGGGCTGAACCACAACCGTAACACCCACACGAGCATCACGGCGACGGTGAGGCCCTGCACGACGAGAAAGGCCCACGCATCCACCGCGCCCATCGCCAGCGGGGCAAAAACCAGAATCGCGAGCACCAAACCCAGAATGGTCCGCTCGAAAAATTTGTCCAACCCTTCGCGGTTCATTCCGAACTTGTAGCAGCCGGCGCGAGGCGGCTCAAATAAGAAAATGAGCGGACTAATGTCCGCCGCTGCGGTCCGGTCAGCTTCTCGTCACCAATTTCCTGTTTGCGGATTCCGGGCGGTATTCCAGAATTTCGCCGGGCTGGCAGTCGAGCGTTTCGCAAATGGCTTCGAGCGTGGAAAAACGGATGGCCCGGGCCTTGCCGGTTTTGAGGATGGACAGGTTTTGCGGCGTGATGTCCACGGCCGTCGCCAGATCGTTCAGCCGCATTTTGCGCTGCGCGAGGACCACGTCCAGATTGACGATGATGGGCATAAACTTAAACGGTCAAATCCTGTTCCTCCTGAATCTTCCGGCCTTCGTCCATGATCCAGGCGATGAAGATGATCAGAAATCCGATGTAGAGCTGCGTGGTGCTCAACGCCATGTCATGTAACGCGCCCTGCATTTGATAATACACCACCCAATCAAGAATCAGATAGTAGCCTTGGAAACGGATGTAAAGGGTGTTCCTGGCCGAAAAAAGAATGCCCTTCCCATAAAGCCGGAACAACCGGTCGAATACGGCCATGCAAGCCATTAACAACCCCATTTTAACCAGCCACAAGGCAAGAACCGCCTGCGGCATGTCCGCCGAAGACGTATAAATATGATTCTCGGAAATGACGATTCTCAATTTGTCAGGATACGGCGGCGGCCAACCCAGCAGAAATGCGGGCACACAATAGACGACCATCAGGAACCCGATGCCATTGAGCGCCCGGAAAATAAGGCTGGCGACTTGGATGCGGTTCAACCGGCGATTTTTGATTTTGGGGGCGGTCACAGTCGCATTCATAAATTTGAAAAGTCAAACGGTCAATTCCTGTTCCTCCTGCAATTCCTGCGCTTCTTTCAAAAGCCACGCGACAAAGATGAGCGCCAAACCTGCAAATAGGCCGCCGGAATTCAAAGCATCTGAAATTTGAAAAACCCCGTGTCCAATCTCATTATAAAGAACTTCAAAAAGCCAGAGAACAATCCACCACTTGCCAGCGGCGTCTAAATTTCCGACGGTTTGCGCGTCAAACAAATATCCGTTCTTGAGCCGGTCAAAAAAACGGAAGAGTTTGAGATTGACGATGAAGGAAAGGGCCAGCAACACGATGACGCCGCCATGCAAATATAGCGTCGCCGCGTTGCCGAATTTATTCATAAATTGACGGCTTGAAGTAGAACAATCGGGATTCCTATGCCAATCCAGAGAACTAATCCCGCAAACAAAATGTGCCGGATGATTTTGCTGACCTTGACGATTTTGGCCTTGTTTTGAAAATTTTTCATAAAATTAAACGGATGATTGCTTTCATGGCGCGAAGATAAACCATTCAATCCCGTTAGTCAAGTCTTTTTTATCGAAAAACGATAAATAGACGCTGATTAACAATTTGCCTTGGAAATAGCGGTGAAAGGCCCCCGCACTCCAAATCGCCGGCGCGCGTTACCACGACCACCGGTCTTCGCGAAGCGTCTTGGACTGCGCCAGTCTTCTGGCGCTTTTGATGCCCGGAAGCTGCCCGGCAGGTTGAATCGCACTTCGCTGCGTGTTTGATTGTCCGGGCACTTTGTTTTACGCTTTCCAAAATTTATGACCGATCCGCGCTACCAGAAACTGGCCAGGCTGCTGGTCCGGTATTCCACCGGATTAAAAAAGGGTGACCGCATCCTGCTCGACCTGATTGACGTGCCCGACGAGTTCACGCTCGAACTCATCCGCAGCGTCCGTGCGGCGGGCGCGATCCCGCTCGCCGAGGTGCGGCACTCGCGGGTCTCGCGCGAGCTGCTCCTGGGGACCAACGAAAAGCACGCCGCGCTGGTGCGCGACTTCGAGTTGTTCCGCATGAAACGGATGCAGGCGTACATCGCGGTCCGCGGCAGCGAGAATGCCAGCGAAAATTCCGACGTGCCCGGCGACCGGATGCAGCTTTTTTCGCGCCTCCTCCGGCCGGTGCTGGACTGGCGCATCAACAAAACCCGCTGGTGCGTGCTGCGCTGGCCGACGCCGGGCATGGCCCAGGCCGCGGGCATGAGCACGGAGGCGTTTGAGAATTTGTATTTCGACGTTTGCACCATGAATTACGCGAAGATGGCTCGCGCGATGGTCCCCCTCGAACGCCGCATGAAACACGCCGATCGCGTCCAGCTCAAAGCGCCGGGCACCGATCTTACTTTCAGCATCAAGGGCATCGGCGCGCAGCGGTGCAAGGGCGACCGGAACATTCCCGATGGCGAGGTTTTTTCCTGCCCGGTGAAAAATTCCGTGAACGGCGTGATTCAATTCAACACGCCGACGATTTATGCCGGGACCAAATTCGAAAATGTCCGGCTGGAATTCCAAGACGGCAAAATCATCCAGGCGACGGCGAACCATCCGAAACGGCTGAACGAAATCCTGGATACCGACGCCGGCGCGCGTTACGTTGGTGAGTTTTCGCTTGGTTTCAATCCCTGGATTTTGAACCCGATGTGTGACATTCTGTTCGATGAAAAAATCGCCGGCTCGCTGCATTTCACGCCGGGGCAGGCCTACGCGGAATGCGACAACGGCAATCGCTCGGCGGTGCATTGGGACATGGTGTTGATCCAACGTCCCGACTGGGGCGGCGGCGAGGTGTGGTTCGACGGCGAATTGATCCGGAAGAACGGCCTGTTTGTTCCGCCGGATTTGAAGCCGCTGAATCCGAAAAATCTGAAATAAAAAGGCGGCCCCGAAGAGGTTCGGGGCCGCAAATTCAACCGCCCTTTTTACGCCGCTTCCTTGAGCATCCCGAGGAATTGCTTCATGGCCGGCGAGAGCACCTTGTTCTTCTTGTAAATCGCGGCGATGGGCCGGTAATAAGAACCATCCTCAACCTGCACGGCGGCCAGCGTCTGCTTGGCGACTTCCTGGATGACCGTGCCTTGCGGCACAATGGAAACACCCGCGTCAATTTCCACCGCGCGTTTCACCGTTTCGATATTGTCGAATTCCATGGCGTGTCTCGTGTCCACGCCGTGCTCCTTCAATATTTTGTCCAGCGCCTTGCGCGTCGGGATGTCCGGCTCGAACCCGATGAGTTTCTGTCCGGCGAGGGCTTTGAACTTGACGGATTTCTGTTTGGCGAACGGATGCTGCGGATGACAGATCAACACCAGCGGGTCTTTGCGCAACGCGACGATTTCGAGTTTGGCGTCCTTGGCCGGATACGCGACGAGCCCCATATCCACGACGTTGCTGAACACGTCGTCATAGACCTGATTGGCGCGGCGGTATTCCACGTGGACGTTGACCGGCGGATACAGCTTCATGAACTTTTTGATATACGGCGGCAAATCGTGCAGGCCGATGCTGTAAATCGTCGCCACGCGGATGGTGCCGGAAATGATGTCTTTCAATTCCTGCAGTTTGCTATGCAGCGACTCATAAGTCTGGATGATTTGCTTGCTGTAATCGTAGAGCGTCTGCCCTTCGCGCGTGAGCCGGAATTTCTTTTTGCTCCGCTCGATCAGCAGCGACTTGAACTGCCGTTCGAGTGAACTGATTTGCTGGCTCACGGCAGATTGAGTGACTTCATTGATTTGCGCGGCTTTGGTGAAACTGCCTGTTTCGGCCAAATCGCAGAATACTTTCAAGCTTTCAATTTGCATAAGTGTGATTAAACAACAAATTCAAATTTTAGTCAACAGGGGTTTTGCTGGCAAGTATTTGTTTCACTTTTGACAGCAATTCCGCGCTCGTGAATGGCTTCTGCAAATACGCCGTGCCCGTTTGCTTGTCGGCGGGCATGACGTAGCCGCTGGTGCATAAAATGCTCATCTTCGGCGCCAATTGCCGGATGCGTTCGACCAGTTCGCGCCCGCCCATGCCCGGCATTACCAGATCCGTCACCACCAGGTCTGCCTTGGTGTCATCCTGCGACAATATCGTCAGCGCCTTCTGGCCGCTGTTCGCCGTCAAAACCTTGTAACCGTAGTCCGTCAAAATCGTCTCGGCCATCGTCAGCAACAGATTTTCATCATCCACCACCACCACGGTTTCCGTGCCGTGCAAATTGGCCTCCGTGCCGGCGCTTTCGCGGATGAAGTCTTTCTCCGCGGGCAGATAAACCCGCGCCGACGTGCCCGTGCCCGACTGGCTGGAAATCACCACGCCGCCGCCGTGGTTGGTCACAATGCCATAAACCAGCGCCAATCCCAGGCCGCGGTGGCCTTTTTTGGTCGTGAAAAACGGCTCAAAAATCCGCGGCAACACGTCCGATTCAATGCCGCCGCCGTTGTCCGTAATTTCCACGCAGACATACGTGCCCGCCCCCAGCCGCACATTGCGGTCCTGGGTCGGCTCGGTCAATTCCACGTTGCGCGTTTGCACGGTGATCTGTCCCTTGCGGCCGTCGCCGGCCGCTTCCACGGCATTCTCCAGAACTTTGGTCAGCGCCTGCTGCACCTTGGCCTCGTCATAGCGCGCGGCGAACGGGCTCTTTTCCAATTGCACGTTCCAGGAGATTTTTGCGCCCTGCGCGTTGCGGAAAAATTCCACGCAACGATTCGTCACCTCGTTCAGGTTGCCCGCCGGCGCGCGCTGGGTCTCCTTTTCCGGGCGGCTGAAGGTCTGCAGTTCGTTGGCGATTTCCGCCGCGTGCTGGGCGGATTTTTCCACCTCCATCAGCGAACGCCGCCACGGATGCCCCGGCTCGGCCTTGCTCAACAGCAACGACGTGTGGCCGAGCACGCTCGTCAGCGCGTTGTTGAAATCCAGCGACACCGTCCGCGCCAGTTGCAGCGCGCAATCGAGTTTTTGTTTGAGCGCGGCGCCCCCCGGGTCCGGTGCGGCTTTGGTTTCGTCGGGCGCGACTGCCGCTGCCTGTGCCCGTTCGATAGCGGGCAGCAATTGCAGCACATACCACCTGCCCCCGTCCCGGCTGAAGGCGCAAATCGCCGTTCTGAATTTTGTCGTCGCGCCGTTGGCAGTGCGGAATTTCAAATCGACGGCGGGGGCCGGGGATTGCTCCCAATCCGGGAAAAAATCCTCAGGCGCGCTGCTGTTTTCCGGCGACCAGATGGCCGACAACGCCGGCGTTTCACCGGCGAGCGCCGCGCCAAACCTGGCCGCCGCCGCCGAGTTCGCGCGCAGCACCACGCCGCCTGCGTTCAACAGCAACGCCGGCCAGGACGCGCTCTCCAGACCAAATACCACTTCAGGCTTCATTCAAAATCGCAATAGCAAGTCAGACTACCGTTCGCCCGGAAAATTTCAAGGAAGGATAACGAAAGCCCGCGGCAACAGTTCGCGCACGGAAAATTGCCGGGCCTTTTTCAAATCACGGCTGTCCGCCACCCATACCCGGGCGTCCGGCGCATATTCGGCCAGCAGTTGGCGGCAGGCGCCGCAAGGCATCGGCCCGCCCGGCGCGCGCGCCACCACGGCCACCGCGACAAAATTCTTCTTCCCCCCCGTCAACGCCTTGAACAGCGCCACGCGCTCCGCACAGCACGTCAAACCGTAGCTCGCGCTCTCGACGTTCGCGCCGCCGATGATTTCGCCGGATTTCGTGAGCAACGCCGCGCCGACTTTGAATTTGGAATACGGGGCGACCGCGCCTTGGCGCGCCTTTGCCGCCGCGCGAATCAATTTTTGAGAATCAATTTTCATTCCTGGGAGGGACGGCGTGTCGCCGTCCCCAATTCAGGGTCGCCGGCACGGCTACCCTCCCGAATACATCTGCGCAAAATGTTCCAGTAACGCCGCGCCGGACTTCTTCACTCGCTCTGCCGTCTCCAAAACCTCGGCATGGGATAATTCCTGCCGACTGATGCCCGCGGCCGCATTGGTGATGCACGAAACGGCCGCGACGTTCAAGCCGCATTGCCGCGCCACCATCGCCTCCGGCACCGTGCTCATGCCCACCGCGTCGGCGCCGAGCCGCGCAAACGCCCGGATTTCCGCCGGGGTCTCGTAGCTCGGTCCGCTCACGGCGAGATAAACGCCCGCGCGAAGTTTCATCTTGCACCGGCGCGCCGCCTGAAACAACAACGCATTTAACTTCGGATCATAAACCTGCGTCATATCCACGAACCGGTTTAGTGGCGCGGGCGTCTCGCCCGTGTGTTTTTGATTTTCATCGAACGGGCGGGACGCCCGTGCCACTACGCCGGGACGTAGCGGGTTCAAGCCCATGAAATTGATGTGGTCGGTCAAAACCATGAAATCGCCGGGCCGGAATTTTTTATTAATGCCGCCGGCCGCATTCGTCAGCAGCAAATCCCGGATGCCGAAGGCGGCCAGCGCGCGGACGGCGAATGTGACGCGCTCCATCGGATGGCCTTCGTAGAAATGCGCGCGCCCGCTCAAGACCAAAACCGGCGTGCCACCGAGCTTGCCAAAATACAAATCGCCCGCATGGCCGCTCACACTGGGAACGGGAAAACCGGGAATTTTTGCACAGGAAAATTTTTTGTCCACGCGCAACGCGGTCAGGACATGATGAAATCCGCTGCCGAGCACGAGGGCGAGCTTCGGGCGCAGGTGCGAAACTTTTTTGAGCCGCGCGGCGGCGGTTTGGGGACTTGGCGAATTCATCCTGCGCCAGCATCAACAAAATTCAAAGTTCGCGCAAGAGGCGTTCGTATTCGTCGTGCGGCCCGATCCAGAACCAGATCAGACTGTCATCCAGTTGCCGGGCCAGAGCGCGGTGGCCACCACCAACACGCACAGACCATAACTCCGGTTTCTTGCGTTCGAAGTGAAGCGAAGGGTGCTGCGGATTGGTTTTGAAAAGCTGAAAATTCTTGTCAGCCAGCTTCTGGATTTCGGGCGACAGC
>DATNHI010000046.1:0-4179 GCA_035605035.1 Verrucomicrobiia bacterium
TGTTCCATGGGAGTTTGGCGATGAGCAAGCCCATGCCGCAAAAATCCGTGATGCCGGCGAAAACCAGACCCGCACCGACAAACGCCGACAAACCGTAGAATCCGCGATGCACAAACCAGCCAAGCGCCACACCAATGAATACCAGCGACCCGGCAACGATGCGCACCTGGCGTTCGAGACTGATAACCTTTCCCGTGCTGCGCGTCACCGGCAAATTCGCCTCGATCCATGCCAGCGTGCCGCCTTCAACAACGATTGGCTGTGAGAAGCCTTCCTTCGTAAGTTTATCCGCCGCCTTTGTCGCGCGCTGGCCGCTGCGACACAGCAGATAGACCGGCTGGCCTTTCGGCAACTGCAACGAACCGGGTTTTAGTTCGTTCAGCGGAACATTGCGCGCCTGCGGAACGCGAACTTCAGCGAATTCCACTGGCGTCCGCACGTCAATAACCGGCAACGACGGTTGCGCCACGAGAATTTTTTGCAGTTCGACCGGCGTAATCGTTCTCATGGTTTCAGTCTATCAACTCCGTTTAAGTGAGCGCAAGGCCAGCACCAGCGCATCCACCTCCTCGCGCGTGTTGTAAAACGCGAGCGACGGACGAACGCTGCTCTCCAGTCCAAAATGGCGGATGGCCGGTTGCGCGCAGTGATGGCCGGCGCGCACGGCGATGCCGTTCTTGTCGAGATGCCGCGCGATGTTTTCGTTCGGCACGCCGGGAATCACGAAGGCCAGCACGCTTGCCTTGGTGGCCGCCGTGCCGATGGGCCGCAGTCCGGGAATTGTCGCCAGCGCCTGTGTTGCGTATTCGAGCAACGCGTGTTCGTAGGCGGCAATCGCCGGAATGCCGACTTTGAACAAATAATCAATGGCAGCACCAAGTCCGACGACACCGGCGATGTCCGGCGTTCCCGCCTCGAATTTTTCCGGCGCGTTTTGATAAATGGTGTTTTCAAATCGCACGTCTTTGATCATGTGACCACCGCCTTGCCACGGCGGCATGGCTTCAAGCAATGGCGCTTTGCCATAAAGCGCGCCAATGCCGGTTGGCGCAAAAATCTTGTGGCCAGAGAAAACGTAGAAGTCCGCGTCGAGTGCGGAAACATTCACCGGCAAATGCGGCGTGGACTGTGCGCCGTCAATTAAGACTGGAACGCCGCGTGCGTGGGCGAGCGCGATGATTTGTTCGACAGGATTGATGGTGCCGAGCGAGTTAGAAACGTGCGCGACAGAAACGAACTTCGTCTTGCCGTTCAGCAGCTTCACATATTCATCAAGAATCAATTCGCCTCGATCATTGATCGGAATCACGCGCACCGTCGCGCCAACTTGTTCAGCGAGCAACTGCCACGGCACGATGTTCGCGTGATGCTCCAGTTCGCTGACGATGATTTCATCACCTGTGCCGATATTTTTTCGCCCGTAGCTTTGGGCGACGAGATTGATGGCTTCAGTCGTGCCTCGGACGAAAACAATTTCCTTCGCGTCCGCTGCGCCGAGAAATTTGCGAACCTTCTCGCGGCCAGCCTCGAATAATTCCGTCGAGCGCGCGGCCAGTGCGTGCGCGGCGCGGTGGATGTTGGAATTGTCGCGGCTGTAAAATTTTGAGGTCGCGTCAATCACCGCCTGCGGCTTGTGCGTGGTCGCCGCGTTGTCGAGCCAGATGAGCGGCTTGCCGTTGACCAACTGGTGCAATGCTGGAAAATCGCGGCGCACACCTTCAATGTCAAACTTCGGAATTGGCGTGGCGTTCTTCGGATACGACTGGCAGGCGGCAGGCGACTTGCCGGAAGGATTACCACCGCGCAAAAAATAATACTCCGGCGCAGCAGCCAATTCCGCGTCGGGCAAACCAAGCAGCGAATTTCCGTTCGTTGTCTTCGTGTCCGACGTCTTGCCTTTCGGACGATAATCACCATTGCAGCGCGGTTCGCCGAACGCGTAGCTGTTGCCAGAGTCTGGCGCGTGTGCGCCGGAAGGAGTTGCGCTTGATGTGGTTTTTTCCGACGCATTCAATTTCGGCGCAGCGGGCTGTGCGCTTGGATGCACCGGCGGCACGGCGGAACCGGCATCCGTTGCAGAAAGATCGGGCAAATCTGAAACGCCGGGGATTTGCAATGGCGCGGCAGGCGTCGCGGTGGGCCGCGCGCCGCGACTTAATCCCGAAAACGCCTCCGCCACGAGCTTGGCGACAAGATCGCTGTGCGCCACTTCGCCCGCCGCCGGTTCCGCGACTGGCGGAGCCGCGCTATTTGGCGCTGTAGTCATAGTAATTATTCACCACGACATTGTCCAAACGGGCGATGGCATCGGTGGTCAGCACGCTGGCGGAGAAATAGCGCGTGACTAAATGCGACGCGATGGAGTTTTCGTTCGTGCCCATGTAGCGGACGGACAGGCCGGGTTCCACTTCGCCCGTGACGCCGGTTTTTTGCAGGCCGACTACGCCTTGTTCCGCTTCGCCGACGCGCAAAAGAAGAATGCTCGTGGCATTATTTTTTACGTCCAACTTGTTACTTGGAATCAGCGGCACGCCGCGCCAGGTGATGAATGGCGTTCCAAACAGGTGAACCGTGGGCGGTGGAACTCCCCGGCGCGTGGCTTCGCGGCCAAAAGCGGCAATCGCTTTGGGGTGCGCGAGGAAGAATGCGGGCTTTTTCCAAACCAGGCCGAGCAGTTCGTCAAGATCATCCGGTGTCGGCGAACCTTTGCGCGTCTTGATGGTTTGCGACGTATCCACTTCTTTGAGCAAACCAAAGTCGGGATTATTGATGAGTTCCCATTCTTCTTTTTCCTTCACCGCTTCGACGGTCAAACGGATTTGTTCGCGGAGCTGGTCAATCTTGTTGCTGTAAAGATCGGTCACGCGTGTGTGCGTGCGCAGCACCGTCTGGATGGTGCTCAAGTGATACTCGCGCGGGTCGGGATCGTAATCCACGAACGTCGTCGGCAATTTCGGCTCGCCGCCGTCCACGGTGAGCAAATCCACCTTGCCCTCGCCGAATTCATTCGCAGGTTTGCCTTTCGCGGCCTTGGCGACGCGGTTGACGCGATAAACGCCGCCGTCCACATCCACCCACGGCAGGAGTTTGTTCAGCCAACGTGGTGTGATTTCCGTCATCTGCGGGACGGTGACGGTGGCGGTGGCGAGGTTACGCGCGGCAGCGGCGCTCAAGCTCAAGTGTGGTTCGATTGTTTCTTTGCTCATAATTTATTTGGTTGGTGGTGAATGGAAAAATTCAACGCGGATTGTGTGCCGGAAAAACGGGAAGAAACTTCGGACGTGAAAACGCCGAAGCAAACATTAAAACTTCCGGTAGCGCCGGAATCTGGACACAACTCGACATGAATACACTTTCGTTTTCATGGAAGCCTCCAGTTGACCGGTGAGCGCCGTGAGATTTGTTATTTTCGGGAGTGGCGTTGGTCGCCTACTGTGATTCAAATGCTAAATGTCGTGGATGAGTTGTCAATGCAGATGCGTTCAAATAATCCAGTCAAAGGCGGTTTCTTTTTTCCGCGTGGATTTATCGCGGATGACCAGTTGCTTTTCCTCATAAACCACCAACGAATCCGTCGGGACACTGTGCATCAAAAAAACATTCGCTCCGATAGTTGAGTTCGCGCCAATCACGGTTTCACCGCCGAGAATCGTCGAGTTCGGATAAATCGTCACGTTGTCCTCGACGTTTGGATGGCGCTTGCCGCCTTTGACGATGTGACCGGCCTCGTCTTTGGCAAAACTTCGCGCACCGAGCGTGACCCCATGATACAGCTTCACGCGCCTGCCAATTTTGCATGTTTCACCGATGACCACGCCCGTGCCGTGGTCTATGAAAAAATGCGAGCCGATTTTCGCACCCGGATGAATGTCAATACCCGTGCGGCCGTGCGCCCATTCCGTCATCATGCGCGGAATGATCGGCGCTCCGGCGCGATACAAAATATGTGCGAGCCGCTGGATGGCGATGGCCTCGATGAACGGATACGACAAAATAATTTCCTCGCTGTAAAGCGCGGCGGGATCGCCTTCGTAGGCAGCCTCGATGTCCGTGCGCAACAATTCACGCACTTCCGAAAGCGAATGGCAAAACTGCCGGAGAATCGGCGGTGTGCGGCCAGTCGGTTTTTTTGGATCGCCGATGCGGACGCTTTTTCGCACCTGGTCTTCAAGCCGCAAC
>DATNHI010000047.1:0-9424 GCA_035605035.1 Verrucomicrobiia bacterium
CAAACTTCAGCGGGAGCGACGGGTTTGTGTTCCGACTGAGTGACAAACTGAACGTTTTGGGTGTCGCCACGGCCACCATCGCCGTCACTCCCCTGCCCACCCTGACGGTGACTGCGGACAACCAGGCCCGGATTTACGGAACAACCAATCCGATTTTGACCGTCAGTTACACGGGTTTCACCAATAACGACGGGACCAATGTCCTGACGGGTGCACCGGCGTTGAGCACCAGCGCGGACGTCACTAGTCCGATTGGAAATTACACAATTACAGTGAATCAGGGGACGTTGAACTCCACCAATTACGGCTTCCAGTTTGTAAACGGGATACTGACCGTAAATCCGGCGGTCTTGACCCTGACGGCGGGGAGTACTAACAAAACCTATGGCCAGACGGTGTTATTTAAGGGGACCGAGTTCACCAGCAGCGGACTGGTGAATGGGGACACGGTAACCAACGTCAGCTTGAGCAGCAGTGGCGCAGGAGCGACGGCGAGCGTGGCGAATTCGCCCTACGCCATCAATGCGAGCAATGCCACCGGTGCAGGTCTGACCAACTATACGATTCAATATCAGCCGGGAACGTTGATTGTGAACCGCGCACCGTTGGCGGTGACTGCGGATAATCAGACACGAACGTACGGGGCGGCCAATCCGGTGTTGACGGTGAGTTACAGTGGCTTTGTGAACGGGGAAGGGACGAACGTGATTTCCGGCGCCCCGGTGTTGACGACGAGCGCGACGACAAACAGTCCGGTGGGCGGTTACGTGATAACGAACAGCTTGGGCAATCTGGTGGCGACGAACTACGCGGTCAGCCTGACCAACGGGACGCTGACTGTCACAGGCGCGGTATTGACGGCGACGGCCAACAACCTGAGCCGGCTGTACGGAGCAACCAATCCGGTGTTGACGGTGAGCTACGGTGGGTTTGTGAACGGGGAAGGGACGAATGTGATTTCCGGGGCGCCGGTGTTGACAACGAGCGCAACGACAAACAGTCCGGTGGGCGACTACACGATCACCAACAGCCTGGGCAATCTGGCGGCGACGAACTATGCGGTGAGCCTGGCCAACGGCACGCTGACGGTCACCGGCACCGTATTGGCGGCGACGGCGGATAATCAGACACGAGCGTACGGGGCGACCAATCCGGTGTTGACGGTGAGTTACAGTGGCTTTGTGAACGGGGAAGGGACGAACGTGATTTCCGGGGCGCCGGTGTTGACGACGAGCGCGACGACAAACAGTCCGGTGGGCGGTTACGTGATAACGAACAGCCTGGGCAATCTGGTGGCGACGAACTACGCGGTCAGCCTGACCAACGGGACGCTGACGGTTACAGGCGCAGTATTGGCGGTGACAGCCGACGACCAGACGCGCATGTACAGCCTGACCAATCCGCCGTTGACGGCCAGTTACGCCGGGTTCGTCAACAGTGACAATACCTATGTGTTACAAGGCAGCCCGGTACTGGACACCTCGGCGAATTCCAGCAGTCCTGTTGGAAATTATCCCATCACCATCGCGCAGGGAACATTAAGCGCCGACAATTACAGCTTCGTATTCAACAGCGGAACCCTGACGGTGACGTCAGCGCCTGTGCCCGTGATCGTGTCATTTGGACTGACGAATCAAGTGATCAGCGTAACCTGGAGTTCCGTTGCCGGGGCACTTTATGGGCTGCAATATTCAAGTAATTTGACGGATGCCGGTTGGAACGACATATCGCCGGCGGCAACGGCTACCGGGCCTGCGACGAGCCAGACCAACAGCCTGGGCACCGGTTCGCAGCAATTTTATCGAGTGAAACTTCAGCCAGCCACTCCCTGAACGGGACAAGAATTCGAGAATGCCTCATACACAGGTCGCCTGTCAGGGCGACCTGTTTGCTTTGCCCGTTTGCCATAAAAGGTCTCGATTTGAGGCGCTGGTCTGCACATGGTTTAGATGCCAGGAATTGATAAACATTGGCCAAAAACCCGCTTGCGACACCGGACGCATTAACCTATCTTGGCAACCAGTGAACAAAAAGGTCACAGGCTGTAAAATCGTTGAAGGTACATGCGCCGGACCGGCGGTTTGTCCGTTGACTCGCGTCAAGGCCGGTACCACTGTCTGCATCAAGGAACTGTCTGCGGCGCCGGAAGTGCGCGACCGGTTGCGCGAACTCGGTCTGGGTGAGCAACAGCGCGTCAAATTGTTGAGCAGCGAAGCCAACGTCATCTGCCAGGTCTGCAACGCCCGCCTGGCTCTGAGCGAAAAACTGGCCAAAACAATTCTGGTCGAACCGTTGCCCTCGCCCGTCGCCGCCTGAAATTTTTATGGTTGCCGCTACTCAGCCGCTCAGTTCGGTTGCCGTGGGCACGCAGGCAACAGTTGCTGAAATCAAACTCCCGCCCGAAAGCCGCCCGCGTCTGATGGAAATGGGCCTGCTCGTCGGCACGTCCGTCGAATTGGTCCGGTTCGCACCGTTGGGCGACCCCGTCGAAATCAAGGTCCGCGGTTACAATCTCACCATTCGTAAAAGCGAGGCGGAACAGATTCTGGTGAGGGTGGCGGGTGACAAGTGACCAGAGGCAAGCGAGGCGTGACAAGTGACGAGTGACAGGTTCAGGCAGGCCGGCATCGGCGCAAAAATGGATCACTACAAGGAAACACGCGCCGAGCGCAAGGCACCGACAAATAATCGCAAAACAACGCCACTGCCAGTTTCTTTGAAGCCTGTATCATAAGCTCCAGCCTATGACCGTTGGTGCCACAGGAAAATCGGAAGACAATCGCCCGCGCGCTGAACCCGGCGTCTCGTCACCCGGCACCCGTCACCCACTGGTCGTCCTGACAGGCAATCCGAACTCCGGCAAAACAACCCTGTTCAACGCGCTGACGGGTCTCCGCGCGAAGGTCGGCAATTACGCCGGTGTGACCGTTGAGCGCAAGGAAGGCCGGTTGCTCGGCGCGCCGGCCGGGATGGGCGTCCGCGTCCTCGATTTGCCCGGCACGTATAGCTTGAGCCCCAATTCACTTGACGAGCAGATTTCGCGCGACGTTCTCCTCCATCGTTTGCCCGAACTGCCGCCACCGGACTTGATTGTGGTCGTCGTGGACGCCTCAAACCTGCAAAGGAACCTTTATTACACCACGCAGGTGGTTGAGCTGGGCCATCCGACCATCATCGCGTTGAACATGGTGGATGTGGCGGAAAACAACGGCCATCGCATTGACGAAAAGAAGCTCTCCGAGGCGTTGGGCGTGCCGGTGATGCCGGTGGTCGCCAGCACCGGCGCGGGCGTGCCGGAGTTGCGCGCGAAAATCATCGCGACCCTTCAGAACCATGCCGAAATAAAACCGAAGTTGTTCTGCCAGTTGCCGGGATTGTTTCGGATTGAAGCGACCGGGCTGGCGGATTTGCTGGCGGAAACTTTCAAGGAACGGCGGTTGCAGGCCACGGCAGAGGCGTTGCTGCTGTTGAGCAACGAAAAGGCGCTGGCCTCGAGCAAGGAACATTATCCGCAAAAAATCCAGGACGCCGTGGCGGCCGCGCGCAAGCGGCTGGAAGCGCACAAGATTGACTGGCGCGGCGCGCCGATTGAGTGGCGCTACGCGCGCGTTGCCGAAATCCAGCAGGCCGCCACGGCCGAACTCAAGCCACCGGGCGAAACGTTCAGCGACAAACTAGATCGCGTCCTCACCCACAAAATCTGGGGCACGCTGATTTTTGTCGGACTGATGACATTGATGTTTCAGAGCATTTTCACCTTCGCCAAAATCCCGATGGAGGCGCTGCAGGACATCGTCAATTGGGCCGGCGCGATGGTCGGAAAATTCATTCCGCCCGGTGATTTAAACGACCTGCTGGCCAATGGCGTCATCGCCGGCGTCGGCGCGGTCATCGTTTTTTTGCCGCAAATCCTGCTGCTGTTTTTGTTCATCGGCTTTCTGGAGGACACCGGTTACATGGCGCGGGCGGCGTTTTTGATGGACCGGCTCATGAGCAAGGTGGGGCTGCACGGCAAAAGCTTCATCCCGATGCTGAGTTCGTATGCGTGCGCGATTCCCGGCATCATGGCCACGCGCACGATTGAAACCCCGAAGGACCGGCTGGTGACGATTCTGGTGGCGCCGCTGATGAGCTGTTCGGCGCGGCTGCCGGTTTATACGCTGCTTATTGCGGCGTGCATTCCGGACATCAAAATCCTCGGTTTTCTTAAACTGCAGGGGCTGACGATGCTGGTGATGTATCTGCTGGGCACGGTCGTAGCGCTGCTGATGGCGTGGCTGTTCAAAAAAACGCTGCTCCGGGGCGAAACGCCGATGCTCATCATGGAATTGCCGCCTTACAAACGGCCGCTGTTGCGCGTCGTGCTGCGGCACATGTGGGACCGCTCGAAACTTTTTGTGAAGCGCGCTGGCACGGTGATACTGGGCGTGAACATCCTGCTCTGGTTCCTGGCGACGTATCCGAGGACAGGAAATGGAGTGACGGGGGACGGGAGTGGAGGCATGATGGAAAAACAATCCGCGCAGCTCTCCAAGTCTTCTTCGTCCGCTGAACTCGCGGGCGAACAATTGCGGAATAGTTTCGCCGGACGGATGGGCCGGGCGATTGAGCCGGTCATCGCCCCGCTGGGTTTTGACTGGAAGATGGGCATCGGCATCATTTCGTCGTTTGCCGCGCGCGAGGTTTTCGTGAGCACGATGTCCACGGTCTATAACGTCGGTGGTGGGGACGAGTCCGAAGCCGGGAAAAGGGCGCTGGTGCAGACATTGCGGGCGCAGACGCGGCCGGACGGCTCGCCGCTTTACACACCGTTGCTGGCTGTCACATTGATGGTGTTTTACGTCTTTGCGCTGCAATGCGCCAGCACCGTGGCGGTGGTGCGGCGGGAGACGAACTCATGGAAATGGCCGCTGTTCCAGTGGTTTTACATGGGCGTGCTGGCGTGGGTCCTGGCTTTTGTCACCTATCAGGGCGGGCGCTGGCTGGGTTGGAATTGAGCCGGAATGATGGCCTAAACCGCGCTTGAACACGCCTGAAAGCTTGTGTTAGCCTGCATTTGGTGTCCCGGTGAATATTTTTATACAAATCCCGCGCGACCGGTGTCTATGGAATGAAACCGTGAACGACGACGGACCATTGGATTGGAGCGAAAAGCTCTACGAATCGAAGGCGGTGGAGTTGATTCTCTATGGCCGGGCGCTGGGTTTAAGCCACGCCGAAGCGGAGGACGTGTTGCAGGAAACCTTCGTGGCGCTGATGCAACGGCCGCAACCGCCGCTGCAGCCGGAGCACTACTGTGTGCGCAGTTTCCGGAATCGCGCGCTGAATTACCGGCGGTCTTTGTGGCGGCGGCTGACGCGCGAACTGGAATCGCAGCGCTGGTTCGAAACATCCGCCGGGGAAAATCCGGCGGAGCGCGCGGCGATGCGGTGTCTGGCCGAACTGCCGGTGGCGCAGCGCGAAGTGATTGTGCTGAAAATCTGGCATGGATACACGTTCGAGGAAATTGGCCGGTTGTTGGAAGTTTCGCCCAACACCATCGCGGGGCGATATCGTTACGGTTTGCAAAAAATAAAACTCCAACTGGAAGGAGCCGTTTATGAAACAGATGAATTTACCGGAGACACAGTTGCGTTCCTGGCAGCCGCGCCGCCCGTCGGCGGGGCTTAAGCGGCGCATTTTTTCCGCCCGGCCCGGCGCCCCGACGACCGCGGTTTTTCTGGGCTGGCTGGCGCCGGTTACCGCCTGCGCATTGCTCACGCTGCTGGTTTTTAATCCAGCCAACAGCCTGCCCGGCAGCTCGGCCGGGCGGGGCGCGATGATGGGCATGGTAATGAGCAATCAGAATTATGCAGCTTACGCGTCGGACGGCTCCCAAAATGTGCAAAACCGTCTGGCCGGCGTCACTTTTGATTCGACAAACCGCGGCAGTTTGCCTTCTACTCTCCATTTTACACCGTTCATCAAGCCGAGTGACTGACGCTAAAATGGAAAAGCCGAAACCGAACAACGGCAAGGGCAAACCTGCCCAGCCGGCGCCCAGCGGTAAATTACCCGCACCCGGGCCCGTGGCCCCGCTGTTTCGCAGAATTGACTGGATTGTATTTGGCGTCGTCTTCGTGGTCATCTGGGCCATTTATCTGTTCACGCTCGCGCCGGAATTGACGCTGGAGGATTCCGGCGAATTATGCACCGGCTCGTACTACGCCGGCATTCCCCACCCGCCGGGCTACCCGTTCTGGGCGATTTACAGTTGGTTCTGGACGGCCATCCTGCCGATCGGCAACGTCGCCTGGCGGGTGGAGGTGGGCGAATCGTTCGGCATCGCGATGGGATGCGGGATGCTGGCGCTGATGGTGTCGCGCGGCAGCAGCATGTTCATCGAGGGCATTGAGGAATTAAAAATCATCACCAGCAAATGGGAAAACGCCATCTGCATGGTTTCCGGTTTTGTCGCGGGCACGCTGGCAGGACTGGATGGTTTCGTCTGGAGCGAGGCGGATGTCATCAACCGCATCTCCGTGTTTGCCGTGCCGTGGCTGATTCTGGTGCTGCTGATGTTGATGCGTTGGATGTATGCGCCGCACCAGAAACGTTACATCTATCTCGCCCTGCTCTTCTACGGCATCTGCGCCACGATCCACCAGACATTGCTTTTGAGCGCCGTGGGGATTGAGGTGGCGATTGCGCTCGTCCAGCCGAAGTTGGGGCGTGACGCGTTTCTCTTCAACAGCCTCATTTTTCTGGCCGGGCTTTACGCCTTGAAAACCCAGGCCATCCCGGGGATGAACAGCATGACCGGAATCGAAAAAGACCTATTCTACATCGTGGGGATCGGCTCGCTCATTGCGGGCGGCTGGTTGAGCATCAAGACCGGGGCGATCCTAACCGAGTGGAAGACCGGTGGTATCATGTTGCTTTTGTGGATACTGGGCGTTTCGTTTTATTTCTACGAACCGCTGGCCGGCATGTCCATCCCGCCGATGCAATGGGGTTATCCGCGCACGGTGGAAGGTTTCTTTCATGCCCTGAGCCGAGGCCAATATGATACCACCCAGGGCTATGATATCTTCGCCGACCCGCTCCGGTTCTTCCACCAACTGCAATATATTGTCCAAGGCCTGGCCGAATCGTTCAACTGGGTCTTCATGTTCGTCGGCCTGCTGCCGTTTTTGTTTTTGCTCAAAATGCACAAACGGGAACGGTCCTGGATCATCGGCCTGTCCTCCATTTATATCTGCATCGCCGTGCTGCTGGTCGTCCTGTTGAATGTTGGCCAGGACCGCTCGACACAAGACCTCAACAAGGTGTTCTTTACCGCCTCGCACGCGTTGTTTGCCATGATGATCGGTTACGGGTTGACGCTGATGGCCGCTTACATGGCCACGCACTATGCCAAATTCCGATTTTGGGGAATGCTGGGTGGCGCGGGCGCCATCATCGTGGCCCTGTACTGTCTTGCCGACGCGGCTGCCAAACTTTACGTCGGCCCGAGCGGCGAAGCCACTGCCGTCCTCTCCCAACTGCCGCATCTGGTCGCCCAATCCTTCGCCAGGGACCAGTACGGCCTTCCGATTATTGCCAATCTCATCCTGGTAGCAATGCCCATCGTCTTCATCCTGGCATTGCTGGTGTACCGCAACCGCGGACCGGTCCTGATCCTGCTGGGCCTGTGCCTGATTATGCCGGTCTATTCCGGCCTGTCCCACTGGTATAAGAGCGAACAGCGCAATCACTGGTTCGGCTACTGGTTCGGGCACGACATGTTCACGCCGCCGTTCGGCATTTACCCGGAGATGACGCGCAATACGATCCTGTTTGGCGGCACCGACCCGGGACGTTTCAATCCGACTTACATGATTTTCTGCGAGAGCTTCATTCCGCATTCGTGCCAGCCGAAGGAGGATCAAAAATTCGACCGCCGCGATGTTTATCTCATCACCCAAAACGCGCTCGCCGACGGCACCTATTTGGATTACCTCCGCTCGCAATATTTCCGCAGCGCGCAGCATGACCCGCCGTTTTTCAGCCGGCTTTTCAGATACGCTGCCGCCACCGTAGGCATCGGCACTCCGGGCAGTGTCATCATGGATGGCATTGAAGAGGGCAAGGGGGATACGGGCAATGCGCTGGTGGAGAGCATCTGCAGCGTGCTGGACACCGTCCTGGACAAGCCGTTCGCCGCGCTGGGTGCGCATATCGAGAAGCGCCGCCGGGCTGAAGGCGTTTATCCACCGGCGGAAATCTACATTCCATCGCCGGAGGATTTGCAGCAGTGTTTTGATGAGTATCGTGAGGACTTTCAGCGCCGGGCCGCCCTCGGCCAACTCCAGCCCGGCGAAGGCGCGCGGATGTCGGGCAATCAGATGGCCATCTCCGGCCAGATTTCGGTGATGAAAATCAATGGCCTGCTCTGCAAAGTCATCTTCGACCATAATCCAACCAATGAATTTTTCGTCGAAGAAAGTTTCCCGCTCGACTGGATGTATCCTTACGAGACTCCGTTTGGCATCATCATGAAGATCAACCGCAACCCGTTGCCGGAATTGACTGACGACGTTTTCAAAAAGGACCATCAATTCTGGGACGAATATTCCAAGCGCTTCATCGGCAACTGGATTACGTACGACACCAGTCTTCAGCAAATCGCCGATTTCGCCGACCGCGTCTATTTGCACGGTAATTTCAGCGGGTTCACCGGCGACCGGAAATTCGTCCGCGATGACGACGGGCAAAAGGCCTTTTCCAAGTTGCGCAGTTCGCAAGCGGGCATGTATGCCTGGCGCCTGAGCCAGCAATGTCCGCCCGAATACCGGCAAAAGACCGAGGCCGCCCAACTGGCGCTGATGCGGGAAACCGACTTTGCCTTCAAACAGGCCTTTGCGTTTTGTCCTTACAGCCCGGAAGCGGTCTTTCGGTATGTTAATTACCTGCTGCAATACAATCGCTTCGATGACGCCTTGATTGTTGCCCAAACCTATCTCAAGTTTGATCCCTACAATGGCCAGGCGATTGACCTCGTCAACAATCTCGATAACTACAAAAAGCAGAGCGCCGACCGAGGCCAGTTGGAGGTAAAACTGCAGCAAATGCAGGCCGAACAACTGCACAACCCGACGAATTTCCAAAACACCCTCTTACTGGCGAGCTTTTATTTCCAAATCCAGCAAACCAACCAGGCGGTTGGACTGCTCCGAAGCGCCATCGGACGGTTCGATCAGGCCTTGGCCAATCCGCACATCGGTTACCCGGACGTCGCCGCCATGGCCCAAATCTCCGCCCAGTTGGGGGACATGCCCCGGCTCGAAATGACGCTCCAAAAACTTGTCAGTCTCGCCCCGGACCAGCCGGAACCGCAATACGACCTGGCCGCGCTGGAGGCCATTCTCGGTAAAACTCCCGCCGCGATGCAAAATTTGCAGGC
>DATNHI010000048.1:0-18743 GCA_035605035.1 Verrucomicrobiia bacterium
AGGAGCAGACCGCTGGAACGTTTCAACAGGCGCACCAGCCCTTTCAACGCCGCCTCGTCGAAATTGAGCGAGTTCAAATCAAACCGCCGGTCGCGCGGGTCGAACAGGCGGATGACGATTTTCTCGCCGCGGGTCGTGGGAAAAATCGAGATGCGCAACTGGACGCCTTCCAATTCCGGCCCGCCCACGGCTGCGCCGTCCTGCGGTGTGCCGGCCTGATACGTGACCAGGTTGGCCATGACCTTGAAACGCATGGAAATTTTGTCCAGGAACTCCAGTGGCAGGTGCGCCACCTCGACCAGGACGCCGTTGACCCGCGCGCGCACCGCGATGGATTTCTCCCACGGCTCGATATGCAGGTCGCTCGCGTTGAGCTTGATGCCGTCTTGCACCATGCAGTTGACCAGCGCGCTGATTTCGAAGTTCTGCGTCGCGTCTTCCGAGCGAAGATAATCCAAGGTGTAGCTCATACCGGGCGTGTGACCGGACGGGAGAGTAACGACGCCGCCTTTGAATTGCAAGGAATGGATTACATCCGCCCTCACCCCGGCCCTCTCCCCCAGGAGAGGGAGAATCGTTCGCCGCTCCTTTGAAAATTCGCGTGCCGGGGTTTGCCGGACACTCATCCGCAAACCCAAAAACGTACTGTTGCTATTCCTTCTCCCCGGGGGAGAAGGTCAGGATGAGGGCGCGCGTACAACACCAATCTTCTGAAAGCGTCGAAGCAGCTTAAAATCCCATGATGATCCGAGCCAATTTGGGGCTCAACTTTCTCTGGACAACCAACTTTGCCGGATTAAGAATCATCTCCCTGAAAAAGGACGGGCTGTCCTGCCGAAGCGGGTCAGCGTCCATTACGACTTAGGCGACATGAGTAAGCAGTATCCATATGGTATCGGCCCAGGCGGACGCTTTATGATTTTTTCCGGCGTTCCAGGCTTTGGGGTAGCCATCGTGCTTACTTGTGCCTATGATCCTATGGAACATCTCGTTGGCCAAGATGCTTCACCTTATGTCATGGTGGGGATAATAATCACACTTTACGTGGTAAGCATGTTTTTATCCAATTACCTTCCAAAGCGTTTTGTCATTCCTGTCGGTATTGTAGGCTGGGCATTGATGCTTTCGCTGCTTTATTGGTATTACTGTTTCGGACCTGGAGCTTTTGGACATCATACGATTTGATGTGTCGCCTAATCCGAGAACAGGCTGCCTTCTCTGCGCCTCTGCGTCTCTGCGTTAATTCCGTTCTGAATTGCCGCTTGCCGGACGGTTTTACTGAATTAACCTGTCAGCATGGCTTGGTTCACTGACCGGCATTGGTTTCTGCTCGCCGTGATGCTCTACGGTTTGAGCGCGGTGTATGCGGTTTTCCTGTGGCGATTGGGGTTTCGCAAGGATGACCACGTGAACTATTTCCTGCTGCTGGCCGCGTTCGCGCTTCACACCGTCGCCATGTTGAAACGCGGCTTCTCGCTGAACCAATGCCCCGTCAACAACCTTTACGAAGCCACCACGTTCGTTGCCTGGACCATTGTCGCGGCGTACCTCATCATCGGACTATTGCCGAAATTGCGATTCATCGGCGCGTTTGCGTCGCCCGTGCTGTTTGCCATCGGCGTGTTTGCGTTGATGCCCGCCCTGGATCCGCCGCGCGGACCGAAACCGGAGTTCTCCGGCGCGTTGCTCAGTTTCCATGCGGCGACGATTCTGCTGGCCTACGGCGCGTTCGGTCTAGGCGCAGTGGCGGCCGTGATGTTTTTGACGCAACAGCATGACCTGAAATTCCACAAACTCCGCGCCGTGCTGTCGCTTCTGCCGCCAATTCAACGGCTCGAAATCATCACGAACTGGCTGGTGCTCGCCGGCTTCATTCTTTTCACCATCGGCCTGGAAGCCGGACATTACCTGCCCCGCCGCGAAAACGCGGGTTACTGGCAGGATCCCAAGGTGATGTGGTCCGTTCTTATGTGGGTGGTGTATCTGGCGCTGCTGGTCCTGCGCCGGATGCGCGTGCCGTCCAACCGCGGGTTCGCCGTCAGCATCATCGGGGCGTTCGTATTTTTGCTCCTGACCTTCTGGGGCACCAACCTGCTTTCACCTTTGCATCATCCATGAAGCCAAACGACCGGAAGGTGAAGTGTAAACCGCGGGCTCGTACGCTCGAACAAAACAGGTGCAAGGTTTTACGCGTAGGACAGGCGTCGCGCCTGTCTCCATCTTCAATGAATCATTCTCAGGTTGGTGCAAATCATCGCCAAGCGGGGCGTTCGGGTGAAAAACAACTCAATGAAATTAGAGACAGGCGCGACGCCTGTCCTACATCGAAATGAATATCGTCGTCCTCGGCCTCAGCCATCATTCGGCACCCGTGGAATTGCGGGAACAGTTCGCTTTTGCCGAGAACAAAATTCCCGACGCGCTCAAGTCGCTGCGCGAATCTCGCATCGTGGATGAGGCGGTGATTCTTTCGACCTGCAATCGCGTGGAAATTTACGCCGCGAGCGCGCTGGAATCCGCCAAAGCATTCGCCGAATTGAGAAACTTTCTCGTTCGCCGGGGTGAGGCGGTCGGTAGGCGCGATAGCGTCCTGGACTGCGGCAGCCCCCTGCCGCGTGGTGGCGCCGTGCCCGAAGCAAAAGCGCCAGAGGGCTGGCGCAGTCCAGAACCTCGCGGCAGTTCGCAGGTTCATGGCGGAAATGCTGAATTCTCTGGCGACGAACTCTACACGTTCGCCGAACCGCAGAGTCTGCAGCACCTGTTCAAAGTCGCGTGCGGGCTGGACTCGATGGTGCTCGGCGAGACCGAAATTCTCGGCCAGCTCAAGCAGGCTTACGCGCTGGCGCATCGCCATGGCCACACCGGCGCGCGGCTCAACAAGGCCTTTCAACGCGCATTCAACGTCGCCAAACACGTCCGCACCGAAACGAACATCCAGCGCGGCAGCGTGTCCGTGGCGTCCGTCGCGGTCGAACTCGCGGAGAAAATTTTCAGTTCGCTCAAAAACCGTGAAGTCATGGTCATCGGCGCCGGCGACACGAGCGAAAAGACCGCCCGCGCCCTGCTCTCCCGCGGCGCGCGCAGCATCATCGTCGCCAACCGTTCGCACGAACGGGCGGTGGCGCTGGCGCAGGAACTGGGCGGGCGCGCCGTCCAGTTCGGCGATTGGGGGGCGGAGTTTGGAAAAATTGACATCGTCATCAGCAGCACCGCCGCGCCGCACCACATTCTCGACCGCGCCCTACTCGAACCGTTGATGAAACAGCGGCAAGACCGTCCGCTGCTGCTCGTGGACATTGCCGTGCCGCGCGACATTGATCCGGAGGTGAACTTTCTGGAGAACGTCTATCTTTACAACATTGACGATTTGCAGGCCATTGCCGATGACTACCTCCGGTTGCGCAAGGACGAAATTGCGCGCTGCGAGGCCATCATTGCCGAAAAAGTTAAACCACTGCTTGAGCCAAAAGTCATTCAACCACGGATTAACACGGATGAACACGGATACAAAACCATGACCAATCCGGCATGAAAAGGCGATTAAGTTTTCTTTTCATCCGTGTTAATCCGTGTTAATCCGTGGTTAAATAATAATGCCGGCGGAACGTCCCATCATCATCGCCACGCGCGGCAGCGCGCTCGCGCTCGCGCAAGCCAACCTAATTGCCGGGCAATGCCGCGAGGCGTTTCCCCGGCTGCGCTTTGAGTTGAAAATCATCAAAACTACCGGCGACAAATTGCAGAAAGCCTCGATGGCAAAAATCGAAGGCGGCTTGCCGAAAGGATTGTTCACCAAGGAGCTTGAAGTCGCGCTCGTCAAAGGCCAGGCCGACCTCGCCGTTCACAGCTTGAAGGATTTGCCGACCGATCTGCCCGCCGGCCTGAAACTCGCCGCCACGCCCAAGCGCGCCGATGTCCGCGACGTGCTGATTTATCGTGATGCAGTGTTCATCGCACGCCGCGCCGATAACACAGCCTCCGCCGACTGGGTGCCGGGCCAGGACGCGTTGCGCGGTTTCAAACCGCACGCGACGCTGAAAGATTTCCCGGCAAAGGCGACCGTCGCCACCAGCAGCACCCGGCGCAAGGAACAACTGCTCGCCGCGCGGTCGGATTTGAGTGTGGTGGAAATTCGCGGCAATGTCGTCACGCGGATGCAAAAGGTCGCCGAACGCGGTGATTTGGACGCCACGGTGCTCGCGCTGGCTGGACTGACGCGACTGAATTTCCGGGTCACGCCCGAAGGCAATCTCGAAGGCGACGCGGTGCCGGACGGTCTGCTGGCGACGATTCTGGACGTGGACGTGATGCTGCCGTGCGTGGGACAGGGCGCGATTGGCATTGAGATTCGCGCGGACGACGAGCGCGTTGCCAAAATTTGCGAGCGGTTGAATCATTTCAATACGTTCCAATGCGTAACGGCCGAGCGCGCGTTCCTGCGCGGCATGGGCGGCGGCTGCCAAAGCCCGGTGGCCGCCTACGCTGAAATTGACGGTGACCGGATGCAGATGCGCGCGGTATCGTTCCGTGATGGGCCGGCCAAACGCGCCGAAGGAAAACGTCCAATCGCCGAAGCGACCGCTTTAGGCGAAGAGCTGGCGGCGCGGTTGAAATAGTGTAAGAGTCGAGGTCACGAGACTCATTCCGAAAAAGCGAAGATTAGAGACTCCTCACGTCGTCTCCTACGATTTCCGTGCAGCGGCTCGCGGGGACGCTTCGCCCCACCAAAGGAGAAATAAAAACGGCGCGGACCTTTCGATCCGCGCCGTTCCCCGGTTCCTCCTCCGGAGCGTGTGCTACACGTCGTAATACATGAAGAATTCGTACGGATGCGGACGCAGGCGGATGGCGTCATGCTCTTTGCGCTTGTTGGAGATCCACATTTCCAGGAAGTCTTCGGTAAAGACGTTGCCTTTAAGCAGGAATTTGTAGTCCTTCTCGAGGCATTCGATGGCCTCCGTGAGGCTGCCGGCCACATTCGGGACCTTCTTCAACTCTTCCGGCGGCAGTTCGTAGATGTTTTTGTCCAGTGGTTCGCCCGGATTGATCTTGTTTTCAACGCCGTCCAAGCCCGCCATGAGCAGCGCCGCAAAGCAGAGATACGGATTCGCCGCCGGGTCCGGCGGACGATATTCGAGGCGCTTGGACTTGGGGCTGTCGCTGTAGGTCGGGATGCGGACGGCGGCGCTGCGGTTGCGTGCCGAGTAAGCGAGGTTCACCGGCGCTTCGTACCCGGGCGCGAGGCGCTTGTAGCTGTTCGTGGTCGGATTGCAAATGGCGCACAGGGCCTTGGCGTGCTTGAGCAGCCCGCCGGCATAATGGAGCGCCATTTTGCTGAGCCCGCCGTATTCGTTGCCGGCGAAGAGCGGTTTGCCTTTCTTCCAGATGCTCTGGTGGGTGTGCATGCCGGAACCGTTGTCGCCAAAGAGCGGTTTGGGCATGAAGCAGGCGGTCTTGCCATGCTTTTTGGCGACGTTCTTGATGACGTACTTGTAAATCATCATCCAGTCGGCGGCGGTGACCAAGGTGCTGAAGCGATAGTCAATTTCCGCCTGGCCGGCGGTGGCGACCTCGTGGTGCTGCTTCTCGACGACCACACCCAGTTGTTCCATGGTCAGCACCATTTCGGTGCGGATGTCCTGCTGGGTGTCCAGCGGCGCGACCGGGAAATAACCTTCCTTGTGGCGGATTTTGTTGCCGAGGTTGGGCATTTCATCGCGGCCCGTGTTCCAGATGCCTTCGTCGGAATCAATACTGTAGAATGTGCCGTTGCACTTGGAATCGAATTGCACGTTGTCGAAGATGAAAAACTCGGCTTCCGGGCCGAAGAAGGCCTGGTCGCCAAGGCCGGTGGAGACGAGGTATTTTTCCGCCTTCTGCGCGATGCCGCGCGGGTCGCGACTGTAAGACTCCAACGTGCCGGTTTCGGCAACCGTGCAGGTGAGGCTCAGCGTTGGCACGGCCATGAAAGGATCTATGAACGCCGTCTCCGGATCAGGCATCGCCAGCATGTCGCTGGCCTCGATGCTCTTCCAGCCGCGGATGGAGGAGCCGTCGAAGCCGATGCCTTCGGCGAAGGTTTCCTCGGACAGTTCGTTGATGGACATGCTGAAGTGCTGCCAGGTGCCGAAGGTGTCCACGAACTTGATGTCCACCATTTTTGCCCCCGCCTTTTTTGCCATTTCAATAACGCTCTTGGGTGTAGCCATATTTCAAATGTACGGTAGTTGATTGTTTGTCTGTCTGTTAGTGCAGTCGAAACCGAAAGCTGCGCCGGGCGTGACTTTCGCCAACATCCGGCGCAGCGTCGAGCATTTTTTTCGCTTAACCGACGTATCCCTCCTCGCCATGCTCGTTGATGTCGAGCCCCGCGATTTCCACCTCCTCGGTCGGACGCAAGCCCACGAGCGCCTTGGTGATGTAAGCAATTACCACCGTGCCCACTATGAACAGCACCAGCGAAACGCCGACGGTCTTAAGCTGTTCCCACAACTGCGGTTGGAAGATGTGGTCCGTCACATACTTGCTCAGGTTGGTCGCCAGATTCGGGTTGGCGGCCTGACGGGCGAACATGCCGGTCATGATGGCGCCGCACAATCCGCCGATGCCGTGAACGCTCCACGCATCCAGCGCGTCATCCATACCCAGCCAGGCTTTGACTTTGTAGCAGAAGAACCACGGAATGCTGCCTGCCGCAATGCCAATCCACAGCGCGCCTGAGGGCAGCACATAACCGCAGGCAGGCGTGATGAGCACGAGACCCGCCACCGCGCCGGAGCAGAAGCCCAGCACCGTGGGTTTGCCCTTGATGATCCAATCCCACATCGGCCAGACAAAGGAGCCGACCGCCGTGGCAATCGTCGTAGTCGTGAACGCGTTGGCGGCAATAATATCACCCGCCACCGCGCTGCCGGAATTGAATCCATACCAGCCGACCCAGAGCATCGAAGCGCCGATATAAGTCAGCACAATGCTGTGGGGCGTGAAGTTCTCTTTCCCGAAACCGAGACGCTTGCCCAGGATGATGCACAAGATCAAACCCGACCAGCCGGAAGACATATGCACGACCGTGCCACCGGCAAAATCAAGGCCGTGAATCTTCGCATTGGCATTCCAGCAGCCGTTCATCATGCCGTTGACGCCCCAAACCATGTGGCCTTGCGTGTTATAGACCAGCAGTATCCACAGAGTCATGAACACGCAGATGGCCTTGAACTTCATGCGCTCGGCAATGGACCCGATGATGAGCGCCGGGGTGATGATGGCAAACATCAACTGGAACATGGAATACACGTTTTCCGACACCCAGTAAGAGTAGCCCGGGTTTGGCGCGGAGGTGACGCCCTTAAACATCCAGCAAACAGCAGGATTGCCTACGATGCCTGGCCACCAGTCATGGCTTATGCCCAACGGCCCGGTGAGAGTGCCATCACCGCCGAAGATCATCCCGTAACTGCAAATAATCCATAATATGGTCGTCAATCCGGTGATCAGAAAACACTGAGCAAGCACGGAGAGCACGTTCTTCTTGCGAACGAGACCGCCGTAGAACAGTGCCAGACCCGGCAACGTCATGAACAACACCAGCGCCGTGCTCGTCAGCAGCCAGGCATTATGACCCGCGCCGGGAAAAGACACGTTCGCGCCAACACTGTTCGACAGGTTGGTGTTGATGATATTTCCCGCCAGCCCGAAGTTCACCGTCCAGTTGCCGTTGGTGTCCTTGTAAGGGGCCGTCGGGTCGGCGTTTTGAAAATACGCTTCGACGGATTCCATCCGTTGCTCCATCGTTGGCGCGTTCGTGGTCCAGGCGGCTGGAGGCGCATTGGTGGCCGGCGCGGCCGCGGCCGCCATGGCGTTGGTGGCCATTGCCATGGCATTCGTGTCATCGGCGCGCGAGCTAAATGCGCCAAACACGGTGGTCGCAACTAAAGCGATAGTTAAAAGAATTCGTTTCATGGTTTTAATTTGTGAGAGGTTCAAGTTGGTTTAAGGGACTAAACGGCGGCCTCGCCTTTCTCTTCGGTGCGGATGCGCACGGCCTGTTCGACGGCGGCAACAAACACCTTGCCGTCGCCAATCTTGCCGGTCTTGGCGGACCGGACGATGGCGCCCACGGCGGCGTCGGCCTGGCCGTCGGCCACGACCAGTTCGACTTTTATCTTCGGCAGGAAATCCACGGTGTATTCGCTGCCGCGATAAATTTCGGTGTGGCCTTTCTGGCGGCCAAACCCCTTGACCTCAGTCACGGTCATGCCTTCGATGCCGATTTCGCTGAGGGCGTCCTTGACTTCCTCGAGTTTGAACGGTTTGATGATCGCTTCAATTTTCTTCATATTTTTTTCAGTGTAATCAGGCCGCACTCCGGCGGAAGCTGGAGCACACCTGCGTTGCGGGGCGTTTAGCAACGGCAATGCCAGCCGGAATTTCGCGGCCACGGAACAGGCCTAAGTGCCTGATTTCATTGGTGAAAATAAATTTCCTCCCCAAACGGGATCGCGGAAAAGTCTGTTGCGATTTGCACAATGAAGAAATTTTTCGCCAGCATCTGGAAGGGGTGCTGTCGTGCCAGATTGTGGGTGGTCCGGGCGGCAGCCTGAAAAATAAAATGGTCGGAGCGACAGGATTTGAACCTGCGACAGCCAGCTCCCAAAGCTGGTGCTCTACCAAGCTGAGCTACGCTCCGAACTATTTACGATTGACGATCTATGATTTACGATTTCTTCGCGCCGTGCAAATCATAAATCGTAAATCGTAAATCATAAATGGACGCTGGACGCTTCGCGCATTCCTGTTAAATTAATGCCGTTATGGCAATCGAAGCGCCCGTGGCGCAAAAAAAAGTAAATCTCCGCCGGCCGGACATCCTCGAAGCGGTCCAGGCCCAGGTGCTCTCGCATTACCGCAGCGAACTTGTCGAACGCGTCCGTGCCAACGGGTGCGTGCTTTCGGCGGATGGCCTCACCGTGAAACTCGCGAAGGAGTTCGGCTTTTGCTACGGCGTCGAGCGCGCGATTGACCTGGCCTACGCCGCGCGCAAATATTTCCCGACGGACAAACCCATCTATCTGCTCGGCGAAATCATCCACAACCCGGAGGTCAACGACCAGATCCGCAACATGGGCATCCAGATCATCTCGCCCAAACCGACCGAGGACGAAATGACGCGCCTGCACGCCGGCGACGTGGTGATGATTCCCGCGTTTGGCACCGAGGTCGGCACCCGCAAACGCCTCGAGGAAAAGGGTTGTGTCCTGGTGGACACCACCTGCGGCGACGTGATGAGCGTCTGGAAACGCGTCCGCCAATATTCCAAGGAAAGCGTCACGAGCATCATTCACGGCAAAGCGTGGCATGAGGAAACCAAGGCGACCAGTTCACAGGCGCGCGCCTACGGCAGCGGCCATTATCTGGTGGTCTTCAACCTCGCGGAGACCGATTACGTCTGCCATTACATCGTTCAGGGTGGCAACAAACAGGAATTTCTGGACAAGTTCAAAGGCGCGTACTCGCAGGGCTTCGATCCCGAACTGCATTTGCAGGCCGTTGGCGTGGCCAACCAGACCACCATGCTGCGCGGCGAAACCGAGGAAGTGCAACGCCGCTTTAAAGCCGCGATGGAGAAAAAATTCGGCACGGTGGAAAGTGACCGTCATTTCCGATTCTTCGATACCATCTGCGGCGCCACGCAGGACCGCCAGGACGCGCTCCAAAAACTGCTGCGTGAGCCGATGAATCTGCTCATCGTCATCGGCGGCTACAATTCGTCGAACACATCGCACTTGGCCGAAATGGGCGAGGCCAAGCTGCCGACCTATTTCATCAAGAACGCGGCCAAGATGGAATCGGAGCAGCTCATTCGCCACTACGACCAGCACGCCAAGAAGGAAATCGAAACCGGCAACTGGCTGCCGCCGGGCAAAATCACCGTCGGCATCACCGCCGGCGCGTCCTGCCCGAACAACCTGATTGAGGACGTGATTCGCCGGCTGTTCGAGTTGCGCGGCATTTCCGTGCAAAAATTGCTTGCCGCGCCGTAGCTTCCGGGCGAAGGCTGGCCGGCGAACTGATGGATCTGCCTTTTCTGCATTTCGGACGAACGGTTTCGCTTATTGCCGTTCACGAACCACGCCGGGTCCGTGAACGGCCTTGAAACGAGTCTGAAGTTTCGTTCGTTGCGGCTAATAGCACCGCAAACGATAGAACTTGTTAGTCGGTGTAACTGAGTAGTCTGTGTAAGGCGACGGTGGGAACCCGGGCACATCAATGTAGGGACCGGTAACATTCGTGGCCGACTGCAGATATCCACCGCCCTGCCAGGTCACCACGACGTTGGTGGGTGGAAACCAATGGATCTTGACCGGACCACACATCGTTAACTTGAATGCCAGATCCAACGGCACTGGTGGGCCACCAACCGGGGGCTGGTAAACCGTCGGCGTCCAACCCGGATTAGCCATTGGCGGGGTTCCCGGCCAAAAGGCATGGACACTGGTGTCGTGCAACACATTGGTCGTGGTTTTCCAGCCATATAAGAAGCCGTTTGTTTGTGCGTACAGCGACGGCTGGGCGTACGCGGCCAGCCAGTAGGTTTTTGAATTGGTGGGCGTTCCCAACTGCTGAAACGCGTTGGTAGGATAGAAACAATAATACCACACCACGGAATCACCGCCCATGATATTCGTATGGCCGGGGTCAAGGAATTGTTCCTGAGCGTTGGCGTTCACAATTTCTTCGGCGTATTGTCCCGGAGCGAACCACTGCTGCCATAGCAGATTCGTGCCGGGATGACTGAAGGGGTTGCTGACGTTGGTCGGCACGTCATCATAGATTCCAAGCCAGAAGGTGATGCTGTTTGTAACCGCCCGATCGTTGAGCCATGAGCCCCACAAATGAATGTCGCTGATGGGGCCGGAGTTGGTGCAGACGAAATCGTCGGCCAGCACATACGGATTGTTCCACACATCAAAGCCGCCAAGAATGTTTGGCCCCTGGACATATTTATCAAAGTCGCTTTCCACGCACACCACTGGCGGGCACTCATTGGTCACGTTCTGCGAGCAATAGTTGGTGTTGCCGCAAGCATCCACCGCCTGCCAGGTCCGCGTGAAGGTTTGATTACACGGACCTGAACCATTGGTTACTGTGCTCACCACCGTTACGAGGACACTTGCCCCGCTGCAGGCGTCCACAGCCGTGGGCGGATCAAAGTTCCAGGCGCTGCCTTTGATTACGGTCTTGTTGGTGGGGCAGGTCATAATGGGTGGATTGGTGTTCACGACCGTCACGACCTCGGTGCAGGTGGCGAAGGCGCTGCTGCATGCGTTGGTCGCCGCCCAGGTCTCCGTCTGGACATTCGTGCAAGCGTTGAGGTTGTTCGTGGTCATGTTCACGATGCCGACGGGCGCATTGCTGCCGGTGCACACATAGCTGGCGGTGGGGGTGTCAAATACCCAACCCGACCCGCACTGAACGGTCTTGCTGGCGACACAGCCGCTGAAAACCGGCGCATTGGTGTCCACGATCGTCACGACCTCGGTGCAGGTTGCGGAGGGCGGGTAGCCGACGCCCTCGAGGCCGCTGCACTCGTTAGTGGACTCCCAGGTCCGCGTCTGAACACTCGTGCAGCCGTTGAGGTTGTTCGTGGTCGTGTTCACTATGATGACGGGCGCATTGCTTCCGGTGCACACATAGCTGGCGGTGGGGGTGTCAAACCCCCAACTCGACCCGCACGTCACGGTCTTGTTGGTGACGCAGCCGCTGAAAATCGGTGAATTGGTGTCCAACACGACCACGAACTCACTACAGACTCCGGCTATGTTGCTCGAGCAGTCCAGGATGGTCCAGGTTGCGGTGATGTCATAACCGCAGGAAGCGAAGTTGGTGACGGTGCTGAATAATACCGTTGGATTCGTGCAGCATGCGCTGGGGCCGACCGTTGGCGGATCAAATATGATTGGGGAGCCACACGGGAACATTGGGGGGTGTCCGCCCTTACAGGAAATGGGAATAATGCAGTTGGTGGGCGTGGTGAGCAGGAAGGCCAGATCCAGCGGGCCGCCCGTAGGAGACTGCAAGGTCGGCATCCAGCCGGGATTGTTGGTGGGCAAAGATCCCGGCCACGGCGCGTGGACGCTGGTGTCGTTCTGCACAATGAAGGTGGTTTTCCAGCCGTATTGATAACCGGTCGTGCCGGCGGGTAGTTGGGCGTAAACGGCCAGCCAATAATTGCTCGGACTGGCAGTTGTGCCGCCTTGCGCAAAGGGATTGGTCGGGTAGAAACAGTAATACCAGGCATTCGTATCAGTGCCGATAGGGTTAGGCGGACCCGGATCGAGGAAGGTCTCGGCGCCGGACGCGAAAAAGTTTTCCGCGTACTGTCCCGGGGCGAACGTCTGTTGCCAGAGCAAGTTGCCGGGATGACTGTAGGTGTTGGTGGGGTTTACCGGAACGTCATCGTAAATTCCCAACGTGAACGTAAGGCTGTTTGAGTCAACTAAATTATTCAGCCAGGAACCCCAGATGTGAATGTCGCTGATCGGCCCGCTGTTGGTGCAGACAAAATCGTCGGCGAGCATCCACGGGCCGTTGTTCCAAACATCCAGGCCCTGCAGGTTGGGCGGTTGGATATATTTTATGCCGTTGGTGTCCACGCAAAGCACCGGTGGCGGCGGCGGGTTGTTCGTCGTTTCGAGTTTGAAGGCCAAATCCAACAGCACCTGGCCGCCCGCAGGGGGCTGGTAGGCCGTCGGAACCCAATTGCTGTTGGTTCCCGGTATTGATCCGGGCCACGGTTCATGGACGCTGGTGTCGTGCTGCACAGTGAAGGTGGTTTTCCAGCCGTATTGGGCAGGAGGCCCGGAACCGGCGACGCTGGACACTTGGGCATACGCGGCGAGCCAGTAGGTCTTGGGCGCGGTGTTGGTGCCGGTTTGAAAGAAAGGATTGGTCGGGTAGAAACAGTAATACCAGATATTCGTGTCAGTGCCAGTGATGGCACCGATGGAGCCCGAACCGGGATCAAGGAATTGCTCCTGGCTTGGTCCAAATTGGGATTCGGCGAACTGTCCGATCGGGAACGACTCCGACCAGAGCAGGTTGCCAGGATGACTGTTGGGATTGTTGGGGTTGACCGGCACGTCATCGTAAATCCCCAGCCAGAAATTGGTGATCGTGCCATGGTTATCGTTCAACCACGAACCCCAGATGTGAATGTCGGTGATCGGCCCACTGTTCGTGCAGATAAAATCGTCCGCGAGCACCCAAGGGCCGCTGTTCAAAACATCGTAGCCCGTCGGGTTTGGCGGTTGGAGATATTTCGGCACATTGGTATCAACGCATTGCGTTTGGGCCGGCGCACTCAATAACCCAAGCGATAACAGCACCACGGCCAATACGGTGTGGAAGCATGGAACTTTGGAAAAGATTGACGATTTCATTTTGTCCTCATTTAAATCAGACTCCGTTGATTGATTTCAACAACGAGATTTATGATTTCCCTCTCCCGAGTCAGGGCCGATCGCACTTCACAGCCGGGATTCGTTTCGTGCCCCTCCGCACTCGACCCTCCGGGATCGGCATTTTCCCCGAGAAGCCCCGTCACGTCAGTCTGCCTTTTCCGGATTGGACCGAACTTGTTACAACTTTTACAAATAGTCAAGAGAATATTATCTTATTTTTGTGACGTTTGCGTAACGGGTTCACGGACAAGGATTCCCGTTCCAAAAAATTGCGGCGGTTTGAGATGACACGTCACCGGTCACACGCGACCGGTGACCGGGGCGGGGAAAAAAACCGCTCGCCATCAGGGAGCTTTTCATGTCACCTGTCGCTTGTCACTTGTCACCTATTGAACCATGCCGCGCACCCGCCAGGAACTGGAACAAATCGAACGCCAAATTCTCGCGCCCTTTGCCCAGTTCAGCGGCGACACTCGCGGACACGAGCATCCTGAACCGCCGCCCCCCTGGCGCACGCATTACCAGCGCGACCGCGACCGCATCATCCATTCGCGCGCTTTCCGCCGGCTCGAATACAAGACACAGGTTTTTCTCAATGGCACCGGTGACCATCTCCGCACGCGCCTGACGCACACTATCGAAGTCGCCGCCGTCGCGCGCAACATTGCCAGCGCGCTGCGGTTGAACTCTGATCTGGCTGAGGCCATTGCCCTCGCGCACGATCTCGGCCACGCGCCGTTCGGACACAAGGGCGAAACCGCGCTCGCGCGCCTGATGAAAAAACACGGCGGCTTCGAACACAACCGCCACAGCCTTCGCATCGTCGAGGAACTCGAACAAAAATATCCCGGTTTCCCCGGCCTGAACCTGACTTGGGAGGTCCGCGAAGGGCTGGTCAAACATTACACCGCCTACGACCATCCCGGACGACGCAAGGGCTTCGCTGCGAAAAATTCCTCGCTCGAGGCGCAAATCGCCAATCTCGCCGACGAAATCACCTATTACAGCCACGACCTCGACGACGGCCTCGACTCGGGGTTGCTTTCTGAAAATGAATTGACCCGCCACGTTCGCCTCTGGGCGCATGCCGCGCGGCTGGTCAAAAAGGAACACGGTGACCTGCCCGACGAATCCCGCCGTTACTTCATCATCCGCACTCTCATTGACCTGCAAATTCAGGACGTCGTGGAAAACAGTGAACGCCTCATTGGCGCGGCGGGCGTTCAGTCAGCCGACGACGTGCGGCGCTTCCCGAAGGCGCTGGTGCAATACAGCCCCGAACGCCGCGGGTTGAATCTCGAACTGCGCGATTACCTCTACAGAAATCTCTATTACAACCCCGTCGTGCATGAGCCGAACCTGCGCGCCGTGCGCATGCTGAAATGCCTTTTCCGGTATTATCTCGCCCACCCGCGCGAAATCGGCGAGGGCGCGCGCCGCCGGAGCCGCCAGACCGGGCTGTACCGCGCCGTGTGCGATTACCTCGCTGGCATGACCGACCGCTACGTCGCGCTGGAATACAAGCGGGTTTTCGGGAAAGCGTTCAACGTCGCGTAGCGTTTGAATCCGGCAGGGCCGGGGCCATGCTTGACACGGAAACAAAGGTGGGGTATATCGGTTTTCGACATCGGCGGTCGTAAGTGACATCACAATGCAAGAGGTTGGGCGGGAAATCCTGTTGAGCTTTTGGAAGGTGCATATTCTGCACCACGCCGGCGAGAAGTCCATTCACGGCCAATGGATTCTCAGCGAATTGCGCCAGCACGGCTATGAAATCAGCCCCGGCACACTTTACCCGCTGCTGGGCCGGCTGAAGCGGCGCGGCTGGCTGGACTGCCGAAGCGACCGGCGCAGCGGCCGGCGGGCGCGCAAGGACTACCGGCTGACGGTCAAGGGGAGAAAGGTCCTTAAATTGGTCCGGGAACAAATCAAGGAGCTTTACGACGAGGTCGTCGCCGGAAGCAAACAAACATGAACGAAATACTTTTGATGTTCCATGTGCTGTTCGGGGTGGCCTGCATCATCACCGCGGTGTGGCTTTTCGTGGATGTGTTGCACGCCAGTGAAGCGAACCTCAACCGGATAAGAGGGTTGAGTTGGGCCGCGGCCATTTTCATGTGGCTCGCCTTTTTGATTGGCGGTTATTGGTATGTCACGTTTTACCCTGCGGACAAAGCCATCATTTTGAAAGGACCGTGGCCATTCGCCCATAGCTTTTTCATGGAGACCAAGGAGCATCTGGTCATCATGCTGCTGCTGTTGGCCTCCTACCTTCCCGTCGCGGCCGCCAACAACCTCGCGGCCAATAAAGAGGCGCGCCGACTGGTTCTGGGGGCGCTGGCGGTGATCGCGTTGCTGGGTTTGATGATCGAAGGTCACGGGGCAGTCATCGCAATGGGAGTGAAAGTGGCGTTGCTGGCGGGACAACATTAAAAACCGGAGAATGAACATGGAAAACACTGCCGTCTCAAAATACACGATTTCCTTCGGGTTATCTCTGGCGCTCAACAGCGTGGCCAACGCGCTGCTGGTGGTCGTGAAAGAAAAGAGCCACACCGTCACGGCCGCGATGCAGAAAATTACCGGTCATCAATGGGTCACTCATGTCGCCATCATCCTCATCCTTTTTGCCGTCTTCGGCTGGTGGTTCGCGAGAATTAACAACGGCCAGGGACCGAAAATTGCCGTCAACCGTTTGATTACAACGATCGCGGCGGGAATTGTGGCGGGCGGCCTCATCATTACCGGGTTCTATTTGTTCGCCGATTGAAAACCAGCTCACCATGCGAACCGCCCGACGCTCACCCGTTGTTGCCTCACTGACAGCCCTCGGCCTGACTCTCGCCGGAAACGCTTACGGCGGCCCGCCCTTTATCACCGACGATCCGGAGCCGGTGGAATATCAGCATTGGGAATTTTATATCGCTTCCCAGGACGCCAAGCTTGACGGCGATTGGTCGGGCACCGCGCCGCATATCGAATTGAACTACGGCGTCGTTCCCAACGTGCAGCTTCATCTCATTGCGCCGCTGGCTTACGACCTGCCGCCCGCTGGCAGTTCCCATTACGGTTACGGCGACACCGAGCTGGGCGTGAAATTCCGGTTCATTCAGGAAACGAATTACCTGCCACAAGTCGGAATTTTCCCGTTGCTCGAAGTGCCCACCGGCAGCGCCGCGGACAATCTCGGCAACGGTCATTGGCAGGCCTTCCTGCCGGTGTGGCTGCAAAAAAGCTGGGGCACATGGACCATTTACGGCGGTGGCGGTTATGGCATCAACTCCTTCAGTAATGGGAATGAAAACTGGGGCTTTGTCGGCGCCGTGCTGCAAGACCAGGTTTTGCCCAACGTTCTCATCGGCGCGGAGGTGTATCACCAGACGGACCTGCAAACCGACTTTCCCAACACCGGCACCGCGTTCAACCTCGGCACGGTCATTGATTTGAGCGAGCACCATCATCTGCTATTCTCGGTGGGCCGTTCCATTGACGGGCCGGTGGATTTTCAGTGCTACATCGCCTGGCAATTCACCTTCGACAACAGTTTGTTCCATTTTTGGAACAATCCGCACCATCGAATGGCGCCATAAAATCTACGTGCCGCGCGGATGCTGAACGTCAATTCCGATGTTACCTCGCTGGCGCGACCGACTGTCACATCGCGCCCGAATACAAACGGACCGGGGACGAGAAAAATCAAAAAAGCCGATTACCACCAAAACCAGGAAAACCAATCTTTAAAGATCTCCCAAAACCTCTCGGTAAAAGTGCCGGCAATCAAGCCGACCAGAATCGCACTACCGCAAATGAACAGCATTCCGACAAGCCAGGAATTATCATCCGTAAACCATACCCACAACGAACAACCAAGGATTGCGCCGAGGATTGCGCCGAAGAAAAAATGAGACTATAATTCACTCCAATCGAATTTGGGTTCTTCATTCACTTGGCAGTTTCGAGACTGCTTCTCCACCTCTGAGTTCGTCAAGCAATTGCGAAACCGTTCGCGGTTGCCCCGGCAGAACCAGGTCGGGTGCGATCTCACTCAACGGCTGAAGTACAAACCGCCGCACCAGCGACCGCGGATGCGGCAAAATCAAATCCGGCGTAATCCGTATCTCCGTGCCGAAAGCGATCAAATCCAGGTCCAGCGTGCGCGGCTCGTTTATAATATGTCCCCGCGAACGGCCAAACTCATTTTCCACTTCCTGGAGCTTTTTGAGCAGCGATTCCGGCGTTTCATCTTTTCGTGGCACCAAGCCAACGACCGCGTTCACAAACTTCGGCGACCCCGGCGGACAATCCACCGGCGACGTTTGCCACAATGAGGATTTAAGCACCGGCTGGTCGGAAAAATTTTGCAGCCGCGCCATTGCGTCCAGCATAATTTGCCGCGAATCACCGAGATTGGAGCCAAGAGCAACAAAAACCATTTATGATTGTTGATTGATGATTGATGATTGATCACGCACAAAGAGGAGAGAAATCATAAATCATAAATCGTAAATTACTTCAGCCCCAGCACGTCCTGCATGTCGTAGAGGCCGGGTTTCTGTTTGACGACCCACAGCGCCGCGCGCAACGCGCCGCTGGCAAAGGTGTCGCGGCTCGACGCCTTGTGCGTCAATTCCAGCCGCTCGCCGGCGTTCGCAAAAATGACCGTGTGATCGCCTACCACGTCGCCACCGCGAATCGAATGAATTCCAATTTCCGAACTCGTGCGTTCGCCGGTGATGCCTTCGCGTCCGTGCCGGGCCGCCTTCTCCAATTGCAGCTTGCGTGCGTCGGCCAGAATTTCCGCCAGCGTTTTGGCCGTGCCGCTGGGCGCATCCTTTTTCAGGCGATGATGCATTTCGACGATTTCCAGATCAAAGCCAGGCCCCAGAATCTCCGCCGCCTTGCGCGTGAGCCAGAACAGGGCGTTGACGCCGGTCGAAAAATTCGACGCCAATACGATGGGAATGCGTAACGCGTGATGCGCGATGCGTGATTTCTCATCGCTGGAATGCCCGGTGGTGCCGATGACCAGTGCTTTTTTATTTTCGGCGCACAACGAAACGATGTCCACCGTGGCCGCGTGCGAACTGAAGTCAACCACGACGTCCCCTTTGCCGATGCACGAGCGCAAATCGTCGCCCTGGTCAATCTGGCCGGTGATTGCAAGCTCGCGAAAATTTTTCGCGCACGCAACCAGCGCCTGGCCCATGCGGCCTTTCGAACCGGTGATGATGATTTTGGTCATGGCAAAAATGTTGGAGTTCAGGCTTCAGCCTGTCCTGGCAA
>DATNHI010000049.1:0-5089 GCA_035605035.1 Verrucomicrobiia bacterium
ACGTAATTGCACCGGTTTTTGAATTCATCGGTCATTCGTTGAATTTGATCAACGCTGTCCGATTCATGATTCACCGGCATGACCAGAGTGAGCTTGGCGTCTAACGCGGTAAGCACGGCAGGCAAATCAATTTCGTGAAAAAAATCAATAAACAGGTCGGTGGATGCGGCGCGGCAATCCACGACGACCAGATTCGTCTTTGCCAGAGCGGAAAAAATGGCGTCAAGGTCACGCCGTTTGCTCAAATCGAGAAACCGCGTGTCGGGATGAAACCGTTTCAACGTCGAGTTCTCGTTGTCGCTGTCAATTGCGACATGGACGATGCCCTTGTCTTTGAGGAATTGGACGAAATTGACGGCGAAGAAACTTTTGCCGACGCCGCCTTTGCCATTAAGGATGAGAATCAGTCTTTTCATTGGATTGTGGATTGAGTTTGCGGACTTGAGCGATGCGCGGGCCGCGCGAACGGGCGAGTGATGTTTCGCCGCCATCTGAATTTGGCAGAGGTTCTGCCGGTGTGCTGGATTCGCCCGTAGGCGTTGAATCCGTGGTTGCTGCTCCCCCAATTGCTGGCAGCGGAGTTGGCGGGCGTTTCCGCGCTGGCCGTTTGCGTGGCCGGATGTTTTCGCCAAGAACCTGATGACAAAACATGGCGATGGCCGTCTTGCTGGTCGGCAAACAGTGTAGGGTTAGCAATTCAGCGATGGAACGATACGATCCGCCTTTCTGTCGCAATTCAACGATGACCTCTTTCGCCGGGACCAAATCCTGGAACTTCTGTGGCCGGCGCGGTGTAAATTCTGCGACCGCTTTGCGGACTTCAACTGGATCGAATGTGTTCATAGGGCGAAATGATTTGGATGGAAACCGGGAAATTGGTCGTAACCCATGCGGACACGACAATCCGGTGACGCGGATCAATCGTTGCCGGGCCACGATTGCGGAAAAATTGCGTCCGTGACCAGTTTGCGAACGTGGATTGTCCACGGCTGCGGACTGTCTGTGGACAATTCGCGTTTGCTGCCGTTGCACGTTCACGGACGACTGAAGCCGGTGCTTGTGCAAGGCCACGGACTGTTTGCGAATGCGCCTTTTGGCGCGGACTGTCTGTGGACACGGATTGTTTGTGGCCACGGACAATTCGCTTCCGCGTCCCGGATGGGGACTGTTCAAGTTCGCGGATGAGCCGCGTTCGTGGCTGTGGACAATTCATATTGTGTGGTTATGTCGAGCATCTGTCGCGACTAGCGCGCGGACTAAAGTCCTTGAGAAATCAAGGGGTAACGCGTGCCTTGTCTTAAACATGATGAGAAACACATTGCCTGCATTCCTGGCCCAACTCGTCTCGCCATTGCTTCAATTGATTGGCGACGGCTTCAATGCGGGTAGTATGTTCAATTGCTCCCACTTCAATTTGCCCGGCGTGGTGAGCACTATTTGGAGTTTCCGACAATTGCATCACGGAATCTCCGGCGTTGGTATTGATACGTTCGCCAAGTTTTTTTAGCACCTCGATGGCGGTGCGGATTTGTGCGGTGGTTGGTGTTTGCATAATCAGATGTGGATGCCGTGAGATGTTTTGTGCGCGAGTTCTTGCCGGTGTCCTGGGCGACGTTTGTGAAGCCACTGTGCGTGCCGTGCCTCTACTGAATTAACTGGATGCGCCCACGGATCACCGAATCCAAGTTGCGCGGCGGATTCCTCGGCAATGAGTTTAGTGGGCGCTTCAACGACCGTGCGAAGTGGATCACCCAACTCACGGGCGTATTCGCGGTCGGTGTGGTAAATTCCCCAGAGTCGCTTACCAGACTTCAGTGTCGCACTCGTTTTCATGGCGACAGTTCACCAGAAATCAAGTGCGCGAAGATGTATCAGCTACACATGATTCGCGGACAGTCCTGATAATGTCCGTTGCATGGTCACGGCCAAGACGCAATACAATCTCAAAAACGCCGAAGATTATTTCAAAGAACATCTTTGCGTTGGTGATTACTATGATGAAGGCCAACGGGTGTCCGGCGAATGGATTGGATTGGGCGCGGAAAAACTTGGATTGGCCGGCAAAGTCCGCGCGGAGGAATTCCTGCGGCTGTGTGAAAATCAGCATCCGTCTTCCGGTGAGACGTTGACACAGCGGTTGAACACAACGCGGACTGAAAGCGGCCAAAACACGGCCAACCGGCGGATTTTCTTTGACTTCACGTTCTCACCGCCAAAGTCGGTTTCGCTTGCGGCGTTTCTCGGCAAAGACGAACGAATACTCCAAGCACATGCCCGCGCCGTGCGTTCGGCTTTGCAAGAGTTTGAGGCTTTTACAGCAACCCGCATTCGTCTTGATGGCGCGCAAACCGACCGGTTGACTGGTAATTTTGCCGCCGCGCTGTTCACCCACGACACGTCACGCGCCCTCGATCCCCATGTCCACACCCACTGCATTGTCTTCAATGCAACTTTTGATCCAGTCGAAAACCGCTGGAAAGCTCTCCAGAATTATGAACTGTTGCGTGCCAGAAAGTTTGCCGAGAACGCCTATTATCACGAACTCGCTCGTGAGTTGCGGGGGTTCGGGTATCGGATTCAAAACCGCGCGCGTGGTGATTTCCAAATCGAAGGAATATCGGACGAACTTTGCAGACGATTCTCGAAACGGCGTGCAGAGATTGACCAGGCAATGGCAAAATTGCTGGACGAAAAGCCGGAACTTGCAGGCGGCGATGTGATGGCCACGCGCAGGCTGTTGGCAACGGCAGAGAGGGCGCGAAAGCAGCGCGACTTGAGCCGGGACGAATTGAACGGATTGTGGGAGTCGCAATTGACGCGAGAGGAGCGACAAATCTTCAGCCGTCTTTGCGGCCAACCCATGCCAACTGCGTCTAGTGAAAATCGCACGTCCGTCAATGAAGCTGTGCAATGGGCGGAGGAACATTTGTTCGACCGGAACTCGGTGGTTTTGGAATGTCAGTTATGGCAGGAGGCATTGGGCCGGGCGCGTGGTGAGAATTTTTCCGTTTCCGAACTCAAGGAATTCACCCAGCAACGTGGCTATATCCGGGACGAAGCGCGTCCAGGTGAAGTGACCCTGCGTGAAGTTCTCCTCCGCGAATGGGAAATCGTCCAGACTGCGAAAGAGGGCGTCGGTGATTGTCTCCCGCTGGTTGCGAATCCCCGTCCGGCGAATCCGCAACTCGACAATGAACAACGACAAGCTCTCGAATCCTTGCTGCGTTCGACAAATGGCGTTTCTGTTTTTCGCGGCGGTGCGGGAACGGGCAAAAGTTTTGTTCTGCGCGAACTGGTGGAGCAACTGCGGCAGTCGGGCCGGGGCGTGGTCGTTCTCGCGCCACAACGTCAGCAAGTCGTGGAAATGGACAAGGCCGGGTTTCCGACGCCAACAACGGTCGCCAATTTTCTCATCAAGCGTGAACTGGCTGACAGCGCCGTGATCGTGGTGGACGAAGCGGGGCAGATTGGCGGGCGGCAGATGTTGGAGCTTGTCCGATTGATCCATGAGCGACACGGTCGGTTGGTTCTTTCCGGCGACACGCGACAACATGGCGCGGTTGAGGCTTCGGATGCGCTGCTTGCCATTGAACGTCATGCCGGTGTGAAGCCGATTGAACTGCACAAGATTCGCCGCCAAGACCCGGCGCTCGGTCGTGATGATGAGGAACGCAAGCGCATCAGGCTGTATCGAAACGCGGTGGAAGCGGCTGCGGCTGGCAAGTTAGGCGATTCATTTGAACGCCTCGACAAAATGGGCGCGATTGTCGCGTGTGGCATTGGTGAACAAGCAGACAAGCTCGCCGACGAATATCTCCGGCTCGCGGAGCAAAACGCTTCGGCGGTCGTCGTCTCGCAAACTTGGGGTGAAGTGCATCACGTCAATTCGCGCGTGCGTGATGCGTTGAAGGGCAAAGGATTGCTTGGCGCGGCTGACTCGGCTGTTCAAGCACTGGAGAGAATGGACCTCACCAACGCACAGAAGCGCGATATGCGTTTCTATCCGCAAGATGCCGTCATTGTTTTCAATCAGAAAGTCCGCAATGCCCAACCGGGCGCGAAAGGCAAGCTGGCGGGAATTTTGAAATCGAGCGTGCTTGTTGAAGTCGGCGGGAAATTCGTGATGGTCTCGAACCAATTGCTCGACCGAATCACGGTCTGCCAGGCGCGCGAGATTTTCATCGCTGATGGGGACCGTCTGCATCTCAAGGCCAATCGCAAACTGGCTTCAGGCGGGCTCGTCACCAACGGTGAACTCGTGACCGTGAAATCTGTTCGCGCCGATCTCGGCGTTGAACTGACGGATGGCCGCGTCCTGGACAAATCATTCCGTGAATTTCTTCCCGGCTACGCGGTCACGTCCTACGGTTCACAGGGCAAAACCGTGGATTATGTCCTGTTTTCCGATTCGACGGTCAAGCCGGCAACCAACGCCCAACAATGGTATGTGACCATTTCGCGCGGGCGGCGCGGCATTCGCATTTTCACGCCGGACAAGCAGCAGCTTCGTGAAAATATCACCCGCTCCGGTCATCGGCCACTGGCGATGGAATTTGCGGTCGGTTCTGTCCCGCGCGGACAGCATCTGCTTTGGAATCGGCTGCACGGTTATCTTATTCGCTTCGGTCGTCGAGCCGCCGAACGAATTTTCCGCCTCCATTCGGCTCAACAACATCAACCAAAACATCAAACCATACAAAAATATGAGCACAAAAACACCCGAATGTTGGGCCAGCGATCCGAACGCCGAGGCATTACGCATTGAGGTTTCGCCAGAGCGTTCACTGCTGTTGCCGCACGATCAATTTATGTTCGCGGAATTGACCAGTGGCGGAGGCGAGCAAAATCTCAAGCTGGTCTTCGCCGCACATGAGGTTTCGATTCGCGGGCATCATTTGCGGCGAATTGAAACGGTCATGCAGCGGATGGAATTATCGCTGCTCGCCAAGTTGCCAAGCAGCCAACGAAATCTGATCACGGAAGGTCAGCCGATGATTCTTGAAATCGTCGTAACCGAAGTGGAGTCACCACAGAAGCGTGCCGAAAACACAAGCGGAGCGTCACGGTAAGGCGGGGTCACCAGCGGGTG
>DATNHI010000050.1:0-4337 GCA_035605035.1 Verrucomicrobiia bacterium
CACCAGTTCGCCCGCCGGCGAGGGATGGATGCGGTCGGGAATCACCTGGTGCGCCAGCCCGGGATTTTCGGTCTGAGCCTTCTTCATCACGTCCACCAACGGTGTATTGAGATCCACGTATGGGAGGCGGTGTTCGGCGGCGAGTTGGCGGACAAACGCCGAGTAACGCAACAGCACCGCGTTGTAACCGTCCGGAAATTTCGGCGGCACCGTCACGTCATCGTAGGGAGACGGCTCGATCAGGACGATGCGCACGCCGCGCAGATGCTTTTGCAACGACTGGATGATGTGTTCGTAACCGTTGGAATAAACCTCGAAAATCCGCGGGTCAAACGCGCGGTATTGCGCGTCGTTCATGCCGAGCATGATGGTGACGACGTTCGGCTTGAACGGAAAAACGTCGCGCTCCAGCCGCGGATCAATCCGGCCCGCCCAGCCGCCGGTGACCTTGTCGCCACCGACGCCAGAGTTGACGAATTTCACGTGCAGATTCGGAAAGCGCGTGCGGACGAAAGTTTCCACATCCACACCGTAAAATCGCTGTTCGGTGATACTGTCGCCATAGAAGCAGACGTTGTCGCCGTCCTTGAGATAAAGCGGCAACGTGGTGTCGTCGCCGGCTCGTGCTACCCACGGCGCCAGCAGCAGGCCGAGCGTGGCCGCGCCAAGAATCATTGAGGTGCTGTTTGTTGGTTTCATATCTTTGTCTGGATCAGGGAATCTTGATATTGGAATATTTGTAAGCGTTATGCCAAGCAATTTGAGTACATATCACTTCAAAGGTTGTAATCGCCGGCGACAAACTTTGTGGCATCCACCGCCCCCATCATCTCGCCGATGAATTCGGATTCGTTCGCCGGAATGGTTTCGACGGCTTTCTGGATGCGGTCCAGCCAGGGGATTTCACGCGGATGAATTTTCAACCGGCCTTCTTGATGGGCTTCGCGAAGCAAACGGACGGCGGTCAGCGCGGCGGCCTTGCCCGCGGCCACCGGGTTCGGCGCCTGCACAATCGCCTCCGCGATGGCAAGCGCGCTTTCGGGCGTGAGGACATACGCCTGCGGATCGAGACCGGCGTCGGAATTGACCAGCCATTTGCGGAAGAGCAGCGCGGCGTCGCGTCCGTCGGCCAGCGCCTGGTTCATCAGCCGGCAATCGTAGATGAGCTGCTCGACATAACACGTCGGCGCCATGCCCCCGAGCAGTTTGATGTTCTGCACGGATTCGTTGCTCCAGGTGTCGCACGTGGCGGCGGCGATGTTGCCGAGCGGACTCGAGTGCGCGCACGCGGCGGTCTTGCCTTCCATCGCCATCGGGAAACCGGTGATGGCCTTCAAAATGGGGTTTTCATAACCACAATCCTTGCCCGGCCCGACCGCGCCGCATTCGTAGCAGACCAGCGTCCGCACCGCCGACACCGCGCGGACGACCGCCGCGAAGACGCGGGGAATCATCTTCTGTTCGGCCAGCACCATTGCGGTGTTGCCAAAGCCGCAGGCGGTGTCGCCGGCGCAATGCGCGCCGTGCTTGCTCGCGATGGCGTTCAGTTCCGTCCACAAGAACCGCATGTCGCGGACGCCCAGCACGCACAGGGCGAAAATCACGGCGCGGATGTCGCACATCATCAGCGCTTCGTCGTGGATTTCCTTGCCGCCGACCGATTCGATGCTCAACCACTCGGCGCCCGCCGCGGCGCAGCCGTCGAACGTCTGGAGCATCGCCTCATAGAGTTTGCCGCTGCGCATCCGGGGCGGGCGTTCCATTTCGCGGGTGTCGTTGGGGGTGATGCGCAGGACGCTTTTCAAGCCGTGCTTCGCATGCGCGGTCTCCATCCCGTCGAGCAGGATGCGGGTGAGTTCGATGCCCCAGGCCGGGTTTTCCGTCATGGGCGGCAGGGTCTCGAATTCGATCACCAACCCTGGCGCTTCCAGCTCCACCGCGCGCCGGCAGGCTCCGGTGATGATGTCGCGGTAATGCTGGCGTACTTCCGGCATGGTGTTCGCGTCCACGAACATCGGCGGCAACGTGAAGTTCAATTCCGGATAAACCTGCCCGCCGCCAATGACCATGCCGCGGCGGGTGGTCAGCGGTTTGGGCGCAATACCGAAAAGCAGGTCGTCCGGCTTCTGGATAGTGAGCTGTTGGTACGGGGTGGCTTGCAAGTTGAAGTCAAGTTTGACCAACCGGTTCAATTCAGAGCGCGTTTCGCGATGCTGACGACGCCGGCGGCGGTTTCGCTGTAACCGTCCGCGCCGATTTCGTCGGCGTATTTCTGAGTGATAGGCGCGCCGCCCACCAGAATTTTTACCTGTGCGCGTACGCCGGCTTGTTTGAACGCTTCGACAGTTGTCTTCATCGCCGGCATGGTCGTCGTTAGCAACGCGGACATGGCAACGATGTGAGCGCCTTTATCTCTGACTGAGGAAATGAATTGTTCGGGCGACACATTGACGCCCAGGTCAATGACTTCGTAGCCGCCGCCTTCGAGCATGGCCGCGACGAGATTTTTGCCGATGTCGTGCAGGTCGCCCTTGACGGTGCCGACCGCGACGCGCGTGGCGGCTTTGGCGCCGCCGGCGGCGAGCAGCGGGCGAACGAGTTCGAGCGCGGCCTTCATGGCCCGGGCGGCGAGCAGGAGTTCGGGCACGAAATATTCATTGCACTCAAAACGATGGCCCACTTCGGCCATCGCCGGCATCATATATTCCTGGACCAGTTTCATGGGCTCGATGCCGGCGGCGAGGGCGGCTTCGGTGGTGGCTTTGGCGGTTTTGGCGTCGCCGCTGATGATGGCTTCGCGGAGTGGCTTCAAGTCGGGCATAGGTTTTGGCCATTTATGATGGCCAGATTTTTTCGTCGAAGTCCAGCATTGGTTTCGGCGTAGAAAACTTTAACTCAATCAACCGGGCTTGAATTCAGTGATCTTGCAAGCGCAGGCGAAGTCGCACGGCTTTTGGCGGGCAGTCTGGCATCATCCATTATCCTGCCAGATTTGGACAACTTCAGTCCCTCATCTGTTCTGGCTAGATGGGTCACGGCATCAGACCGTCCGTGATTTCAAACGGACGGGCTTCGATTTTTGCGGTGGCGGGTTCCAACCCCTTGCGCGTGGCCGTCAAGGCAATCGTACCGGGCTGAAGGGCCGAGCGGATGGTGACGCGGTTGATGCCGCGTGCCGTGTCCAGATCAAGGTTGTTGATCGAATTGGTGATGCCGTTGTTGTAGCCGCCGTGCCAGATGGCCGGGCCGTCCAGCTTGAAATCCACCCGCGCCTCGTCGGTCGGGCAACGCCGTCCCCGCGCGTCCACCACTTCCACGTCGAAAAAGGCCACGTCCGAGCCGTCGGCCTGCAAACCATTCGGGTCGGTGTGAACGGTGAGCTTGATGGCTTTGGCTGCGCCGGCGGCTTCAATCTTATCCTCGCAAACCGGTCCTGGTTGGGCCATGTCCATTTCTCGGCGTCTCCACGCGTTGCCGATGGCCTTGATAATGCCGGGTTCAAAGTGAACGACCGGAAAAGCGTAGATGTAACCAGTGTTACCGAGATTTTTGTTTTCGCCGTTGAAGGTGTCCACGAAATCGCAAGGTTTGTTAGTCGCGCCCACCGATCTTCCGTTTACGAACAGCTCGACCCGGCCGCAATGGTTTGCCGCAACGTAAATCGTTTTCACCGTGTTCGTCGGATGATTCCAGTGGCCGATCATATGAACGTCCGGCTGATCGTTTTGCATGACGCGATAAACGTAATACGCCTGCTTGGGCAGCCGCACGGAATCCACCTTGCCACTTATGCGGCAAACCTCGCTGCTGTCCTGCCGGCCGTCGGCATTCGAGTCGGACCAGTAAATCGAGGCGTAGCCCGACCATTTCGAGTGCGCCGGGTCGGTGTTGGTGATGAGGTGTCGGCGAATTAACTTGCCATGGAACCGGACATACCCAAAATAACGGTTGCTGGGTTTGTGAATGTTGTTTTCATCGCTGAAAAACAAGCAGGCAGAAATTGAACAGGCAGGAAATTTGCAGGTCAGCGAGGATAACGGCAGAGAACAATATTGTTTTCAGTGGTTTTAAGCCAATGTAGCTCAGCGGTAGAGCAACGGTTTCGTAAACCGTAGGTCGGTGGTTCGATCCCACTCATTGGCTCCACTTCAATCACCTTCAGAAGCCCACAAAACCATTGCAATAAAAGTGTATATAAGTGCAGTTTGCGTTTCCTGTGTTTCACTACCCATTCCAAGCCAATGAAACCGCTCGCAGCGATTTGCCACAAATGATGCCTTCTGGCAAATCTCCTGTCAAATCGGTAGCCCGTCAGACAAAACCGTAATGCGCGTTTT
>DATNHI010000051.1:0-1064 GCA_035605035.1 Verrucomicrobiia bacterium
ATCGCCGCCGTCCACGACCGAATCCACCTCGATGCGTTTGACCAGCCGCAAATCGTAGGCTTTCACCGGATCGAGCCGGTAAACCAGATTGAAATAATCCTTGTGCGTCGCCGAATACCGCAGCGTGCAGAGCGGATTCAGGCTTTCGATGGCTTTCGTCCGCAGTTCCGTAGCCAGATTTTGCGGTTCATCCACGACCACCACGGGCCGGGCGTGCTGAATGAATTCGATGGGCCGACGCCCGTTCATCTGGTCTTTGGTGTTCTGGATGACGGTGCTGCTTTTGTCGAACGCCTGAATGTTCATCACCATCAACTGCATCTGGTTACTGGCGGAAAACTGCCGCAGCTTGGATACTTGCGCCGAATCATACACCCACGAATCCAGCGGCGCGTTGCCGTAGAGCGATTGAAAATGTTCTTTCGTCAGCGCAATCGTGTTCAACACGCCTTCACGAATCGCCACGCTGGGCACTACGATGATGAATTTCTTCCAGCCGTAGCGAGCATTTAGTTCAAACAGCGTCCGCAGATAAACGTAGGTCTTGCCGGTGCCGGTCTCCATCTCGACGGAGAAATTCAGGCCCGCCAGTTCCGTCTCCGGCTCCAGCCCGTTTTCCGTCTGGATTTTTTGGACGTTGTTCAGGATGGCGTCGTCGCTCAATACCAGCGAATTGCCGACGCCCATTTCCGTGAGCAGTTCACCGGCGAACACGTCGCTCTGCCATTGCAGCGACGCCCGCATGGGCGGCTGGCCGGCAAAAACGTCCACGACCGACCGGATGGCGTCCAACTGGAAATCCTGGTTGCTGTCGAATTTCATTTTCACGACGTGTGAAATTCAATGCCGTGGGATTTCATTTCCAGAACGATGTTGGCTTTAAGCTGGTCGTTGCCGGCAAAGGCGATGTCCAGACAGATGACCCCTTTCGGTTTGCGCGCCATAAGGCCGCGCAAGGTTTCCAGGGTGAGCTTCCGTGCCAGACAAATCACCAGCGCGCCGTCGGCCACGTCGTAATATGGCTGCTCCCCGATTTTGCCGGCGATGATTTTGCTGGTGAGCGG
>DATNHI010000052.1:0-2009 GCA_035605035.1 Verrucomicrobiia bacterium
GACGGTTGCCGACCCTTGATCTCGCCGCATTTCAACCTCACGGTGGAATTGCCGTTGAAGGCCATCGTCCGGGGATTCAGTTGGACCGTCATGCCCATCACATGGCGCAACCGGCACGCCGGCATCGCCAAGTTCAAAATCAAGGAAATGGGCAGCCGTTATCTCTTCATCTGCCTCTACGTCTGGCTGGAAAAATATTTCAGCCGCGGCGATTACCGGAAAGCCGGCCCGCCGTGACCATTAAGTACAAATCACACACTTTCACCGCCAACAACATTACCGCCCAACCACATGAAACAATCAAACTGGAAAACGAGCGTTATTGTCATTCTGTTGTTCGCTTGCGCAGCCGGTGGTAACCCGATTCCCGGACCGCTTCCGGCTCACGTGTATATCTCTTCGGAACGGTTGGAGGCAACGGTGTCACTTTACGAGGCTGCGTTCAAAGGTACCTTCACTTTTTCCGCGCAGGATTTGAAGGATTCAGGCAAGGAAGTGGAACAAACTTTTATGCAGCTTCCCATTTGGTTCCCGCAACAGACTTCCGACGACCCGACCGTTGTCGCATTCTGGAACGCGTTTGGCACGAATATGCTCAATATCATCCGGCCTAAAAATAAAGAAACCTTTGAGAAAGCGGTTGCGTTAAAAGTCTTTTTTGAGAAACAGGCAATGCCAGTCAATGCCTTCGCTATGCTTTACCAGAACGGAGATCAAAGGCCATTCGAGATCTTTACGCGACCCGATTGGGTAGGATTTCGAGAGATGCAAGACCCTGATTTTTGTTGTCTGCTCGTTCGTATTGATGGCATGGGAGAATTGGTCCGCAGGCACACCCCGGCGGTCATTACCTACCGCCAGCCGTTGGTCAAAACCGGAGGGAAAGGTCGCTTCTTCTATCTCCCGATTTTCGAAAACCTGCCGCGGAACGTTTCGACCGCTGACACAAGCCGCTACTCGATAAAATTGAGCGCTACCGCTGGTTGCTCGCTGACAATCACTACTGGCCGACAAAGCCTTAAGGTTGACGCGGGTCAGAGCGTCGTGTTCGCTCCGCAAGATCGCCAGGCAATTCGAGCGACGGTGGCGGATTCGCGGGCGGAATGATTTTCACGGTACTTTTGCCGGCGCACAGGAAGCAATTACTAATGCGAAAAATTGGATTCCTGTTTGGCAGAACCAAATTTCAACTTTGAAGTCGCCGCGCGATTTCGCTAGTCTGCCGCCGTGTCACGCAAAACGCCAGCGGGTCCGGGCAATGGCTTGAACGACATCATCGGCGTCGCGCTGTTGGCGGCGGCGATGCTGCTGCTGGTCGCGCAAGTTTCGTTCGACCGCGGTGACCTTGCTTTCATCCACACGCCGCCGAACAAGCCCATTCATAATTGGATCGGGCCGTTCGGCGCGCACGTGGCGTATGCGTCGTTTTTCCTCTTCGGCCTCGGGGGTTTTGTCCTCCCATTTTTGCTGGCGGCGTTCGGGCTGGGCTACTTGTTCAATTTCCTTGGCTACCTGCGCGAGCGGCGCATTTGGTCGCTTGTTTGGGGTGTCGTGATGATGCTGTCACTGACCGGCTTGCTGCACATCCTGAACCGGCCACTGCGACAATTGTGCGTCAACATTAATGCGCCGAGCGCGGGCGGCTGGTTCGGTTACTTCACCTATGACTACGGTTTCTGGATGCTCGGGGCTGTCGGCGCGACCATCGTTTATGCAACACTTTATCTCATCAGCCTCCTGTTCCTGACAGACTTCCGCCTCGGCGACTGGGTGCGACGGTGGTTTGAAAAACCGGAAGTTGCCAAAGGCGCAGCCGCCGAGGAAACCGCGCTCGACCGCCGCGCGCGCGAACTGGAAAAACAGGCAAAGAAATTGCAGGAGGAAGTCGCACGCTCCGGGCTGGGCGCGGATATGCAGCCGGTGCCGGAGCCAACCGTGCGCGATTTGAGCGTGCCGTCCGCTAAATCCGCGCGTGGCAAAAAAGCTCCGGGGTCTGAAACAGCGAAGGA
>DATNHI010000053.1:0-1032 GCA_035605035.1 Verrucomicrobiia bacterium
ACGGAGATCGGGCTAATGCTGTTGGCGCTGGCGATCGTCGCGGCGCTATTGGTCGGGGCAAACCTGCCGTTCTTCGGCAATGTCACGGCCAACATCATGGCGCTCGTCAAATCGCTCGGTGATGCCGGCCTGGTGGGTCTGATCACGCTGGGCATCATCTTGTGGCTGTTCGCGGGACGGAAAACGGCCTGAACCGCTGCCTGTCCGGCACAACCGTCACGCATGATCAAAACAGCGTTGGGTGGCGAGGCAACCTGCCGCCCAACGCATGAGCATGATCCCGAAAAAGTCTGCCTCGGACTAGCTCCGAGGCAGATGGCGATTTTCGGATGAGATCAGGCGCCAGCCAAAACCGGGTTCGGGTGCGATGCTGGACTATCTGCAAAAGGCCAAGCAGTACCTTTGGGCCTTCGTCGAAATCGGATTTTTGACGGTTCTGTCCGTCATCCTGATTTATTTGATTCTCGGTCCGGATTCGTCCGGCGTATTCGTTTCCGGGGTCGCCGACAATGTCATGAAATTCGCCGCCGCTCTGCCGGCGCAGAGTCTGGTCGGATTGGCGATCGTGCTGGCGCTGGTGATCCTGCTCAGCAACCGCATGCGTTAAAGCATGATCCCGAAAAAGCCTGCCCTCGGACTTGCCGAGGGTGGATACCGGTTTTCGGAAAAGATCATGCTCCACTAAGATGTTGCTGAAACCGGCCGGCGCGGCGTTCAAGCCTGCGCCGTTTCCTTGACCGGAACGCCCTTGTCCTTGAGCAGCGATTGCAGTTCGCCGGCCTGGAACATTTCGCGCACGATATCGCAGCCGCCGACGAACTCGCCCTTGACGTAAAGCTGCGGAATGGTCGGCCAGTTGGAGTAGTTCTTGATGCCGCCGCGCAGGTCGTCATTTTCCAGCACGTTGAGGCCTTTATAGGGCACGCCCAGGTAATCCAGGATCTGTACGACCTGGCCGGAGAAGCCGCACATCGGGAACTGCGGCGTGCCCTTCATGAACAGCACGACGTCGTTGCCCTTTACCTCATTGTC
>DATNHI010000054.1:0-4348 GCA_035605035.1 Verrucomicrobiia bacterium
TCGAAAAATGTGCCGACACCGAGCGTCCCCGGCCTGCAAATCTCCCAGATCGGCACTTCCCAAAGTGTCAACATCGTCAATGGCGCGATGAGTTCGACCGTCACCGTCACCTTTTCCGTCACCGCACAACACGACGGTCAATTTGTGATCCCGGCCATGACGGCCGAAATGAACGGCCAGCGTTTGACCAGCCAGCCGCTCACCTTGACCGTACAAAAAGTCGCGGGCCCTTCCGCGGCGGCCATCAATTCCGGCAACGAGGTGGCATTTATGAAAATGGTGTTGCCGCAAAAAAAGGTCTATGTCGGGCAGGTGCTCGCCGCGCAACTACAGATTTATTTGCGCGATGACGTGCAGAATTTCGGCAACTTCCAGTTTACCGCCCAGCCCGCCGATGGATTCATTCTCGGCAAGAGTGCGCAAGGCGGAAGATATCGCACCCGGATTGGCAACCACAGTTACACGGTCATCCCGCTTTACATCGCGCTGACGGTTTTGAAAGCCGGCGACTTGAATCTTGGCCCGTTCACCGCCGAGATGATCGTGGTGTTGCCGTCCGATCAGCAGGGCGGTGACCCGGTTTTCCGGCAGTTCTTCAACAGTGGCCAACAAAAACGGGTCTCGCTGGCCACGGATGCCATCGAAGTCCAATCGCTGCCGCTGCCGGCGGAAGGCCGGCCCGCGGATTTCAACGGGGCCATCGGCCATTTCACAATGATCGCCACTGCCGGGCCGACGAATGTTGCCATGGGTGATCCCATCACCCTGCACATCCAGATTTCCGGTCGCGGGGCGCTGGATTCCATCGCGCTGCCCGGCCAGCCGGCATGGCTGAATTTCAAAGTTTATCCGCCGACATCAAAGGTTGAACCGTCGGACCAGCTTGGCCTGGAAGGGAGTAAAACCTTTGAAGAAATTGTTTCGCCGCAAAACACGGACGTTCGCCAATTGCCGCAATTTTCCTTCTCATTTTTCGATCCCGACGACGGAAATTATCACACGCTCACACAATCTTCCGTGCCACTCGCCGTCCGTTCCACCGGGATGGCTGCCGTGCCGGCCATCGCCGCCGCGAATACCGCCGGCGCGCAAAATCCATCTTCGCCACAGGACATTTTGCCCATCAAAGAAGAGTTGGGGGCGCCCGTGCCAGCCGGCTCTCCGCTGGTGACCCGGCCCGCGTTCCTGGCGCTGCAAAGTTTGCCGGTGCTGACGTTGCTGGCGGCGTTTGTGTGGCGCAAACGCACGGATAACCTGGCCAACAATCCGCGTTTGCGACGACAACGGGCTGTGGCACAGATCATCGCCAGCGGCACCGATGACTTGAAAAAATACGCGGAACAGAACCAGCCGGATGAATTTTTCGCCACGCTGTTTCGCTTGTTGCAGGAGCAGCTCGGCGAACGGCTGGATTGTCCGGCGTCGTCCATTACCGAAGCGGTGATTGAGGAACGGCTGGCGCCGCTCGCTGCGCCGGAGCCGGTGGTGGACGGCCTGCGCGAACTGTTCCAGTTGTGCAACCAGGCGCGTTACGCGCCGATCCGCGGCACCAGCGAATTGAATTCGGTCGCCGCGCAATTTGAAAAGGTCATCGGCGAACTTCAGGAGTTGAAGGCATGAAAAGCTGTTTTGCATGTTCTGTCTGCCGAATAAAAAAGCGGCGGAGGGCCGCCGCGCTCCAGGACGCTGGCGCGTTCTACGGTGCGGGAATTGCCCGCGAAGCGTTTTGGACTGCGCCAGCCCTCTGGCGCTTTTGGATCTTTATTTGTGCGCTGGTTTTTGCCGGAAACCTTTTGGCGGCGGATGTCACGGCGGATTTCGCCGGGGCCAACAAGCTTTACGCCGAGGGGAAATTTTCCAACGCGGCGGACATCTACAAAACAATTCTGCACAACGGCGGACAGTCAGCCGCACTCCTTTTCAATTACGCGAATGCGGAATTCAAGGCGGGCAATCTCGGCCGGGCGATCGCCGCCTATCGCCAGGCCGCGCTGCTGGCGCCGCGCGACGCGGAAATCCGCGCCAACCTGCAATTCGTCCGCAACCAGGTCCAGGGCGCGACGGTTCGCGAAAGCCGCTGGCGGGAATGGCTCGGCCAGTTGACACTCAACGAATGGACGCTGCTGGCGGCCGGCGCGTTCTGGGCGACGCTGCTGTCGCTCGCGGCGGCACAAGTGGCACGGGCGTCCCGCCCGTCTGGCGCAAATGAGAAACTCACGGGCAGGATGCCCGTGCCACTATTGCTACGCCGCGCGATTTTCACTTCCGCATTGCTGACTCTTTTGTCCGGTACGGCATTCGCTCTGGAAGCGGCGGAACATTTTTCCATGGAAACCGCCGTAGTGGTTTCGCCGGAGGCGACGGCGCGCAGCGGGCCCTTCGACGAAGCACAAAGCGCATTCACGGCGCACGACGGCGCGGAACTGGCGGTCATGGACCGGCACAGCGGCTGGGTGCAGGTCAGGGACAGCACGGGAAAAATCGGCTGGTTGAAAACGACACAGATTGACGTTTTGCCGGGTGCGTAAAAGTTCCAAGCGCCGACATCCAAGCTCCAGAGAAGCAGTAAACTTCAAGCTCCAGACGGATCGCGGTGTTTTCGAGTGTGGGATATTTGTAGCTTGAAGGTTGGAATTTCTCTGGATGTTGGTGCTTGAAATTTGGATGTTCTCGGTTGAACACGGCCGGGAATGATTTGTCAGATTTTCGTTTACAACGAGATTAGAATACATGAGCACAGGAATCAACGCCATCAACGAAGCGGTCAAGGAAGCGAGCGCGTTTACGCACCCGCTGTTTAACGAACTCGGCAAGGTCATTGTCGGCCAGAACTATCTCACCGAGCGACTCGTGATCGGGCTGCTCGCCAACGGCCACGTCCTGCTCGAAGGCGTGCCCGGCCTGGCCAAGACGCTCGCCGTCAAATCGCTGGCGAATTGCATCCGCGTCAAATTCGCCCGGCTGCAATTTACGCCGGACATGCTGCCCGCCGACGTCATCGGCACGCAAATTTACAATCCGCAATCCGGCGGCTTCAGCACGCGCAAAGGGCCAATCTTTGCCAATCTCATTTTGGCCGACGAAATCAATCGCGCGCCGGCCAAGGTGCAAAGCGCCTTGCTCGAAGCGATGCAGGAAAAACAGGTCACCATCGGCGAACAAACGTTCAAATTGGAGGAACCGTTTCTCGTGCTCGCCACGCAGAATCCCATCGAACAGGAAGGCACATATCCGTTGCCGGAAGCGCAGGTGGACCGTTTCATGTTGAAATTGAAAATCGGTTACCCGTCGCGCGACGAGGAACGGCAAATCCTCGATTTAATGGCGCGCACGAGTGGCACGCCCGTGACGCACGCGGTAGTTGACCCAAAGGACATCCTCAAAGCCCGCGAAGTCATCAACGACATCTATGTGGACGACAAGGTGAAGGATTACATTGTGGACCTGGTCTGCGCCACGCGCGACCCGGACCATTACAAAATCGCGGTGAAAGATTTCATCCAGCTCGGCGCATCGCCGCGTGCGACCATCAACCTGACGCTGGCGGCCAAGGCGTATGCGTTCCTGAAAGGCCGCGGTTATGTGACGCCACAGGACGTGAAGAGCATTGGCATGGACGTGCTGCGCCATCGCGTGGCCATCACCTACGAAGCCGAGGCCGAGGAAAAAACCAGCGAAACGGTCGTCCAGAAGATTTTCGACGAGCTGCCGGTGCCGTGAGGAAAAATCCGAATGACGAATGGCGAATTCGCATTCACGACTGACTAACGCATGAACGATCAAACCAAGGGCGCATATCGTCATCTGCTTTACGTCGCCATGCTTGCAACTCGCAATTACTGCCAGCCGCGTGCCGATGTTAGCCTTAATCCACTAACATGGCGTCGGCAGTATCTTCAAAGCCGCAAAGCTGGAATGCTGGCGGATTGGCTTCACAACTTCGCAATGTTTAGCTCGCTAAATTTTGAGGGATTTAGAGAAGATTTGTTTGGGAAGGAGCACCAGTCCATTTGCCAAAACAACCCAGATTCGGGGTTTGAACGCTACCTTGAAATTTTTGACGAGTATATGAAGGGGAACGATTTTTTTGTTGAGCGGACTTTACTTTGCCATGAGGTCTAGTCTGAAAAATTCGTCATTCGTAATTCGTCATTCGAATTTACAAAGATGATTCCCCGCGAGATTCTCAAAAAAATCCGGCAGATCAAGCGGCGCACGAACCGACTCGTGACCGAAACGCTGGCGGCGACAGGTTCGTCGGTGGCGCGCCTCGTCAGTGTCTGCCTGGCATGTTTGAGTGCGACGGTGGCGGCGGGCGAAGATTACACAAAATGGATGTCTGGCTCAG
>DATNHI010000055.1:0-3235 GCA_035605035.1 Verrucomicrobiia bacterium
GCCAGCAATTATCATTCAACTGCCGGGATCACCGCCGCCGCAACCAGACACGTTTGACCCATTCCCGCCGCATAGGGAACCCCCTTATTGTGATGATCTGGATTGAACCGGGCCGGCGAGCGGCGGTGCGGAGTCTGCGAGCCACCAACTCGCCGCGCCGCCGGTCGCTACCGCGTTACGGACTCGACGGCCCGCGCCCCCGCGAGGTTGCTGCCGGACGGCCATTGGGTTACGCCGAACCGCTCCCGGCCTGTTTTTGCCGTTTATGCGCGTTTTTAATCCGCCAGTGCCGGTGAATGGCCGCCACCACCTTGTCGAGCCAGTTCACATCGGCAAGCTGTTGTGCCAGCACGTCACGCGAATAGTGTTTCACGCAATAACGCTGCGGACGACCAAGCGGCTTAATCAAGCCCGCCTGCGACAGGGGCGGGATGATATGCGTTGCGACCCCCAGCGCTTCGGCAACTTCCTCCTTGGTCATGGTGGCACGGTATTTTTCCAGCGGCTGGATTTTTAATGGTGAATCAGCAGTCATAATTTTTCCTTGGTTAAAGTGACGGTGATAACGGCAATGTGCGTTTTCAGCGTGGCGGCCAAACGGCGATCCGCCGACTTCACAAATGCCAGTTCATACTTTTGCAGTCTGCGCTCGACGGCATTAAGGCCGTTGCCCAACACGGCGACCTCCGCCGTGGCAAAACGAATCCGCATTTTTTCCGGCGGGGCGTCCGGCATCTTTTCCAAAGCCGAATTGGAAACTCGCTCGGCATACATAAACTGCGCGTAGGGCAGCAGATAGCTGATGCCGTCGTCGGCAATTATTACCAGCGCGGCGATGTTGGGATCACTGCCGAGGCAGGGATTATCCTGCGGGCTAGGCACCGATACGGTGGCTGGCTGGTCGTTGTTGTTCGACTGGTTTGGTTTCATGGCTGCTTTTTTCGGTGGTTTCGATTGAAAGTGATTGGGCAATGCGCTGGCGGAACCGTTTCATAAAATGATGGCCGCGCTGCAAGATGGTCTGGAGGAAATCCCGTTGCGGCATGGCCTCAATCGCCGCCAACCGCGCGCTGGAATGGGTGACGTGCAAACGCAATAATTCCGAATCATCGGTAAAGACTTGGCAGCGTTCGCGCCCGCGCGAGATGCTGACGTAAAATTGTTCCTGATTGATGGCGGGCAGCGAACGCGACGAGGCGACCAGCAAAACTTCATCCACGGTCTTGCCCTGGGCGGCATGGGACGTGACGGCGTAGCCATGCGTGAAGGTGCGATAATCGGCAGGAATGATCCGGCCATCGGCCAGCAAAACGGAATCACCTTGAATCGCTCGCACCTCGACGAGTTCGCCATTGATAAAGTGCTTGCGCACGGCCACCGCATTGGCTTGCAGCAACAGCTTGTCCCCGGCGGCGATTTTTAATTTCCGTCGCTCCCCGACATCGCACAAGGCGGAGCCTTGACCCAAATGAAAAGAAGTTTCAGTGCCATCAGAGCGTTGCACTTTTATCGAATCGTTTTCGACAGCGACCACCGCGACGGTTTCATTTTTATTAAAACCATGTCCTCGACGATGAAAATTGATGGCCATGCCGGGACGGTATTGTCGCGCATCCCGTTTCTGCGCTTCCGTCCATGAGAGTGAATCAAAAACTTGGAATTCTTTTTCCTCACCGCCCAGCCAACCGGATGTTTTCAGCACGGTGCGGATTTTTTCCGTCACCGCCTCGATTTCATTCCACGTTGGCGCGACCAGCAGCGCGGACTTATTTTCTGCCAACGCTTTCAAATATGATTTCGCCGCCGAGTCGTGAAGATCATGGTGTCCGTCCGCAAGAACCTCAGTCACCGCACCCATACGTTCCAATTGCGCGAACGCTTCCACCGTGCGTTTCTGCGCCGCCAGTTCCACGGCCTTGCGATACGCTGCCTTGCGTTGCCGCCGGATGGCCGTCAACTGGCCGGATTTGAAATTGGAATGCCGTTCCAAAATCCGCAGCGCATCGCCGCGCGCAACCGAAGCGTGTTGTCCGGTGTCGCCAGACAAAATGATGCGCACATTGTGCGCGCAATCGAACAGTCGTTTCATGTCGTCCATCCCCACTGCCCCAGCTTCATCTAATACAATCAATTGCCGTTCGGTCAGAACTGGCTTGGACAGCAACAGGCTTTGCAGTGTCTTCGCCTCGAATCCCTCTTTACGCAAAACCTCAGTTGCTGCCGCCGTTGGCGCGCAGAACAACGGTTCAATCTTTGCCTCTTTGCAGGCGGCGACCAGCTCGCGCAATGCCGTGGTTTTGCCGCTGCCGGCCAGACCCCGCAGGCCAGTGATCCGGTCACTGGTGCGCAGGACATGGTAAATCGCCCGGCGTTGATCTTCGCCGAGCCAGTCGGCAGGTTTGTAGCCCGGATGCAACGGCGCGACGGCATCGCAGCCTGCGTTGACCGTCTGGATTAAATCCAGTTCCGTTGCCAGAATCTTTTGCGTCGAGAACCCGCGTTCGGTTTTAACCAAATCCGGCAGGTGTTTCACCGCCCCTTTCAAATGGTCCAAGTCCACCGCACCCAGGCGATGCGACAACGCCACGCTCAACAGTTCATGCTCCGGCACCACCGATTTGCGCTCGAAGACATGGGCGACGGCATGGTTCAAAACCTGATTTTCCACCAGCGCAATGCGAGGCAGGCTCGATGGACGAGCCGACATGCGCAGTGTTTGCAACGATTGCTGTTCATCGGCTGACAGTTGCGACAACTGCCGTTCGCGGACTTCGGCGGTTGAAATGCCTTTGACTTTTTTTGCCCGGCTCTGATGCACCGCATGGGAAATTTCATCGTTGGAAAGTTTGCGCCCTAACTTTGCTTCCATTTCCTGCACCACCGCGTCGCGCTGCTGTGCGCGTTTGGAAAATTGTTTCTGCACCGCATCACTCACACCCTCGATGTCAAAACCATGTTTGGCCGGGATAATCCGGTAGCCAATTTGTTGAACCCGTTTTGCCAGTTCATTCCGATAGACCGCCGTCCCGTAGCGGATCGCGTCATACATGCCGCGCGCTTCCAATGCTTTCCAGCAACGCTCATCTTTATCAAACGTGGCATTGAACACTGTGAAATGCGTGTGCAACTGCGGGTCAAGTTCGCGGGAACTGTCATGGACGAACGCTGCGGCCACGAGATTGCCAGTCGGTCGATCCTTGCGAGCGCGCTGTTTACGCACGCGCGCGGCGGCGAA
>DATNHI010000056.1:0-9497 GCA_035605035.1 Verrucomicrobiia bacterium
AGGACAGGACGGGATTGAATTTCGGGAGTCTATTCGGGAGTTTTCGTGAGATTCCCCTTTATTTACGGGCAAAACTGTGGGGTTCGAATCCCCCTCTCTCCGCCAGTTGATTCTTCCAGACCGGGAATGCCAAGAGGTGACAACCTGTGACTTTCCTCAATCACCGCAGGGGTTTTATCCCCATTCTTATCAAACTTCAAACTGACAGGCACGGACACCGCTGGACTGCCTTTGACTAGAATTCCAGTGTCTTTTCCAGTGTGCTCTTTTCCGTTCTCCAAGCAAGCGAACTCAGGCAGCTTTGCCACCGCACCCGCCACCGGAACCTTTTCGCTGTCCGTGTAAGTTTCCATCGTCATCTGGCCAGCGATGGCGGCTTCCAAAGCTACGCGCTCAATCGCATGGTCAACCTGCGTGGCTGCCCAGCCAAGCACACCAGGCAATGTCCCTGCCTGTCCGGATTTGTTACAGGCTGTCGCAGTTTGCGACGTGACCGCGCGGCTAAATTCGGCCCGAAAGTCGCTGTGTCAAGGGGAGCTTTTGGTTGATAAATGTTCCACTTTAAGCGATAAATAAACATCATGAGAACTGAATTTTCACCTGTGCAAAGGACGACGCTTCAACAAAAGAACCCGGCCGGCCAGCCTGACCGAAGCCTGCGGATTCATCGGCGCGAATGGAACCGAATCGCCAGCGCGCTGTTCTGCCTGGGGTTTCTGTCCGTCGTGGGTGCGTTTTCGCTCCCGGCTCAAACTGAGAGTCCGGCGGACGCCGTCACGGTCAAAGATGCCAACGTGTATTCCATGCAAGGCGGGCAGTTGGAGGTGCTGGCGGATAATCTGAAATTTCCCGGCGACATCGTGGTAAATACAAATGGCTCCTTCAAAGTCGGGAATGGACAGGAGCGCAAGCTGGAGGAGGGACAAATACTTCGCCGGGACGGTTGGTTATTGAATTCCGATGGCGTGGCCTGGCCCGTTTTTGATTACGTGGCCTTGAAGGAGGGCAAAGTCGTTGTGGTGCGCGACGGTCAAACCGAGACCCTCACGAAAACGATGGTTTTCCCCAACAAATTGAGCATTTCTCCGGACGGATCGTGCGTCTATCCCGATGGCAGCAACGCGCATCTGGCGGATGGACAGTTGTTTCAATTGGATGGCACTTCCGTTCCCACCAAAGACACGGTCACCTTGAAGGACGGCCGGGTGGTGGTGCAAAAATCCGGCAAATTGATTTCTCTCGCGCCGTCGCAAATCATGGGTATGAACGACGGAACACGCGTGCGAGGGGATGGCAGCCTCGTAAACCGGGATGGCACGACGACCCAGCTCCGTGAGGGGCAAACGGTTCTGGTCGCCGGCCCGGCCCCGGCACACTGACCGCGGTTGCCATCTTGCCCGGTAATGTCTGGAATTCCGCTTCCAGCGTCCGGCGATGGGTGTGGTGACCAACGCAATTGCCGGGCTGTTGCTGACCACCAATCTGGCTTCCCCCGTGTGGGCGCCGTTCTGCACCAATCCCACCCCGTGGTTGCCATCAATGATCTCGACATCGGTTCAGCCCATCACGACAAGAGTTTCTAGCGGCTGAAATCCTGGCTGCGAACGGATTTTGTGGAATTGACATCGCCGGCCCGCGTTTTTAGCTTCTCACCGCAAAAACACGCGCTTTGTCCCGCCTGCGTGGCCGAAGCCTCCTGCGGCCTGCGTCTTCGATCCGTCAGTTGGAATCGAGATGCAGCCGTTTTGGCTTGGCACTGCGGCGCGGCGAAGGCCCGAATTCACGTTCGGGGATCTTTATGGTCGGCAAATAATTTTAGGGACGGCGACACGCCATCCCTTCCGAAAATATGGCAAACACAATTCTGGTCGGCGCCCAGTGGGGCGACGAAGGCAAAGGCAAAATCATTGACGTGCTCACCGAGGACGCGGACATCGTCGTCCGTTACGCCGGGGGCAACAATGCCGGGCACACCGTTTTTATCGGCAAGCAAAAATATGTCCTGCACCTGGTTCCGTCCGGCATCCTGCGCAAAAACAAATTGTGCGTCATCGGCAATGGCGTGGTCGTCGACCCGGTCAGCCTCGTCGGGGAAATCCAGGGCCTGCGCAAGCTCGGCGTCAAGCTCGGCGACAACCTCGTCGTGAGCGAAACCGCGCACGTCGTTTTCCCGTATCATCGCGAGCTGGACGCGCAACGCGAAGTGCTCAAGGGCCGGCAGAAAATCGGCACCACCAAACGCGGCATCGGGCCGGCTTACGGCGACAAGGCCGCGCGCGTCGGTTTGCGCATGAGCGATTTGGTCAATCCCGATCGGCTTCGGGAAAAACTTTCCGCCCGCATCCAGGAAAACAACGCGGTGCTTAAATCACTCGGCGCGGAACCGCTGTCGTTTAAAAAAGTTTTGGCCGAATACAACGCCGCGGGAAAATATCTGAAACCGTTTGTGGCGAACACGGTGGTTTTGCTCCACGAAGCCATGCGGCGCGGCAAAGACCTGTTATTTGAAGGCGCGCAGGGCACCTTTCTCGACATTGACCACGGCACGTATCCGTTCGTCACGTCGTCGAACACGACCGCGGGCGGCGCGTGCACCGGCTCCGGCGTGCCGCCGCATCGCATGGACCGCGTCGTCGGCGTGATGAAGGCTTACACGACACGCGTAGGCGAGGGGCCGTTGCCGACGGAGAATCCGGAGATTGCCGACATGCTGCACGCCATGGGACGCGAATTTGGCGCGACGACCGGGCGTCCACGCCGGTGCGGCTGGTTCGATTCCGTGGCCGTGCGCCATGCCTCGATGGTCAACGGCATTGACGGTCTGGCGGTGACGAACCTCGACGGCTTGGACACGGTGGAGACCATCAAAGTCTGCGTGGCCTATCGCCACGGCAAGACGCGATACGATTTTGTGCCGAGCGACGCGCAAATTCTCGCCGAGTGCGAGCCGGTCTATGTGGAGTTTGCCGGCTGGCGCACGCCGACGAGCCAAGCGACGTCGTGGAAACAATTGCCGTCGAAGACGCGCGCCTATCTGAAAGCCCTCGCCGAATTGAGCAATGCGAAGTTGTTCATCGCGTCCGTCGGCCCGGCCCGCGAGCAGACGATTTTTGTTTAAGGTGGGAGGGTCGCCGTGTCGGCGACCCAAATTGGGGATGGCGACACGCCGTCCCTCCCAACTTTGCAGATGAACGGATTTTTTTGTTTTGAATCTGCGTAATTCGGCCTTCGCCTTGCTACGGCGCGACAAGCCGCGTAAGCTGCGGTTGAATGAGTTCCATTCCGGATTTAAACGTGGAGAACTTACGCCGGCACCAGTTCGATTTTGATTTTTCGCCCGAGCGCACGCGCAGCTTTGCCGAGCGTCGAGAGGGTTAGCGACGGATTCGAGGCATCGAGCAACCGGTCCACTGCGGCGCGGCTGGTTTTCATGCGCGCAGCCATTTCCGCCTTGGTGAGTTCATTTTTGGCCAGCAATTTTTCCAGTTGTAGCGCCAGTGCCTTTTTCATGGCGCGCTCCTCGACTTCCTCCAAAATGCCTTCCGCTTTGAGAAAGCCCCGGAAATCACTTCCGCGATGAGTTCTAATCTTCATACGTTTGCAAATATTCTTTTTTTCGTTTCTTCGCCAAAGCCAGTTCGTCCGGTGGCGTTCGTTGTTGTTTTTTGATGAAGCCGTGCAGGAGCACGATCTCTTCATCAATCGCCGCGAACAATGTCCGCGCAATGCGATTGGGCAACCGTGAGCGGATTTCCCAAATTCCGTCGCCCAAATTGTCCACGAGCGGCTTGCCGACCGGCCACGCGTATTGCACGGACAAAATGTCCGAGCCGATGGTCTTGCGTTCTTCCACCGGCAGGCTTTTGAGCCATTGACGCACCGGTTCATTGCCCGCACTGGTCCGGTAAAAGACCACGTTAAGCGGGCGTTCGGATTTCATCCGCAAGAGAACGTACCAATAATGATACATTTGTCAAACGGCGAAATTGTAATTTTGAAACCGGCGCCTTTCCGTCTTCGCTTTGCTTCGACGCGACAAGCTGCCTTCGCCTTGCTACGGCGCGACCAGCCGCGTAAGCTGCGGTTGAATGAGTTCCGCTCCGCATTTAAGCCCTGAAGCCAAGGCGTCCCTGCCGCGGCACGTGGCGGTGATCATGGACGGCAATGGCCGCTGGGCGAAGGCGCGCGGTCTGCCGCGTATCGAGGGGCACCGCCAGGGAGCGGAATCCGCGCGCGTCATCATCCGCACCGCTGGCGAACTCGGCATCAAATATCTCACGCTTTACGCTTTTTCGGCGGAGAACTGGAACCGCCCCAAGGACGAAGTGGATGCGTTGATGAAATATCTCGTCCATTATCTCAAAACCGAAACACCGGAACTGAACAAAAACAACGTCCGGCTCGAAGTCATCGGCCAGATTTACCGCCTGCCGGAAAACGTGCAGGAACATCTCAGGAAATCCATCGCCACGCTTTCCAAAAACAATGGCCTGACGCTCGTCATGGCGTTGAGCTACGGCAGCCGCATTGAAATCGTGGACGCCGTGCGGCGCATCAGCGAGGAAGTCAAACGCGGCAAGCTTGAGCCGGCCGACATCACCGAAGACGTCATTTCGCAGCACCTTTGGACGCGGAACATTCCCGATCCCGACTTGCTCATCCGCACGAGCGGCGAGATGCGCGTGAGCAATTTCCTGCTCTGGCAGATTTCCTACGCCGAACTGGTCATCACGCCGACGCTCTGGCCGGATTTTCGCAAGCCGCAATTTTACGCTGCGCTGGAGGATTACACCCGCCGCCACCGGCGGTTCGGCGGCGTGTGACGTTTAGAGAGGGAATTCGCCGGCAAATGGGACATCCATTCGGGAAATTTATCTGCCGCCGGTTTGCGGGGTGGGCTGAATCACTTTTTCCTTTTCCAGTTTTTGCAACTTGGGGGCGATGACGGCGCGGCAGTAATACGCGGTGGAGTTGTCGTCGTAATATTCCTGGTGATAGTCCTCGGCCTTGTAAAATTTTGTGAACGGGACGATTTCCGTCACGAGAGGATGCTTGAAATTGTTCTGCGCCTCAGCCTTGGATTTCTCCGCCGCCAGTTTCTGCGCGTCGCCGTGGTAAAGAATGATGGAACGATACTGCGTGCCTTCGTCCGCGCCCTGGCGGTTCAACGTGGTCGGGTCATGCGCCTGCCAGAACACGTCGAGCAGCTTCGCGTAGGAAATCTTTGCAGGATCAAACACGATCTGCGTGACCTCGGCATGGCCGGTGTCGCCGGTGCAAACCTGCGGATAGGTCGGATTTTCCGTATGGCCGCCGGCGAAGCCGCTGGTGACGGAGATGACGCCGGGCAATCGTTCATAGACGGCTTCCATGCACCAGAAACAGCCGCCGCCGAGCGTGGCGGTTTCAGTTTTGTTTGTGCTCATAAATTGGGCGGGTTGCGCCTGAGCGGCTGCATTCAACGCGCCGGCGGCCAATAAAAGATAAATCGGCAATTTCATTCTGTTACGCAATCCCCGAAGGTAGCACAGGCTTGCCGTCTGTAAAATTTTAAGGACGCAAACCGGACGTTGGCGTTACGCTTCCTCCAATTTCGCCGGATGCTCCGGCGGCAGCGGCCCGGAAATGGTATGTTCCTCGCCGAGCCATTTGCCGGGGTCAATCAATTTGCACCGATGCGAGCAGAAAGGCCCGTATTTGCCCGCAAACCAGTCGCCGGATTTTTTGCAGACCGGACATCGGATCCGTTGAATGCGCTCACTTGGTTTCCGTGGCAATCTGTTTGATGTCGTTGACGACATTGGTGGCATCTTCCGCCGCGGCTCCGCTGCTTTGTAAAATGTTTTGGGTGCTGTCAAAAATCATCTGTTTTTGCGACGGCGAAAGTTGCGAGCTGTTGAAAATGGCGTGAATGTCCCGCGCCAGATTTTGTTGCGTTGCGTCCGCTTTTGCCTTTCCGGCGGTGGCAGATACCAGGTCGTCGGCCAGCCGGGAAACGGAAGCGGGCGACGGCTTCGGGCCTTGGGCCGCCGTGGCCAGATCATTCATCAACAATTGTTTTTGGGTGGCGGCGTTGGTGCCGGTGAGGTTGCCGAGGGCGGCAAAATCGGCGCGCAAATTGGCGATGTTCTGCAGTGTGGCTGCAAGCGCCGGGCTGGGTGGCGGGCTGGTTTGCGGCGGGACGGCGGGCGCCGGGGCGGTTGCCGGCGGATTTCCCTGGTCCGCCTGGGTCACCCGGGCTGAGACGTCCCGGGCTTGTCGCAGCGCCGCCTCATTAGGACCGGCCAAGGCGCCAAGGGCCACGCCCAACGCACAGGAAACAACCAGGTACGTTTTCATAAATCGGGATGGTTCGCGATCAGAATGTTGCTTTTGGACAGCAGCGACACGTAATCCTCGAGAATGTTTTCGGTTTCATCGAGCCTTGCGGCTTCGTCAAGTTGAAATTCATCGATTTTGGCATAATCAACCGCGTTGGTTTCACAAGCAGGCAAACCGGGCAGGTCGCAATTCTCAACGGTCAGTTCATAAATCTTTTCGTCGGGCGCTTTGCGCGCGGAGCGCTCCGCCTCACGCACCTTGTTTTGAGCGACGAGCTTTTCGCGTTCCTTGATCGCCTCACGCTCGTTGAGCGTGGCGACATCATCACCCGTCAATGTCACAACCCCGTGCATATCCGCCGGACTATCCGGCAGCCCGGTGGCCGGATGGAGTCCGGTTGCACCAGGCGAGTGGACGAGCATGCCGGTGAGTGACTGGTCATTCTGCGATTTTTTGAGTTCGGCAATGTCCTGCCGGATGTAGATAAAATCCCGGTTGGTGGCCACGCGCGCATCGGAACGTTCGCGCAACAGGGCGAGACAGGGTTGCACCAGGTTCAATTTGGCATAGTGCACCGATTGGATCGCTTCCGGTGGCAACGTGTCTTCCAGCAGGGCGTGCTCCAGGGTGCGTTCACTGACTACGTCCGTCCGGTAACTCAAAGTGTCCGGCACAATGATGTCCGGGATCACCCCCCGCCACTGCGTCGAAGCGCCGGTCACGCGATAAAATTTGCGGATGGTGATTTTGAGCATGCCGGGGTCATTGGTCGCGGACGGGGTGGCCGGCCAGATGTAGGGATGCAGCCTGGTCAGGTTTTGCACCGTGCCTTTCCCGAACGTGGAAGTGTCGCCGACGATCACCGCACGCCCGTAGTCCTGCAACGCCGCGGCGGCGATTTCCGACGCGGACGCGCTGAGACGGTTGACCAGCACCACCAGCGGGCCGTCGTATAACTGGCCGGAATCGTTGTCCGAATCAACGGTCACATGGCCGTCGTAATCGCGGGCCAGGACCACCGGGCCGTCCTTGATGAACAGGCCGGTGAAGCGGATCGCCTCGTCCAGCGAACCCCCCGGATTCTTCCGCAAATCGAGGACCAGCCCGGTGACTTTTTCCTGTTCGAGCTTCTTGATCAGTCTGGCGACGTCAACCGAAATGTAACTTTGCCGGGAGTGGTTCAGGTTGCCCGATGGGTCCACTGGCGCATAAAACGACGGCACGTCAATGACACCGATGCGGTTGGTGCCGCCATGACCGTCGGGCATTATGATCAACTGCGCTTTGGCCTCCTGGTCTTCCAGCTTGATTTCGTCGCGTATCAAGGTCACGACCCGGCGCGCCGCGCGATCCTCCGCGGGGCTGATGGTCAACTGGACCTCGGTGCCTTTGGGGCCGCGAATCAATTCCACGACCCGGGTCAGATCCATGTCCACCACATTGACCGGCGGCTGGTTGCTTTGGGCAACGGCGACGATGCGGTCCAGCTCCTTGAGTTGTTTGGATTTAAAGGCCGGGCCGCCGCGCACCAGCGAACTGATGGTGCAATAACCGTCTTCTTCGGCCAGGGTCGCGCCAATACCGGAGAGCGAGAGGCTCATCCCGATGGAAAAATCCTGCGTGTGCTCGAAGTTGAGATAATCCGAGTGCGGGTCGTAGGCGTGCGTGAGGGCGTTGAGGTAGGCTTGCAGGATGTTGTCACTGTCCCAGTTGGTGACCATTTGCAAGGTCAGGCGGTAGTGCTTCGCGAGCGTGTCGGTGATTTCGTCGGTGGCGGGCTTCGGCAGGTTCAGTATCACGCTGTCGTTGGTCGGCGAAATTTCGCGGCTGAGTTTTTCCTGCAAATATTCATAGCGCAAGCGCAGCCGCCAGAGCTGCCGGGCCTCGTCGAGGTCCCTGGGATTTGGCGCATGGCTGCGGTCGAGCAGGATGTGTTCGTCGGTGTTGAATTTGAATTTGTCCTGCTGGAGCAACTCGTCCACATAGGCGACGTGCTGTTCGATGCGCTCGACGAACCGCTGGTAAATGGCGTACGCGGGTGTCAGGTCGGCGGTCTCGTGGCGGCCCAGCGTGAGCGTATCGAGATTGGTCCGGTAATGCGCAAATTCAGCGAGGTCCGACTGCAGGAAATTTTCGTGGCGTGAATCGAGCGCTTCCACGTAGTCGTCAAAAAATTTCCCGGACATCTCCGTGTCCAGCGGTTCCTGCGAGTAGTGATAGTCCTCCAGATTCCGCGCCGTCCAATAAGCGATGTGTCCGTCGTTCGGGCAGGGCTTGAGCCGGGCCGGCGTCTGCGTTGTGGGCGGCGGCGGCGGGGTTTTCCGGGTGGTGACGCAACCCGCGGCAATGAGAAAGCAAAACCCCGCCGCGAGCGCGATCAAACCAATATTTCTTAATTTCAAATGGCGCATGATGATTTGCACAGCTTCGACCAATCATAACGGAAAGTGTTCAGCCGCGAAACCTTTTTGAGCGCGCCCCCGGCCGGAATTTCCCGTCGCAAAAGAGGATTGCTTTTCAACCTGGATTGGTGGAATATCGGCCCCCGAAAAATCGAACTATGAAAACCAGTGTTTGGACTGTGATTATTTGTCTGGGTGCCGCCGCCCCGTTGTTTGCCGACGGCACCAATAATGTTTTGAGTAATGAAAAAGACCGGGTGAGTTATGCCATCGGCATGATGATCGGCCACAACTTGCAGCAGCAAGGACTGGAAATTGCTCCGGACCTCGCCGCGCGCGCCATCAAGGACGTGCAAAGCGGCGGGACAACGCTCCTCACGCCGCAGGAAGCAACCCAGACGATCAGAATGTATCAGACGGAGCTTGCCGCCCGGCACAAGGCCGAGGGCGAAGCATTTCTGGCCACCAACAAGAATAAGCCCGGCATCATCACGTTGCCGGACGGCCTGCAATACAAAGTCCTTTCCGCCGGCACCGGCGCCATTCCCACGAACAATGACATGGTGACGGTCAATTACCGCGGCACGTTGGTGGACGGCACGGAATTCGACAGTTCGTTCAAACGCGGCCAGCCGGCGAAGTTTCCCGTCAACCGCGTCATTCGTGGCTGGACGGAAGCGCTCACCCACATGAACGTCGGCTCCAAGTGGCAGTTGTTCATACCGTCGGAGCTGGCGTACGGCGAACAGGGCCGGCCCGGCATCCCCCCCGATT
>DATNHI010000057.1:0-3748 GCA_035605035.1 Verrucomicrobiia bacterium
CACCAGTCTGACCAATGTTACGATCGGCGCCAACGTCACCAGCATCGGGGTCAATGCGTTCTATGTTTGCCCCAGCCTGACGGCAATCACGGTGAATTCAAACAATCCCGCCTACAGCAGTGTGGTTGGGGTTTTGTTCAACCAGAACCAGACCACGCTCATCGCATATCCGGAAGCCAAAACCGGAAGCTACACGATCCCCAACAGCGTCACCAATATCGGAGTCAATGCGTTTGCTGACTGCATGAACCTGCGCAATGTCACCATCCCCAACAGCGTCACCAGCATCGGGGGCGGGGCGTTCCGCTACTGCGTCAGCCTGACCAGTGTCACGATCCCCGACAGCGTTACCAACATTGGGTTCATTGCGTTTGCAAACTGCTCCGGTTTGACGGGAGTCTATTTTCAGGGGAACACTCCGACACCAACGAATGATTCATCTGTTTTCTCCGGCGACAACAATGGGATTGTCTATTACCTGGCGGCCACCACGGGTTGGGGCCCGACTTTTGACGGTCTTCCAACCATGCTGTGGAACCCGCAGGCGCAGACCAACGACGGGAGCTTCGGCGTGCAAAATAATCAGTTCGGATTCAACATCGCCGGCAGCAGCAATCTGGTCGTCGTGGTGGAATCCTGCACAAACCCGGCCAATCCCGTATGGTCACCGGTGGCAACCAACACCCTCACCGGCGGAACTTCATATTTCAGCGATCCCAAGTGGACGAATTATCCGGCGCGGTTCTATCGCATCCGCTCACCATGAGACAGCAGCGGTAAGCTTTTCCGCAGATGACGCAGATTAAGAATCTGTGTAATCGGTGCAATCTGCGGATTCAGGGTTTTGCGCTGTTACGCCACATCACGATGGATGATTCGGCGGATGTGGGCAAGGAAGCAGGCTTGGCAAGCGGGCGGTTTCGGTGTAGGTTGGCGCGGAATGAAAAAGGCTGTTGCCGCCAAAAAGATTGATTGGGACGCCGAGTGCGAGCGGACTCGCCAGCGGTGCAACCGGCTTTCCGACGACGAACGCCGCGCCCTGCGCGAAAAGGCCCTCCGCCTCATTTACCATTCCAATGCAGAAGCCCCAGCTCGTGGCCGTTGACACCAACGTGTTGATGCGCCTGGCTGTCGGGCATGAGGCCACCATTGACGCTTGGCAGTGGATCAGACGCCGCATTCAAGCGGTGCAGTTTATGGTTCTGCCCACGGTCATGGACGAACTGGCCAGCAAACTTTCCGACGATTCCGAACCGGCCGTCCGCAATGCAGTCGAAATAGCCTTGCGTGAACTCCGTCCGCGCTGGCACTTTCAACCGGCGGTTTTCAACGCCGTCCAGGAAGCCATCGCGGCCAATGCCCTGCGCCGGCTTCGCGATTCCGGCTTGATCCCGTATGAAGAAAGAAATGATGCCGGCATTGTGGCTGAAGCCGCTGTGTTGGATTGTGTCCTGCTCGTCAGCCGCGATTCACACTTGACCGGCATAGATCACGACAAACTGGTGTTGCTGTTTCGCCAACTGGATTTGTCCGCACCGGTCATCGCCACGCCGGAAAATCTGATCAGGAAATTTTACCCCAAATAATCATGCGCTGGACACAAACTCTGATTCCAACATTGCGTGAATCGCCCGCCGAGGCGGAAATCCTTTCACATAAACTGCTGTTGCGCGCCGGCCTCATCCGCAAGCTGGCCGGTGGCGTTTATACCTTCCTGCCGCTGGGATGGCGTTCGCTCCACAAGATTGAGCAAATCGTCCGCGAGGAAATGGACCATGCCGGCGCCCTCGAAATGCTCATGCCCGCGCTCCAGCCGAAGGAAATCTGGGAGCAGAGCGGACGCGCCGAAACCGCGCGCGACGTGCTGTTCAAGGTAAAGGACGGCGCGAGCCGCGAATGGTTTTTAAGCCCGACCGCCGAGGAGGTCATCACCGGTCTGGCCGCGAACGAAATCAATTCCTACCGGCAGTTGCCGAGGAATTTTTACCAGATCAGCGTCAAGTTCCGCGACGAAATCCGCCCGCGCTTCGGTCTGATGCGCGCCAAGGAATTCATCATGAAAGACGCCTATTCGTTCGACACCACGGACGAAGGCGCGACGGCCAGCTACCAGAAGATGTACGACGCCTACACGCGCATCTTCGCGCGGTGCGGATTGAAGACGTTTCCGGTGGAAGCCGACACCGGCGTCATCGGCGGCAAATTTTCGCACGAGTTCATGGTTCCGGCTGAGACCGGCGAGAACGAGGTGGTTTATTGCGAGGGCTGCAACTATGCCGCGAATATCGAGAAAGCCACCAGCGGCGTTCCCAGAACCGCCACTCGTGAAATCGGCGCCGCCATTGAGAAATTTGCCACACCCGGCGTCGCGACGATTGAGGCCTTGAGCAAGGAACCTTACAAAGTTCCCGCTAATCGCCAAATCAAGACGCTGGTCTATATCGCCGACAGCAAACCGGTCATCGTGTTGATTCGCGGGGATGACCAGTTGAATGAAGCCAAACTGGCCGGCTTGCTCGGGAAAGTCTTTCGGCCGGCAACTCCGGACGAGATTTTCGTCGCCGTGGGCGCACACCCGGGAAGTCTCGGCGGGATTGGCGTGACGAAGTTCTCGATTTACGCCGACGAACGGTTGCGCGGCGCGAATGACATGACGACCGGCGCGAATGAGGACGGATTCCACCTCCGCAGCGTTTCCATCGAACGCGACATCGAGGTGACGCAGTGGTTTGATTTGCGGACAGTTACCGCCGGCGAACCCTGCGTCAAGTGCGGCAAGCCGCTGAAAATCCGGCGCGCGATTGAGGTCGGTCACGTGTTCAAGCTCGGCACAAAATACAGCGAGAAATTCGACGCGCTGTATCTCGACGAGACGGGCAATCGCAAGCCGTGCGTGATGGGTTGTTACGGCATCGGCGTCACGCGCACATTGCAGGCGGTCATCGAGCAGTGCAACGACAAGGACGGCATCATCTGGCCGTTGAGTGTCGCGCCCTATCAGGTTTGCATCACGCCGCTGAACGTGGACCCGAACCACGAGGCAATGAAACTGGCGGAAAAATTTTACGCCGAACTGACCGCGCACGGCGTGGACGTGATTCTGGACGACCGGGACGAACGGCCCGGCGTGAAATTCAAGGACGCGGACCTGGTGGGCTTTCCGATCCGGGTTGCCTTGGGCGAAAAATCATTGGCAAAGGCCGAGGTGGAAATTAAACCGCGTGGCAAGGCCTTGCACCCGGTCAAGGCCGAGGTGGCGGTGAAAGCGGTGATGAAGTTACTGGAAGTCGGCAAGGCCGCATTGCGCCCGGCCTGATTTTTCATCGCGGCAACGGGTGAAAGGTGAATCTCGCCGGTCGGTTCGCCGCCGGGTCAAGGTGCATCGTGAGATAACCGCCATCGTTCAGCAGTTCGATGCCGGAAAGGGCCGGGCAGAGCCGCACGTTGAATGGCCACCAACGATGCGCCTCGTGCAGCGCCGACGTGAAACGGCTGATGGAACGGCCCAGAAACCGGACCGGAGGCATTCCTGATAACATCCGGCTTTTCCACAGGATCAGCCGTGTGTGCAGATGGCCAATCACCGTCTGCTCGATTTGCGGCAAACGGCGCCGGATCGGTTCCTCATGCCACAAAAACGGCAGCGCCGTCGGGTCGTGACAAAACAAAATTACGCGCTGGTCCGGGGCGAGCGCGTCAAAGGCAGCACGGATTTCGGCCAGATGCGCCTCCCGCAACCGGATCCATT
>DATNHI010000058.1:0-5120 GCA_035605035.1 Verrucomicrobiia bacterium
CTTGCTTTTGGTATGCTCGAACCAAGCCAAACGCGACGGCCCGTTCCCCTGCCCCATTGCCGGACGCATCCCATATCCGCCCCCCGAACTGGCGGCAAGGATGCCGCCAGTACCCGCAGGCAGGATGCCTGCGCTACATAGCGCGGCGGATCAGTCCTTCGTCCGGTTGAGTGATTTGACGACGTTCCGCTGCAACCCTCGCGGCATAATGCGCGTCAGGAAGATGAGAAAATGATTCTGCAATCCGGGAACGGCCAGCACCCGACCTTTGCGAAACGCATGATGACCGCAGCGAGCGACTGTTTCCGCCGACATTTTGGGCGCCCTGAATTGCCGCTCTGTCGGGCTGCGGGCGACGTTGCCGAAATTGGTCGCGGTCGGGCCGGGACACAACGCCGTCACAGTCAATCCCGTGCCGGCCAGTTCCGCGGCCAATGCCTCGCTGAACGACAGCACGTAGGCTTTGGTCGCAAAATAGACCGCCATACCGGGACCGGATATGAATCCGGCCACCGACCCGACGTTCAGGACGCCGCCGCGTTTGCGTTCGAGCATCCCGGGAAGAAACAATCCGGTCAGCTCCGTCAACGCTGCGACGTTCACCTGAATCATTTCCAACTGCCGCCCCAACGGCAACCTGGCGAACGCGCCCTGCCCACCGAACCCGGCGTTGTTCACGAGGACATCCACGCTGATGCCGGCCCGCCGCAATTCGTCGAACACGCGCGCCGGGGTCCCCGGCCGGGAAAGGTCGGCGGTCAAAACCATCGCCTGGATTCCGCGTTCGCGGCGCAATTCGTCGGCGAGGGATTGCAGCGCTTTGGTGTTGCGGGCGACGAGCACCAGGTGGCTTTTGTCCGCTGCGAAACAGCGGGCCAGTTCCAGGCCGATGCCTGACGACGCACCGGTGATCAAAACCGTTTCAGCTTGCATGTTATTTATTTTGGTCGGGCGAGGCTAGCGACAAGCTGCTGCCTGTTTGGAGTGCGGTGACATGTCACCGCTTTTTAAAGCGCCGCCTTGTCGGCGCAGTCCAAGTTTTCCGGTCTCGCCGTTCGCGAAGCTCATCGGGCTGTGCGCGGGTCACTCATTTCCCCATCCGAACCGGCCATTGGTTCCTGTGGTAATGGGCCAATAAACAAAGAAGCCTTTGCCAATAATGCTCGTGGCCGGGAAATCGCCCCAGTATCGCGAGTCGAGGCTGTTCATCGTGTTGTCGCCCATCACGAAATCGTAACCCGGCCGGACCTGAAACTCGCCGCCCGGGGCAAAGGCCTGCACCAGCGCATGGCCGTAGTATTGGTTGTCGTGATAAACCAAAACTTTTGTGTGTGCGGGCGCGCCGGGAAACGAGTACAGGTTTTCGAAATGCGGGGTGGCGGCCGACAGCGGCCTGCCGGTTACCACCAAATGGCCGACGGGCTCGGTCGCAACACCGCCGTATGGCTGCGGCACGCCGGACACATCGTAATCCTTTGCCAGAGTGAGCGTGTCACCACTGAGTCCCACCAGACGTTTGATGTAAAATTCGTTCGGCGGAATGCCCCATCGTTCCCGGCCTTCCTCGGGAATTCCCCGGGTCTCAAACACGACAATTTCGCCCCGCTCCGGCTTGCGGAAATTATAGGTCAGCCGGTCCACGAACAAATGGTCGCCGGCGCTGACCCGCAATTTCACAAGCTCTTCGCCTTTGTGATAAATCCGGTCGGGATTCAAGAGATGTTTCATTACCAGCCCGGAGCGCAGTTCCATTGGCTCTTCGCCAAAGTCCGGCGGGAACCACATCGTGTGCGCCACGCCGCCAACCCAGATGGTCTGCTTGATATTGAAAATCAGGAAGTGCCGCATCGGGCTGATGCCGGTAATCGGTCCCTCGTTTTGCGCAACGACGTGGATGTAGGAAAATCCGTGAAACCATTCCTTGAATCGTTCCCAGGCATCGGGAATCGTCAGGGTATTTTGCAGTTTGAATTGCCGGTCAATTTCGGCCTGAATGACAGGCGGAATTTTATCATTGGCCTCCAGTCTGGCGTTGTTGACCTGTCTCGCGGCGCTCGTGAAGTCCGGCAACGATTGGACTCCGTAAAGCGTCGGCTGCATTGAACCGGTGGGAATTTTAAATGGTTGCAGGAAGAACGTGCGGATGCCCATCGCCACGGCGATCGCCACGAGCAGCACTTCGACGTTTTCGCGCCACACGGCGTGCGGATATGGCTTGAGCCATTTGTTGGCGGCAAACTCAAGTTCCTCCGCCTTGATGCGGATTTTGCCCGTGTTGGTGCCCTCGTTAATTGCCTCCTGCAACGTATTGATCGCGGTGGTCACCGCGCCCAGCGCCATCGGCGAAAGCAGGTCGCGTTGCGCAGAAACCAGGCGCTGGACGTGCTTGCGCATTGCGCACGCCTCGCGGACGGCTTTGGAGAAAAACCAGCGGAAAATCATAAGTTATTAAAAGGTTTTGACACGGATTTCACGGATTTTCACAAATTTATTTAGAACCGTCCAATAACTTTGGCAAAATATGCTCGCGATTGTTCTTCACCATTTGATTTTGTGAGGATTTCTGTCACAGATTGATTTGTTTGAATTATTTCCTCACTCATAATTTTTATGCCTTTAAGACCTCGATGAACGCCTCCTGCGGGATGTTCACGCTCCCGATGGATTTCATGCGCTTTTTACCTTCTTTCTGCTTCTCCAGCAATTTCCGTTTGCGCGTGATGTCGCCGCCGTAACACTTCGCCGTCACGTCCTTGCGCAACGCGCTCACGTGCTCGGACGCGATGATTTTGCCGCCGATGGCCGCCTGGATTTTCACCTGGTACTGCTGGCGGGGAATGACTTCCTTGAGCTTTTCAGCCAATGCCCGTCCCCTGCCCTCCGCCTTGGACCGGTGCACGATGGACGAAAACGCGTCCATTACCTCGCCGTTCACCAGCATGTCCAGCTTGATCATGTCGCTCTCACTGTAACCCGCGTGCTCGTAATCCATCGAGCCGTACCCGCGCGTCATGCTTTTGATACGGTCGTGGAAATCAATCAGGATTTCGTTCAGTGGCAACATGGTCGTCATCATGACCCGGCGCGCGTCCAGCGTCTCTGTGTCGTCCAGCAGGCCGCGTTTCTCGGAAATCAGCGCCATCATGTCGCCGATATTTTCATTCGGACAGATGATGAACGCCTTGACGGTCGGCTCCTCGATTTTTTGGACGTAATTCGGTTCGGGCAGGAACACCGGGTTGTCAATTTCCTTCACCGTCCCGTCCGTCATGGTCACGCGATAAATGACGCTCGGATAAGTGGCGATGATGTCCATGTTATATTCGCGCCGCAGGCGTTCCTGGACAATTTCCAGGTGCAACAGGCCGAGGAACCCGCACCGGAAACCGAACCCGAGCGCCACGCTGGTTTCGGCCTGATAAACAAACGCCGAATCATTGAGCTGCAATTTGCCCATGGCCACCTTGAGATGCTCGTAATCCGCCGTGTTGATCGGGTAAATCCCGCTGAACACCATCGGATGGATTTCCTTGAACCCCGGCAACGCCTCCGATGGCCGCCGCGCGTCCGTGATGGTGTCGCCCATCTTCACTTCCTGCGGACTCTTGATGTTAGCCGTGATGTACCCCGTCTCGCCCGTCTCCAGCTTCTCGCGGACGTATGGCTTGGGGTTGAAGCTGCCGACCTCCTTCACTTCAACGGTTTTGCCGGAGTGCAACAGCTTCACATGTTGACCGGCCCGCAACTCGCCGTTGAACACGCGCACATGCGTGACGACGCCTTTGAACGTGTCAAAATACGAATCGAAACCCAATGCCTGCAACGACGGCGCGCCGGTCGGCTTCGGCGCCGAAATCCGCGCCACAATCGCTTCCAGGATTTCGTCAATGCCGATGCCCTCTTTGGCGCTGCACGGAATCGCTGTGTCGCCGGGGATGGCAAGGATGTCTTCGAGTTGCTGGCGGGCCTGGGCGACGTCTGCGTGCGGCAGATCAATCTTGTTGATGACCGGGATGATTTCGAGGTTTTGCTTCATCGCCAGATGGACGTTGGCGACGGTCTGCGCCTCGACGCCCTGGGCGGCATCCACGACGAGCAGCGCTCCCTCGCACGCGCTCAAACTGCGCGACACTTCGTAGGAAAAATCCACGTGCCCCGGCGTGTCAATCAGGTTCAACTCGTAGGTCTCGCCGTTTTTGGCTTTGTAGAGCATGGTGACCGGGTGCGCCTTGATGGTGATGCCGCGTTCCTTTTCGAGGTCCATCGAATCGAGCAACTGGTCCTCCATGTCGCGGGTGGAAATGGTGCCGGTGCGGTGCAACAGGCGGTCGGAAAGCGTCGTCTTCCCATGATCAATATGGGCGATGATGCTGAAATTGCGGATATGCGCTGCTTCCATTAAACAAATTCCACCGGGAGGGACGGCGTGTCGCCGTCCCAAAAATTATTCAGGGTCGCCGGCACGGCAACCCCCCCAAAATGGAATTGAAGAATAATCGGAACGCGGGTGAAGAAAAGGAAATTTGCCTACAAAGACGCAGATTCAAACGATGGCTGGACACAGACGGACACGGATTCATTCAACCACAATGAACCCAATCTGCTGGAACCTGGCCGGCGTGAATTATTCTTGCACCAGAACCGCGTTGTGCATCTTCAGATATTTCTCGATGGTTTTTATGCCATTGCAGGAATTGGCAACCCGAATGGCGTTTGGCTTGCCCAGGTTGTAATGCACCAGCAATTTGCCGACCATTCTCACGCGGAGACAGGCTTCTGGCATGCGCCACACTTGACCGGCTTCCAGCGGTTGCAGACGAATGCGACGAATCGGCCTGATCTTCCTCATGTCCTAGCTTGCGCCGGAATATTCAATTATGCCAGTAAAATCGCAACTCTCTTTCAACCGCGAGTTTCGCCCAGAAACCTGGTCGTGACAGCTCACCCCGGTAAACGCAGCGTTAGCTAGATGGCAAATTCTAAGCCGGAACGATGCAGTTGGGCGGTTGCCAAAGTAGCGGCGACGCCTCGTCGCCACCTGGTGAACGCGACGCCCACGTCGCATTTTTACACGCACCGAATGGTTCTCTGACGGGAGGCCGGCGACGCAGGCGTCGCCG
>DATNHI010000059.1:0-1336 GCA_035605035.1 Verrucomicrobiia bacterium
TGGCGAATCGCAGCCGGAGCGCAACGCCCGCCGCCGAGCCGCAGACGAAAGCCCGTCGCTCCTGCGGCACTTTGCGGATGCTCGCTCGTGACGAGCGCGCGGTTTGCGGGGTGGAACGGGCCGCCGTCGAGAGGGATACGGGGCGACGGGCAGCCCGTGGAGCGCAGCAAATTGCGCGTTGGTCACGGCAGCCCAAATTCAAAACATCTGTCTCCACCACGGAAACCAATTCGCAACCAACCCGTCAGCTTCAAGCGGCGGGAGTGTTACACGTCGAAAGCCGCGCTCGCAGTGGACGAGCACGCACTCGTGGTCGCGGAGATTGCGGAGTTTGTGCGGCTTGATTTTGTGTTCCTCGGTTTCGTTGTAATTCACATTCCGTTTCCCGGCGCTGTAACCCCATGAGCGTTTTATGACCCGTTTTTTGCCAATAAAATCGGCGGCTTGAACGGCGTCGGCTTCGTCGGCGGAGCGGAAAATCATCCGGTTACGAAGGTTCAAGGTCAGGACTTTTGATTTATCATTGCCGAGCGGTGGAACAAGCGAAGTCGTGCTTTGCGCGGCGGCAACGACGGTGGCGCCGGCCTCGCGGATCACGTCCACGCAGTTGTAATCGCTCGTTCCGTCTTCGCTTGCCGTCATGAATCGCTGCGCCTCGTCGGCCCAGAGGACGAGCAAGTTGTCCTTCACACGGTCCGAGTTGGTTTTGTCGAAGCGGCGCAAAGCGTGATTGTAGTAAAGCAGCTTCAGAAATGTGTTCACATAACGCCGTTCGGTCTGAAACTTTTGCGGCATGGTCGTCAGGACGATTTTGCCCTGGTCAATCGCCGAAAAATTAAAAGTGCTTTCGCCGGTGCAAAACACTTCGGCAACTTCTGGTGTCAGGAAGTATTGCAGGTAATTGCCGATGGTTTCGCGGACGCCGCCAAATTGCTCGGCAGGTTGGGTGAGAAAACGGTCGAGAAAGTGTGCGTAAACGGCGGCCCGGCGTGGCGTTTCAAGGAGATTTTCGAGATTTTCCATTTCTTCTTCAAGCAGATCCCGATTGGACAACAATTCATACGCGTCGAGCAAAGTCACGGGGCGGTTCAATTCAAAAAGCATTTCGAGCGCGTGCGCAATGTGGGTCTGTGCCTGGCTTTTGAAAAAGCCTTTGTCCCCGCCCTGTCCGAGACTCGTCGCGGTGTCCACGATAAACTTGGCGTAGGTGGAAAATGGAATACTGCGGTCGCCGGTCAGGTTGTAGCGATTCGGGGGCGTCCACTGCGAATCGGTGTCGTCTGCGCGGATTTGCAGATGAATCAAATCGTGATCGCGGCCGTAGTGACGCGCCATT
>DATNHI010000060.1:0-7969 GCA_035605035.1 Verrucomicrobiia bacterium
AAAATATATTTTTCATCTGCGCCCCGGGATTCGTATCCTCTCCCCAACATCTTTACATCCACTTGGGCGCATTCAAAACACTGGGCATGTCAAAGTTTTGCCGGGCGCTGCCGCTGGCCGGGCTGCTGCTGTGCGGCCTGCTCTTCGCACCACCGGTCACCGCGGGCATGGCCGACCGGCCCGGTTCGCGTTTCCTTGTGGATTCCTGGACCGTGGAGAACGGCCTGCCGGACGGCGAAGTCATCTCCGTCGTCCAGACGCACGACGGTTATCTCTGGCTGGGAACGCTCCACGGACTGGTTCGTTTTGACGGGAACCGGTTTCTGCCGGTTTTCGACGAGGAAAACACCCCCGGCCTGAACAGCGACTGGATTATTTACCTGTTTGAAGACAGTCATACCAATTTTTGGGTCGGGACGGACATAACAGGTGTGGGCCTGGTGCAGGATGGCAAAATCAAGAATTTCGAAATCGGGCGCCCGGGCCAGGAAGGCCGATTGACATCTGTTTGCGAAGATGCCGCCAGCAACGTGTGGTTTTACACGGCTGATTCGTGTCTGGCCCGCTATCAAAACGGGAAAATGGAGACGGTAAATTTTAATTTTTCCACGCCTCCAACCTGCCGGATGATCGCGGCGGAAAAATCCGGTGCGCTTTGGGTCGCCGATGCCAGCGGGATGTTTTCCATCCGCCCGGAAAATTTTAATCCACAGGCGATTGTGGTGGACGAACCCATCCAGCTCAAATGGCCGGCCGAACGGCTGGATTTTATCCTGGCCGGCCGCAACGGCGGGATCTGGCGGTTAATGGATGGCCGAGTCCAGAAATGGAAAGACCGCGGACTGGAGAAGGATTTTGGCGAATATCCTTGGGGCAATGCGTCCGTCAAAGCGGCTTGCGAAGACCAGGACGGCAACCTGATTGTCGGCACGCTCGGTGCCGGCGTTTTTTGGTATGACGCGAACGGGAAATACGAGCGCATTTCAAAAGAACAGGGATTGTCCTCCGCGTATGTCCTTTCTCTGTGCATGGATCGCGAGGGGAATCTTTGGGTAGGCACAGATGGTGACGGGCTGGACCGGGTCAAGAAACGCATTTTCAATGCTCCTTTGGCCCTTCATCCCTGGCCGGCGCAGTCATTGTCCGAAGATGCACTCGGAGGATTATGGATGACTTACGGCGCGCTGGGTGGATCATATTGGCTGAGTAATTCGCTGCAGGATTTTCATGTAGGCCATTCTCAAAATGCGTGGACGGTGCTGGCAGACCGTGGACAACACGTTTGGATCGGAACCAGAGAAGAGGGGCTGTTCGAATTCCAGACCAATCATTTCGAATCCGCCGCCGGGGCGGAAAGCCTGCGTCCATGGGTTTATGCGCTGTTTCAGGCGCGCAACGGGCAGCTATGGGCCGGCACCCAGAATGGCCTCGCGTGTTGGAACGGGAACAACTGGAAAATGTTCACGACGCAGGATGGCCTCTCCGAAAATGCCGTTCGCGCCATCGCCGAGGACGCCGGGGGAAATCTTTGGGTGGGAACCGACAAAGGCGGCTTGAATTGTTTCAAAGACGGAAAGTTCACTGCGTATCAACAAACGGCTGACGGACTGCCCGGCAACGACATCTCCGCGCTTTATCTGGATAAGGATGGAGTTCTGTGGATCGGAACGGCCGGCCACGGCCTGGCGCGGTTCCACAACGGCAAGTGGACGCAGTATTCCACCAGTGACGGCCTGGCCAGCGACAGCGTCGGATACATCATCGAAGACGACGCGGGCAATTTATGGATCGGCTCCAATGCCGGATTGATGCGAATCGAGAAAAAATCATTGGACGATTACGTTCCCGGAACAACCAACGTCCTTTCCTGCCGCACCTACGGCGAAGCCGACGGGTTGCCGACGCGCGAATGTTCCATCGGCGCGCAGCCCGCGGCCATCCGCACGCGGGATGGCCAACTGTGGTTCCCCACCGTCAAAGGTTTTGTCTCGGTGAACCCGGCGGAGCTCAAACCCAATCCGCGGCCGCCGGCGGTCATGATTGAATCCGTGCGCGTGGACGGGCGCGAGCAAAGAACCAATCTGCTCGCCTCCACTTGGCCGCAATCCATCACCATTGCGCCCGGCAACCGGCAACTGGTGGTTCAATTGGAAATTCATTACACCGCCTTGAACTTTACCGCCCCGGGCCAGGTGCGGTTCAAATATCGCCTGGAAGGCCGCGAAACCGTATGGACAGAAGTGCGCGACACCCGGGCGGCTTATTACAGCGAAGTCCCGCCCGGTCATTACCGCTTTCACGTCATCGCCTGCAATGAAGACGGCGTGTGGAATGAAAATGGCAGTTATCTTGACATCACTGTACAGCCGCAATTCTGGGAGACCGGCTGGTTTCGCATCGCGGCCGTCGCGGGTTTTCTGGGATTAATCATCGCTGCGGTGCGTTATCTGTCCACGCAGAAGCTGCAGCGCCAGTTGCAGGTGCTCCAACAACGGGAGGCGCTCGAACAGGAACGTTCCCGCATCGCGCGTGACCTGCACGACCAGCTCGGCGCCAATCTGACGCAATTGGCCCTGCTGGGAGAGCTGGCCGAAGCCGACAAAGACGCGCCCGAAGAAATTGAAGGGCATGTGCAGCAGATATCGGAGACCGCGCGTGAAACGACGGGCTCGCTCGACGAAATCGTCTGGGCGGTCAACCCGGCCAACGACACGCTGGACGGCCTGGTCAATTACGCCTGCAAGTACGCGCAGGATTATTTCACGCTGGCCGGGTTGCGCTACCGGGCGGACGTGCCGGCCCAATTGCCAGCCACCACGATACCACCGGAGGTCCGGCACAACGTTTTTCTCGCGTTCAAGGAGGCCGTCAATAATGTCGTCAAACACGCCCGGGCGTCCGAAGCCCGGATTCGATTGACGCTTCACACGCGCGCCGCAGGGTCGCCGCCGGACAGTTTTACTCTGGAAATCGAAGATAACGGGCGCGGCCTCGGCAGCCCGGATGCGGGCGCGGCCGCCACGCGCAACGGCCTGCGCAATATGCGCAAACGCATGGAAGACATCGGCGGGGCCTTTGAAATTTCCAGTTCGGCGGGCAAAGGGACTTGCGTTTGCCTCCGGGTCCCGCTGAACGTGGGAAGGCCAAACACTAAAGGCTAAACGCCGAAGATGATGAATTTGCTTCATCCTTTAGCCTTCAGCCTTTAGCCTTTTGTTTATGATTTCCGTTTCCATCGTCGAAGACAACGACAAGCTGCGCGGCACGCTGGCCCGCGTGCTTAATCGCGCCGACGGTTTCCACTGCGCGAGCCAATACGGCAGCGCCGAGGATGCGCTGAAGGATTTGCCGCAAATCCGTCCGGACGTGGTGTTGATGGACATCAACCTGCCCGGCATGAATGGCGTGGAATGTGTCCGGCAGTTGAAAACCCTGCTGCCCGAGCTTCAAGTGATGATGCTGACGGTGTATGAGGACACGGAGAACATTTTCAACGCGCTGGCGGCCGGCGCGAGCGGTTACCTGCTCAAGCGCACCACCAGCAAGGAATTGCTGGAAGCCATTCACGACGTGCGGCGGGGCGGTTCGCCGATGACCATGCACATTGCCCGCAAAGTCGTGCAATCCTTTCAAAGGAGCGCGGCCTCGGCGCAAGCCACGGAAAGCCTGTCCGAACGCGAGCAGCAGGTGCTCGACCTGTTGAGCCAGGGTCTGATTTACAAGGAGATCGCCGACAAGCTCAGCATCAGCTACGAAACCGTGCACACCTACATCCGCCGCATTTACGAAAAACTCCAGGTCCGCACCCGGACCGAAGCCGTGGCCAAATTTTTGCGCCGCTAAAACGGGTGGTCGCTACTCCGCCGCCGAAAAAACTTAATTCGGCCGCACACTTATTGAATCTTCCCAAGTGTTTTTGTGACACTTTTATTGGGTGGGCATCGAGATATTGATGACATACGTCTTGTCTGCTGAATTGTCTGCGCCTGTATCAATTTGAACATTAAAGGAACGGGCGGTGAAATTTGTGGAAATTTTAAGTGTTGAAATGTTCCAGTTTCCATATTTAGGAATGGAGCCGGTCACGTCATATCGAAAATTACTTGTGGAGACAGACCCATTCGGTTCCAGTTTCCAGCCTTCTGCAATGAGATTTGTAGCTTCGATGGGTGATTGAAAACCCACATACGCGTTTACCGCGGGAAATTTTGAAATGTTATAAAGACTGATTCGGATATTTCTGTTTGTAAGAGCAATGCGGTTCAAAAGTTCTACGGGCTGGCCTGGCACCGCTTCAGTCGGAATCAAATTTTTCTCACCATTAAACCACAATTCCAAGTTGGCCGGTTTTGGGAATTCGCCCGCATTCAAAGTGTTCAATGCATCAGCGAATTGCTCAAAATTGGTTGGCGTATGCGCGAAAATGTTGCTGTAAACATTGGAGAGCCTTTCAGGATTTGCTTCAAAAAAATCCAACCGTTGTAATGCGGCGTCTCTCTGGCGATTCGCTTCGTTGAGGTCGGTTTTAAGATTCAATAAGACGGTTTCGTTATCCCGCTTGTTGTCTTCTATCTGTTTTTGAAGGGTTTGAACTGTGATTTTTCCGCCTTCAATTTGGCCGCTCAAAAACGAATTGGACAAGGACAAACTATCCGCAATTTGCGCAGTCGCGTTTGCTTCATCCTCCTTTTGGTGATACTCACGAAATGGCCCCACTAAAACCGCCACGATGAGGAATGTGATGGCAAAAATGGCAAAGGCGGTTCTCATTAAGGAATCCTCCCAAGTTTGCCATTTCCATTTCTTGGGTTTGAACCGTTTGAACAAAAACAAAAATAAGGAAATTGCCGCAGATGCGAGCAGGCAAATCGTAACAGCGGCATCGAATATCCCGTAGCCGATTCGCCAACCAGTGAGAATGGAATGCCACCAAAAAACGAATATGTCGGTATTTGGTTCTGACATTGAAAGGCAGCATCTCCCAACACCCGAACAGCGTCCAGCCGGTTGTTTTGGGGACAAAATCGGGGCGCGACGGGGCAACCGCCCCAAACACCAATTTGGCCCTCATTTTCATTGGTTTTCCGAGAAAATGGGTCTGTGAAGGATATATGCCCGCAGCTAAATGTAACCAGAAATGGTGACTGGCTGGGGACAGGGCGTCTGGTAGATTGGTCACGTCGTTGAGATGCGAAAGCGCAATGTACCGTGTGACTGCCGCATCCGATGAAAGCGATTTTAGAGCGCTTAGTTCTCATTAAGAGGCCGGAGTAGTGACCCGGCCTCTTTCGTTTTTTATAGTGCCCTTTCTGCACCCAAGATCCCGACGCAACTTGACATTGGTCGTGTTTGGAGTTCCGCCTTCAGGCGGTTCGGACAAAATCCCGCAATTTGCCGCGTAAACGCGGAACTCCAAACTTAAACCTGGGAATTGCCCGGAGTCCGAAGCCTCACTTGGCAATTGGCAATACCCGGCACGCTTGTTATCTTCCGCCCGCATGTCCAACGCGGTTGTGGCGGCCCAAACGCCTTCAAAATCAAAAGTGTTCCTCCGCCGGCTGGTCACGTCGGTGGTCCTCTGGACGGCCATCATCGCAGCCTTGTTTTCCACCAACCCCCTGATTTCCAACGGCGTGTTTATCCTCATCATGATTGTGCTGGGGCTGACCGGGCTGTCGGAGTTTTACGGGCTGGCCGAAAAGCGCGGCCTCGCCTGTTTCAAATGGTGCGGGTTGTTCGGCGGCCTGCTGTTGATGCTGGGAACATTTTTGAACCTGACCGGGCACCTCGGCAGGTCGGATTCACCGGCGCGGGTGAACGATTTTGAAATGGGATTCATCATCCTGTTTGTGCTCGGATTGTGCGTGAGGCAATTTGTCTCGCGCAGCAACACGACCGGCATCGCGACCATTGCCGCAACGCTGTTCGGCCTGATGTATGTCCCCTGGCTGTTGAACTTCGTCCAGAAAATCAATTTTTTCACCGGCATCGGCGACGGCGGGAAATTTTATGTGCTGTATTTCATTCTGGTGACGAAATTCAGCGACACCGGCGCGTATGCCGTCGGCTCGCTCATTGGCCGGCACAAAATGGTCCCGCGCATCAGCCCCGGCAAAACGTGGGAAGGTTTCGGCGGCGCGATTCTGGTCTCGACGGGGGCGAGCGTGGCGTTCGCGCATTTTTTCGGCGCGAAAATGATCGGGATGAATTTGCTCCACGCCGTGATTCTTGGGGTCGTCCTGAGCATCACGGCGGTCATCGGCGATTTGATTGAATCGCTGTTCAAACGGGAAGCGGGCGTGAAGGATTCGGGCCGGTTGTTTCCGGGCATCGGGGGCATTCTGGATTTGCTCGACAGCCTTTTGTTTAACGCGCCGATCATGTATTTGTATCTGAGGCACATTCTCACTCATCCGTGAGATTTATGATTTACGATATACGATTTACGCGGTTCACGGCAAAATAGCGCGAATCAGGAACAAGACTCTGGCCCTATGACACGCGAAGAAATGAAAAAACGGACGAAGGCTTATGCAAACCGGATTGTAAAGCTTTGTTCCGCACTCCCTCAAAACTGGGTGGCCCGGACTTTGGGCAAACAACTGCTCCGGAGCGGGACTTCCGTGGGCGCAAATTACCGTGCTGTTTGTCGCGCCAAATCAAATTCGGATTTTATAAACAAACTGCGCATTGTTGAGGAAGAATGCGACGAATCTTTGTTCTGGATGGAACTTCTCGTGGATAACGACTTCGTCAAGTCATCAAGACTGGATAGTTTGATGAGGGAGGCAGATGAAATTCTGGCCATTGTCGTCTCATCCGCCAAGACCGCCCGCACTTCACGCGGCTCGTAGATCGTATATCGTAAATCGCAAATGAAGAACGTCGTTCTTTTAGGCAGCACCGGCTCGATCGGCACCAGCACCGTCAAGGTGGCCGAGGATTTGCCGGACCGCATCCGGCTGCTCGCGCTGGCCGCCGGCAACAACGCCGAATTACTCGTCAAACAGGCGCGCAAACACCGGCCGGCAGCAATTTCGATTTGCGATCCGGCGAAGGCCAAGGAACTCGGCAATGCGCTCGGCGATTCAGTCGAAGTTTATTCCGGCGACGACGGTCTGATTAAACTGGCCACGTTGCCGGGCGCGGACATCGTGCTTATCGCCATCGTCGGCACGGCCGGGCTGAAACCGGCGCTGGCGGCCATCCGCGCGGGCAAGGACATTGCCATCGCCTCGAAGGAAATCCTCGTCATGGCCGGTGAAATCGTGATGCGCGAGGCGCGCAAACACGGCGTGCGCGTGCTGGCCGTGGACAGCGAGCACTCGGCGATTTTTCAATGTCTCGACGGCAAACCTCCCGGTTCCGTCCGCAAGCTCTGGCTCACCGCCTCCGGCGGACCGTTTCGCGACGCAAAAAAGTGGCCCAAAGAAAAGTTCGCCGAAATCACCGTCGAGCACGCGCTGAAACATCCGTCGTGGGTGATGGGCCGCAAAATCACGATTGATTCCGCGACGCTGTTCAACAAAGGTCTGGAAATGATTGAGGCGCGCTGGTTGTTCGACATCGGCATCGAACGCGTCGGCGTGCTGGTGCATCCGCAAAGCATCGTTCATTCGCTGGTCGAGTTTGTGGACGGGGCGATGCTCGCGCAGCTTTCCACGCCGGACATGTGCCTGCCGATTCAATACGCGCTCACGTATCCGGACCGCGCGCCGAGTGAACGCGTGCAGACCAACTTTGCCAAACTCGGCAGCCTCACTTTTGAAGAGCCGGACGTGGAACGGTTTCCGGCGCTGGGATTGGCGCGCCGGGCCGGGGAGGCGGGCGGCACGTTGCCGGCGGTTTTGAACGCGGCGAACGAAGTCGCGGTCGAAGCGTTCGTGAACCAAAAAATCAATTTCCCGCAAATCGCCGTAACCGTCCGGCGCGTGATGGACGCGCACAAGGTCGTTGCGCATCCGACGCT
>DATNHI010000061.1:0-1378 GCA_035605035.1 Verrucomicrobiia bacterium
GGAAGAATTTTCTGTCTGCGGCGAAGACCGCAAATGGCATTGGGCCGACGCAAAGATCACAGGCGACAGCGTTGTAATTTCGTCATCCGAGGTGCCCAACCCGGTCGCCGCGCGCTATGCCTGGCAAGCCAATCCCAAAGCCACGCTATTCAACGGCGCGGGCCTGCCCGCCATACCGTTCCGCACCGATGATGAGTCGGTGCAAACCGGAAATAGCGGAAGCGACGGGGTTCACCTTTAGCTGGCCCCGGCGTTTTCCTCGGAGCTACGTGACCGTCACCTGGATGCGCTGTATTCGAACGTCGAAGACGCTCCCGCATCAAGGTGAATGACCGGCAACGATTTTACGACAAATGAACCAACAGACCGCCGCGCCGCCCGGGCCGATTCAACCAACACGCTCGCGTCCGCGGCAAACTTTGTCGGATTGGTCAGGCGCAATTTCACTGTCTTGCCGGTATGACTTAATTCTTCGACACGAACATTATCGAACGCAACCGCAAGACCGGCATCAGGCCGCACGGAAAGGCCGGGCAATTGCGTGACTGTCAACAGCGCTGCGGTTTCAACCCAGGAACACGAGCCAAAAATACTGCCGCCGACATTTCGGGCGCCTTCCCAGGCACTGAGGTTGACCCGCTCGCACATGCCGCCGGGTGGCATGCGGCCGATGGGATGGTCGGTCCGGCTGATATATTGGGGGACGCCGTGCGCGATGTCAGTCAGCAGCTCCAGCGCGCGCCGGTCGCCCGTGGCCCGGTAATACTTCAGCAAGCTGTCGCCCGACCATGTGCAGATGGCCGGCGCCCCATGTTTGTTTTGAACGTTCGCCCAGACCGCGCCGCAGGAGTGCGCGCCAATCCGCCCCAGTGTCGGATTTGGCGTCATTGTCGTCGGCATGTCGATGCGCCATTCATTTGTGTTATATCAATAGGGCGGATAACTGATCCGTTTTATGTCAAACCGATTTCCGTCATACACAGCGGCCGGAACAAACACGAAGTTTTCCGGCGACCAATCCTTAAATTCAAACACAACACCGACCGAGGCGGATTCGGCCTGCCCCGTTGTCACCGTCCATGTCAAACGGCAGTCCTGCGCGTCGGGCTGGCCGGGGACCGCTTTGGACTCGACACCAAGCTGCCACTTCACACCATTGGTGTCCGAGGTTTCCGCGCCGTCGCGCATATCCAACAGAAGTTCCTGTTTCGCTCCGGAATCTCCGGGGGACCGAACAAACGGATGCAGTTCACCGGCTGCTGGCGCGGCGGCCGCGATGCTGGGAATTACGGCTGGAATACCTATAACGATTTTCATATAAGGATTTCTATTTCGAGGAAACACCCTTCGCCTTTGGCTCCAGCACCAGGGACTGGTT
>DATNHI010000062.1:0-7908 GCA_035605035.1 Verrucomicrobiia bacterium
CGCCGCCGCCACCGCCGCCGCCGCCCCCGCCCCCGCCGGCCCCGCCACCGCTTTGGTTAACCGAGCCAAAGCTGGCGGAACTGACACTTTCCAGGCCCGAATAAAAAGTGTTCGGATCCACTTTGAATGTCCGCATATAAAGCTGGGGGGTTTCCGCCCCTTTGCTGGCAAAGACAACGCCGTAATCCAGGACCGAGTATTTGATGGGATGGTCAGCCACCATCACGATTGCGTCCAACAAATCCGCCAGGCGCACGTCGGTCAAATTCAACTTGATCACAACCTGATCCACCGGCGTCGCTTCACCGCCGGCGCCCGCGGCCGGCGCCCCTGGTTCCGGCAATCCGGTGGCGGGGTTGACGGCCGCCGGCACGCCCGGCACGCCGCCGAATGACGGGTTTTCGGCGGCGGCGGCGGTCGCATCGGAAGTGTCCGGATTGGGATTGATCAGGAAGTTTATGCCTTTTTTGTCCGGATCGCGCAATCGGGCCTGCTCGCTCAATTGGCGGATGACTTCACTCAACGGCAGGCCGTCGTAAGAAACGTTTTCGAGGCGGATGCGATTGAGTTTGTTGTCAATGACCTCACGGCCGGGACCGGTGTAGGTCAAATTGGTTTCGGCGTAGGGATTAGGTATCGGCAGGGAGTTGCGCGGCGTCGGCTGCACCCATTGCTTTTCCACTTGCTCCATGCGGTACTGAGTGTCCACCGTGTGCTGGAGCGCGTCGCGTTTGTACCGCGCCTGTTTGATCAGATTCAAATAATAAAAGGCGCCGACATTGTCCGGGTCCTTGCTCAACGCTTCATGTAATCTGGCTTCGGCTTCATCCAATTTGCCCATTTCGTACAGCAGCTTCCCGTCGCGAATCAGGGTGCCCGCATCCGTCTTGTCATTAACGACGTAAGGAACCTCCTGGAGCGTCGCCTGGTCGGGCATTTTGCCCTTCATGGCGGCGAGGATTTGATCGTTCTGCTTTTTGAACGCGAGGGCGGGGGCGTTTTGCGGTTCCACTTTCAACACCTGAATGATCTCCCGGTCGGCATCCAGATAATGGCCCTGGCTTTGCGCCTGGCGGGCGAGCGTCAGGCGGGTGGAGGCCAATCCCGAAACGGCTTGCGCCTGCTCCACGTCAATGCCTGAACCGATCTGCTGCGCCAGCGAACAGGCATCCTGGTAAAGCTTGGCAGCGCCAGCCAAATCTCCGTGCGCGGCGGCGCCTCTGGCGTCCCCCAGTTCGTTGCGCAAGACAATGGTGTCCGCCTGGCGTTTCACCGCCTCGGTGACGGCCATGTCTCCGGGGCTGTTGGTTTGGGCCGGCGCGGTGGCGGCGGAAACCGCCAGCAAAATAAAACCGAGCGAGAGGGAGGCTGCCTTTCTCATGGTGTGTGTCAGGTTTGTCTTACATCAGTGCTGTTCAACCGGAATGTTTTAGCACTCAACGTGCGTATCGCAAAGTCCATTTTTTCTGGTTTGACTGGGCCGACAATACCACTTCGTTTGAGTTGATGTCAACGATTGTATAATCATCCCCGGCAAACTTGAGATGATTGCCAATCCGTTGCCCGGTCCAACTCCGGTTATCGGGATCATATTTGATATCCACCGTGTAACCATCCACGCGGCGATAGGGTTTGCTTTTCGACACCTGAACCTCCTGGCCACCGTCGGCCAACCGCAAAACCAGATAATCCGGGTCTTCCGGCGGGCCGACGACCCGGATCAAGGTGAAAACATCCTTTTTGGCATCATCCACCGAGACAAAACGCTGCTGTTTGGGGCGCAGGTAGGAAGCTGCCGCCGCCTGGCGCTCCACGCCGACAACGTAACGCGCGCCCAGCTCATTGGTCTGAATCGAATCCAAGGTCAGCGCCGTGTAAAGCGGCGAGATGCCGGTGACGACGGCGGCCCGCGGACTTAATGCAGTCGCTTTTCTCAGCCGGCCATCCGCCGTTCTTACCCATTCCACCGGATTGAAAATCCGGTTCGTGTTTTCGAAGTCCAACTGGCAAGGCGATTGCAGGCGCGCGGTGACATTGCTTCGCGCCGTCCAGTCAAGATTCGTCAGCGCCACGACACGGCCACCGATGATGCCTTCGCCGATATCCCTGACTTTTTGCTGTTCGCTGGGAATAATCAACGCCATGAACACCAACGCCCCGACCAGGCCCAACAGCACAACGCTGAGCAGGATCTTTTCGTAATGTTTTTTTATGAAATCCATGCGTTCAGTTCTTCGGCAATAATTTCACAATTTCAACTTCGATGGTCGCCTGCAACAATTGTTCCTGCAACACCGTCTGCAACCCGCCTCTGCCGGGCATGGTTCCCGGCACGGGCGTGGGCGGCGGCACTCCCATATTCGGTGGCACTCCCATACCCATACCCGGCCGCCCGCCCATGGCGAAGCCCGGCTCCATCAGGGCCGCACCGGCCGGCTGGACGTTGATGTTTTTGACAATGAATCCGTGCGGCGACGAGGCAAAACCGGCCAGCACCTGCGCGATTTCCGGGCTGAAAGCGCGGAAGGTGATCATGTAAGGCGTTGTGACCGCCAGGTCGTTGGTCACGGCACTGTCCACCAGGTAATCCGTTTGCGGCCCGTTCACATCATCATCGGACACGCGCATGCGTTGGATGCCGTCCAATTGGTTGACCCCCGCCGCAAAAAGAATTTCCGAAATGGCCTTTACTTCGCCGAGCTGCGTGGCCAGCGGGCCCAGGCTGCCCGGCGCGAATTTCACCCGGTCCCACAACGCTTGAAAGGAGAAGGTGTATTGGAGCGGGAGGCTGACGTTGGCATTCGTAGCCTCGCGCTGCAACTGGTTAATCGTCCGGTGCAACGCATCCCCAAACAAGGGGTCTGAAATCGGGCCATTGGTCGGATTGGGAATGGGCGCGATCGGCTGGAAATAAGTTCGCGCCTGGCGGATCCAATCGTGGAGCTGGGCCTCCTGTTGTTTGGCGGTTTCGATATTGTTGATCTTGTCGTTGCCCGGCGAAGGCTGGTGGTTTTTCAACTCCTTCAACATGTTGTAAACCTCGGTCAATCGGTCAAGCGCCGTCGAGTTGCGCTTCCAGCTTGTGAAATCGTAAAAGCCCGCTGCGCCCAGCAAAATCAGGGCCAGGACACCGCCGATCGCAAAAAACAGGTTTCGCTTGATCCAGGTCATATCACAGGTTCAACGGATTTTGCGGCGCAAACATGATGCTGAACGTGAATGTGCTGTTGGCATCCACCGGGGAAATTGAGGGTGAAGGCTGCACCGACTTGGGATCGAACATCGGACTGGCCTTTAATTCATGTTCAAGGGCGTAAACAATTTCGTTGTTGGCCGCCGAATCAACGCTCGAGAGATCCATCGCGCGGCAGATCAAGGTGATGGCATTGGCCTGAGCGTTCGCCTCACCGGGCGTTGCGCCGGGGGTGCCTGGATTCGACGGGGCCGTCGGAATTGGGCTGGAAGAACCCAATTGCGGCGCAGTCATCATTTGTTCAATCCAAACGCCGGCTTCCATACCCGGCCGCAGCGGGGCGTATTTCTTCTGGACATCGTCCTCGGCCCGGATGAGCGCGCGGCGCAGTTCGGCCAGCGTGTCGCCCCAATAATATCGTTCCTCCATCCAGGCCGTGATTTGATTGGCTTCATTCAGAGCTGCCACGCGCCTGGCATTGGCGCGGTCCATCTGGTCAACCTTCCCTCGCAACGTTTGCACTGTCGGCTCCAGGTTCTTGATCTCGTTCTCTTTGGAGACCGCCAATTGCTGGAACAAAAATCCCACGGCAAACGCCACCCCCGCCAGGCTCAACACCGTGCAAAAGAAATAGGGTTTCTTCTCGTTGAACGCCCGCCACCGCAACGTGCTCTCCGGCATCAAATTCATTTCCACCGGACAGTGCGCCAGATTCCGCAAACCCAGGCCCACGACTTCGCCAAGCGAATGCGCCACGCGCGCGAGCTCCTCCAGGTTCACCGCCGGATCAATCTGCACGTTGCGGAAGGGATTGAAGTATTCGACCGGCACGTTCAGTTTCTCCGCGAAAAACTGCGCGGTGTAGGGCATGATGGACGCGCCCCCGGACAGGAAGAGACGCTGCGGCGCCGAGCCGCTTTGTTGCCCGCGATAGAACTGGATCGTCTGGTTGACCTGGATGTGCAGCTTGGTCATGAACTGCCGCGCGATTTTGGAAATGGCCGCCTGATTCGGATTTTCCGGTTCCTCATACGCGCCGCCCAGACTCACAAAGCCCTCGGCGATTTTGATTTGCTCGGCGACCCCGAATTTCAATTTGGCTTCGTTCGCAAAATCCTGCGTGATGGCATTCGCCCCCAGATTGATGCTGCGCGAAAAGACCTTTCCCTTTTCGAAGAACAGCAGGTTGCTGGTCTTGGCGCCGATGTCCAGCAGCATCGTGCAATCTTCCAGGTCGCCATAGTTGTAACGGAAGGCGTTGCAGAGCGCCGCCGGCGAGGCATCGCACAAATTCAACCGCAGCTTGGCGTGCTCGGCCACCCGGAACAGACCCTCGACCACGTCGGACTTGATGGCCACCAGCAGCACTTCGAGTTCGCCGCTGGGCGCCGAACCGAGAATCTGATAATCCCACACCACCTCCGCCAGCGGGAACGGCACGTTTTGCTGCGCTTCATACTGGATGATCTGCGTCACCTTGCCCGCGTCCACCGGCGGCAGTTTGACAAATTTGGAGAACACGTGGAAACCCGGCGCGCAGACGTTGACGCTTCGGGACTGGACACTTTTCTCCACCAGCACTTCCTGAAGCGCCTTAAGCATGGACGCTTCGCGCGTGGCTTCCTGCGCGCCTTCGGCGCCGAGCGGCTTGATGGCGAAACTTTTCAGACGCAATCCGCCGGCTTCGTTGACTTCAAATTCGCCGAGCTTAAGACTGCCTGCCCCAAAATCAATTGCCAGGAATGATTTGCTGTTGAGCATGATCGGTCGCTTCATTTGCCACTGCAAAACGCGAGCGCTTTCCCGGTTTTGTTGTGGCAGCCCGTGCTGATTACGCCAATTTGTTCCGGCGGTCAAACCAAATCGCCGAAAAAATGTTCCGCCGCGCGGGCCAATAAAACATTGCATCCGGCGTCCGGGTCTGGCTTTATCTCTGCGGCAGGCATGAAGCGTTGCCGCATGAAAATCTTTTATTCCGGCCACGTGCAGGGTGTCGGTTTTCGTTATACCGCGAAAACCGTCGCCTTGGGCTTTGAAATTGCCGGAATCGTGCGTAACTTACCCGACGGGCGGGTTGAATTGACCGCCGAGGGCGCGCGCGAGGAACTCGAGGCGTTTCGCCAGGCCGTTCGTGGTGCGGGACTTGCTGGTTTTATCCGCGACGAAACGGCCACGTGGAGCGAAGCGCAAAATGAATTTCACGGGTTTGAGATCGGGCACTAAAAATGAAATACGCCATCATCGCTGACATCCACGGCAATCTGGAAGCCTTCCAGACGATTCTGGCTGACATCAAAAGCCAGAATGCCACGCACATCGTTTGCCTCGGCGACGTCGTCGGTTACAACGCCAATCCCAAAGAGTGCCTCGAAATTGTCCGCGAGTTGAACGTCCCTTGCGTGAAGGGAAATCACGACGAATACTGCTCCAGCGATGACCGCCTCGAAGGTTTCAACCCCCATGCCGCCGACGCCGTCCACTGGACCCGCGCGCAATTGAACGCGGAAGAAAAGCAATGGCTGCGCGACCTGAAATATACCCGCATGGCCGCCAACTTCACGATGGTCCACGCCACGCTTGACGCGCCGCAACGCTGGGGTTACGTCTTCGACAAACTCGCCGCCGCCGCCAGCTTTCCCTATCAAAACACCCAGGTCTGCTTCTTCGGCCATACGCACGTGCCCGTCGCCTTCATGCGCGACAGCTTTGTGCGCGGCGGCACTTATTCCAAATTCAAAATTGATCCGGCCAAAAAATATTTCATCAACGTCGGCGCCGTCGGCCAGCCCCGCGACAACAATCCCAAGGCCGCCTATGTCATTTACGACATGGACGCCGGCACCATCGAACTGCGCCGGCTCGACTACGACATTCCCGCCGCCCAGAAAAAAATCCTCGCCGCCGGCCTGCCCGAACGCCTTGCTGAACGGCTCGAGTTCGGAAGATAAACGGACGGCCGGTGGCCGGGCCGGAGGGGTGTCCGCTCACAGGGGCGTTTGCCACGGCACTTCGTAAATGCGCACGGCGTTGCGAATCCCCTTGACCGTAACCGGAAACATTTCAACGCACGTGCCGGCCAGCACCGGGTCCTCACGCAATAAATGGTTGTAAGTCGTATCGCTGATGATGATGCGCCCGCTGCCGGAAACATTTTCCAGCCGGGCGGCCAGGTTCACCTCCCGGCCAAAAACCGTATAGTTGTATTGGTGCGCTTCCGAGCCCATGAGGCCGACGGTGACCAGACCGGTGTTGATGCCCGTGCCGAATTGCAGGGCGCGCAGCGGCGGTTTGGGGGGCAGGCCGGCGGAAAGCCGCGCGCGGTTTTCGACCTCCCGCGAGGCGTTTTCGGCCAGGCGCTTGTGGTTCAATACATGGATGGCGCGTTGCGCGTCAACCGCGGCCCGCACGCAGTCCAGCGCATGCTTTACGTTGGGCGTCGGCGCGCCCCAAAAGGCCATCACACAGTCGCCGATGTATTTATCCAGCGTGCCGCCGTGTTTTTTCACCGCGTCGGCCACGACCGAAAGGTAAAGGTTTACCGTGTTCACTGTTTCGACTGAGAATTCATCAAAACACGCCTCCGCCTTGTCAGGGCTCAGTTGCCGTTGCCGCACGAATTCCGCGACCCGCTCCTGCATTTCATCCGTCAACGTGGTGAAGCCGCGCACGTCGGCGAAAAAAACCGTCACCTCGCGGCGCGCACCGCCGAGGGCGAGTTTCTCCGCGCTCAACAACTCGTTCATCACGTCGGGTGAAACGATTTTGGAAAAAACGGATTTGACCCGGCGCTGTTCCCTCTGTTCAAACACGACGCGATAGGTGACGAGGCACACGTGCTCGAACAGCATGGCTCCGGCAATGGGAAACACCAGTGGCAGCCAGTAGCGATACTCGATGAAGGCGGAAAACACGGTGGCCACGTAGGCAAGCAGCAGCAGCAAAATCGCCGCGCTGGCCGAGACGACGCGCAATTGCCAAGTCAGCCAGGCCGTCAGCGTGCCAAGCAAAACGATGAGCGCGAGTTCCGTCGGCAGCGAGGCCCGCCGGACGAACCGGCCCGTGATGACGGAATTGGCGACGTTCCAGTGGACACTGGCCAGCAACGTGTGTTTGTCCAGCGGGGTGGCGCCTTCGTCGGTCAAATTATTGCCCTGGACGACCCAGGTAATGACGGCCAGCTTGCCACGAAAGTCATCGCGCAAGCCATTGGTCTCATCGCTCAACCGCAGCTTATCCTGCCAGAGCAGGCTTTCAATCGGCGCCCGCAACAGGCGGGGATCATTGGGCGTGAGCTGCCAATCAATGTAAAAACAACCATCGGCATCCACCGGCAGAATGCGCTCGATACCATTCGCGCCGCGCAACATGATGCGCCCGTGTGGCAAATCCATGTCCGCGCCAGGCAGATCCAGTTTCAACACCTGCGCCGCGAGGACGATGCCCATGTGCCACACACGCTGGTCGGTGAAGGCTTTGGCCTTTGGCGCCATCCCCGGCGGGAGCTTGTCGCCGAAGAAATCGGCGAGTTCAAAATTATTTTCCTTGTCCACCGGAATTTCAATTTCGTTGGTCGCGCCGGACTGTGGCAGAATGATTTTGCCGGGAGCGAATCGCGCTCGGGCGAGGTCCAGGCTGATTTCCGGACGATCGGGGTCGGGCCTGGCGGCAAATCGGCGCAGCAACGGATGCCAGCGGCGGATGGTGCAAAAGGCCTG
>DATNHI010000063.1:0-5995 GCA_035605035.1 Verrucomicrobiia bacterium
GCTGCCGAGTTTCTTTCCTAAAAGTCCGAGTGGCATGGTCAATAAATCGTTGAGTGGTTGAAACGTTGATTCGTTACGCCGTCAAATCTTGATGGTGATGTCCACGCCCGCCGGGAGATTGAGCTTCTTCAATTCATCCACGGTCTTGGCGGTCGGGTCGAGAATGTCAATCAGCCGCTTGTGCGTGCGCTGTTCGAAGGTTTCCTGCGATTTCTTGTCCGCGTGCGGCGAGCGTTGCACGGTGAACCGCTCGATGCGGGTCGGCAGGGGGATGGGCCCGGCGACGCGCGCGCCGGTGCGTTTGACGGTGTCGGCGATTTCGCGGGCGGACTGGTCTATGACGCGATGGTCATAGGCCTTGAGGCGGATGCGGATGCGTTGGGCAGCCATACAAAGAACAATTGTCTGTTAATGGTTTCGTTACATTTGCCGCTCATTTAAAAGCGGACGCGAAGTGTAACAATTAAACGGCCCCGTGCAACAAGTTTCTTTGAGAAATTTCGCCGGGGATGCCGGGTGGGGGTGACGACAGGGACGGGCCGGCTGGCATGATTCACCATCGGATTTCCGAATGTTACGAACCGGGGTGTTTGTTGCGAAAACGTAACAATCCCGCCACACCCCTGTCACAATGCGCCGCCATGCTGCGCCCGCGATTGAAATCCAATTCATGAAAAAAGCCAAGGCGACCAAAACCAATCAGGCGGTGTTGTTTGCCGGCGCCGCGGCGTTAATGACCCTGGCTCCCCAGGTCCGCGCGCAATCGTCCTCAGATGCGCTGATTGACAAGCTGGAACAGAAGGGAATTCTCACGTCGGCGGAGGCCAGGGAATTAAGAACGGAAGCGGCGGAAGAAGACACCAACATGGTCAACCGGCTCCCGGCTTCCAAATGGATACTGGCCGATTCCATCAAGAACATCGGCCTGTTTGGCGATGTGAGGCTCCGTTACGAATACCGCGGGGTGGACAATCCCACGCCGGCTTTTGCGGCGCCGGGCGGCATCTCGAGCGGCGCGTCGGGCAACACCTACAGAAAGGAGCGGTTCCGTTACGCCCTGCGTTTCGGTTTGCGCGGCGATCTAACCGATAATTTCAACTACGGCTTTCGCCTGGAAACTTCCGCCAATCCGCGGTCGCCATGGGTGACGTTTGCGAACAACAACGGCGCCAGTTCCACCACCCCGCTCAGCGGCACGCCGTCTGATAAAACCGGTGCCGGCATCAACGTCGGCCAGATTTATCTCGGCTGGCACCCGAACGATTGGTTTGAAATGACGGTGGGCAAAATGCCGATGCCGCTCTACACCACGCCCATGGTTTGGGATTCGGACATCAACCCCGAGGGCGCGTTTGAAAAATTCAAATTCTCCGTGGGCAACGTTGATTTGTTTGCTGGATTCGGCCAGTTTGATTATCAAGACCCCACGGCCGCCTCAGCCTTTCCCTCCAGTGACACCTTTCTGCTGGCTTGGCAGGGAGGCGGCAGCGTGAAATTCGGCAAGGACATGTCGTTCAAAATTGCGCCGGTGCTTTACACCTATACCGGCCAGGGAAACACGCCGGTTTCCGGGACCACACCCAACCTGGACAGCCCCTATTACTGGTTCATCGGGCAGGGTGATGTCAACGGACTGAACGGCACCTATAATCAAGCAGGCATCAATGACCTTCTGGTGCTGGAAATACCCATGGAATTTGACTTCAAGATTTACAACACCGTGTTAGGCACGTTACAGGCGCGGCTGTTTGGCGACGTGGCCTACAACTTCTATGGCGATGACCGTGCCCGGGCGGCGTATGAGAACGCAGCCGGCCCCAATGCCGGCCCGGGTGGCGCATTCCCGGGATCGAGCTCGGCGGCCACCGGCCAGAATAAAGCCTATCAAATCGGCCTGGGTCTCGGCAGCGCCGGACCGGTTTATGGCCCCATGCAAGGCCTGGTTTATGGCACTACTTCCAGGAAACACACCTGGGAAGCCCGGTTTTACTGGCAGCATATCGAACAATATGCCCTGGACGTGAACCTGATTGACTCCGACTTTTTCGAGGGGCGCGGCAATCTCCAGGGATTTTATTCCTCGTTCGCCTACGGTATCAGCGACGCCATCATCGGCACGGTGCGTTACGGTTATGCCGAACAAATCAAAGGCGGTCTGGGCACCGGCGGCAACAACCTGGATATTCCCGGCATCAACCCGATCCAAAACTACAACCTGGTGCAATTGGACCTGACCTGGAGATTCTGAAAAACAGGCCGGCGGCTGATGTCGGTTTGGCCGGTTGGCCAGGAGGGCTTGGTCATCCGGCCGGATTGTTCAACGGGGAATTGTCCGGTTAATCCAGTGCGCCAATCTGATAGGCCAGATTGGCTTCCTTAATCAACACGGCGTATCGGGCGCCGGTGTTCGCAATTTGCGCCGAAGTCAGGTTCAACTGCGCCTCGCTCAACTCGACGATGGAGCTGATGTGGGCCAGGTAGCGCGCCTGGGCCAGATCGTAGGCCTCGGAGGCGTTGCGAACCAGTTCCTCAGTTGTGTGGAGCTGTTCCAGCGCGTTGTTGACGTTCAACCAGGCGATGCGCACATCGCGGATGACGTTGTCTTCCGCGGAACGCAACAGTTCATTGTCGGCCTGTGCTTTCAGTTCGGCCTCGCGTTGCCGCGCGACGTAAAGGCCGCCGGCAAAAAGCGGCAGGCTCAGTTGAACTCCACCCGCGGCGTAGTCGTCCGGCAAATGACTGTCATGCGTCGGCGCATCGCCGGCCACGCCGACCGCGGCAACCGTCGGCAGCCGCGAATCCCGCTCGGCTTTCGCGAACCGGCGCGAGGCGTCGCGCTCATCACGCAGGCTCAACAATTCCGGGCGCCGGGACAACGCGGTTTGCACCAGATCAGAGACATCATTGGTGGCGGCGTTCGCCGGGGGTGACTGTTCGACGAGTTGAAACTGGTGATATTCGCGGTAGCCCAACGCCGTCGAAAGCGTCGCCATCGCGGCGCCGGCGTCGTTCTGGGATCTTTCCACTAACAGACGGGCTTGCTGTAATTCCACCTGCGCAAAGCTCACATCCAATTGAGACCGCAATTTGTTTGTGGCGTAGGCGGTCACTTTGTCGAGCAGCAATTGGCGCGTGTCCATGGTCTGTCGGGCGACGCGCAATATCGCCTGCGCCTCCAATGCGCTGAAATACGCGGTGTCCGCCTGCAACAATACCTGCTCGCGAGTGGTGTTGGCGTTTTGGTTTTCCGCCTGCGCCTGCAATTTGGAACTGGCCGCGAGATTGGCCGTGCGGCCGAAATCCGTGATGAGTTGGTTGACCTGCACGCCGCCGGCGGCCCGATTAAAGACGCTGGGGTTGTTCAAGCCGCCAGCCAGAATCCGCGCGTCCTCGGCACTAGCACCGGCGGCGGTTCCGTAAAGATTGACGCTCGGGAAAAATCCGGCACGGGTTTCCACGACCGCTTCCTGCGCGGCGAGCGCGCGGTAATTCGCGGCAGCGATTTGTGGATGATTTCTCAACGCAAGGTTCTCCGCGCCGGCCAGCGTCAATGTTTGTATGGCGTTGGTCTCGCCGGCTTCAATTGCGCCGGCTCCGAGGGAAATGCACAGTAAAATTGGGAGAATGTGTTTCATACGTCATGAATGATGTTGAGTTGGTGGTGTGTCACCGGGCGAAATTGTGGCGCTTCCCAGCGATCTTTCAGTTTTCCGGTAAATGATGTAATACGCCGCCGGGACGATGAACACGGTGAGCACCACCGACACCGCCAGTCCGCCGATGATTGCCCGCGCCAGCGGCGCATACGCCTCGCTGCCGGTTCCCAGCTTGGTAGCCATCGGTATCAAACCAATCAGCGTGGCCAGCGAAGTCATTAACACCGGACGCAACCGCACGCGGCAGGCAAGGGAAACGGCTTCGCGCAGCGGTCGGCCTTCCTGGCGCAACCGGTTGGTAAATTCCACGATCAGGATGCTGTTGGACACCACGATACCCACCATCATCACCACGCCCATCAGCGACATCACGTTCAGCGTCGTGCCGGTGGCAAACAGCATGAGCAATACGCCCGTCAATCCCGTCGGGACCGCCAGCAAAATCAGCCACGGATCCACAAACGACTTGAACTGCGCCACCAGAATCAAATAGACCAGCAGCGTCGCCAGAATGAGTCCCAGCCCGAAACTACGGAACGACACCTGCATGGCCTGCGCCGAGCCGCGCACCGCCACGCGCACGTTCTCCGGCAATTGCGCGTCGTGAATGATTTTCTGAACGCCACCCAGCACCCGGCCCAAGTCTTCACCCCCCGGCGACACATACACATCCATCACGCGTCGCAACTGGTAATGATCCACCTCCGTCGGCGACTCGATATGAGTCACCTGGCTCACGGCATCCAGCCGGGTCGGTTTGGCCGAATGCGCGGCCCGCAGCAAAACGGAAGTCAAATCCGGCAGATTTTTTACCCGATTTTCCGGGTATTGGACGGTAAGGAAATAGTCGTTGCCGCTCTTGGGGTCCACCCAATAGCTGGGCGCAATCATCATGTCGGAGGTCAGCGCGGTGATGACGTTGTCAACCACCTCCTTCTCATCCAACCCCAATTCACCGGCACGCACCCGGTCAATGTCCAGCCGCAATGCCGGATAATCCACGTCCTGCGGCACCAGCACGTCGCTGACGCCCGGCAGTTTCCGCGCCTGTTGCGCAATCGCCACCGCCGTCTGGTGCATCGCGTCCAAGTCCATGCCGCTGACCTGAATGTCCAGCGGTGCCGGCAGGCCCAGATTCAAAATCGCATCCACCAAACCGCCGGTTTGAAAGTAAGCGGTCATCTGCGGCAATTCTTTTTTCAACCGCGCCCGCACCAGGTCCATATATTGAAAACTGCTCAACCGATGGCCAGCCTGCAATCCCACCTGCACGAAGGCGGTGTGCGGCCCGGAGTTGGGCGTGTAAATCGAGGAAAAGCCCGGCGTCACGCCGATGTTCGACACCAGAATTTTCAAATCTTTCGCCGGTACCACCTCGCGGACGATTTGCTCGACCTTTTCCACCAACTGGTCGGTGTTTTCGATGCGCGTGCCGGCGGGCGCTTTGAGGTTGATGACGAACTGGCCGGGATCGGTGCGTGGGAAATACGCTTCGCCGACAAAGGGATAGAGGCCGAGGCTCAATATGAAAACACCGGTGATGCCGAGCACCGTGGCTACGGGCCGGACCAGGGCCAGCTTCAAGCAGCCTTCATAGCGATCGAGCATTTGCTTGAACCGCCGGTTGAACCAGCGGTTGAAACGCGCGCCCCAATTTTGGGGCGCGGCGGTTTCCGCATCGTCGTGACCGTGCTGACCTTTGATAAGCTTGGCGCAGAACAACGGCACCACGGTCATGGCAACCAGATACGAAGCGAACAACGACAGGATCACCGCCAGCGCCAGTGCGGTGAACAGAAATTTGCTGACGCCGTAAAGAAATATGACCGGAAAGAAAACAATCGCCGTCGTCAGCGTCGCCGCCAAAACGGGGAGCGCGACTTCGCGCCCCCCGCGCTCGGCGGCAACCTCCGGCGACTCACCCATTTCCATGTGTCGGAAAATGTTTTCCAGCACGACGACCGAGTTGTCAATCAACCGCGAAAACGCCAGCGCCAGTCCGCCGAGAATCATGGCGTTGACCGTGCTGTCACCGAGCGCCAGGGCGATGAACGCCGCCAGCGCCGAGAGCGGAATGGAAAGGAAAACCGCCACAGTTGCCCGCATGCTGCCGAGAAAAATCAGAATCATCAGGCCGGTCAGCACCAGGCCGATCAAGCCTTCGTGGATCAGATTATCAATGGCGTTGCGCACGAACACGGACTGGTCGAAGACGACTTTGGTGACGAGTTGTTTGGGCACGTCCAGCAAGTGCGCCACCGCCTCCTTGATCCCGTCCACCACCGAAATCGTGTTCGCATTCCCGCCCTGCTTCAACACCGGCAGATACACCGAGGGCT
>DATNHI010000064.1:0-12643 GCA_035605035.1 Verrucomicrobiia bacterium
AGGAAACTTGAGGGGTTCTAACCTTAGTACGAGAGGACCGGGTTAGACGCACTTCTGGTGTGGCAGTTGTTCCGTCAGGGGCATCGCTGCGTAGCCATGTGCGGAAGAGATAAGCGCTGAAAGCATCTAAGTGCCAAGCTCCTCCCAAGATATTGTTTCCCGGAGCGCAAGCTCCCTGAAGACCACGGGCAGACCACCCGTTTGATAGGCTGGACGTGTACGAGCCGTGAGGCTTTCAGCCGACCAGTACTAATCGGTCGTGCGGCTTGATCGCTTTTTCTTTTTCACGTAGCTGTGAATGTAAATTCGCAGCCAACGGAATGAGAATAGCGATTTTAACTCGCGAATTGGGAATGCCCAAAAATCCTGTGTGTAGTTTTCAGAGAATATTGTTCTTTGTCATCAGTTCGTGGTCATTAGTCAATAGCATTGGGATTTGGAAGCCTGTCCCCTGCTAAAAGCTAAAGGCGACTGACTGTTAACTAAGCACTTTTTGGTGGCCCTAAAGCTGTGGTCCGACCCGATCCCATTCCGAACTCGGCCGTCAAACACAGTCTTGCCGATGGTAGTAGTCCTATAGGTTCTGCGAGAGTAGGTAGCCGCCAGTCTTTATAAAATGCCGAAACTCGAACGGGTTTCGGCCTTTTTATTTGCGTTCAAGTCTTTGAAAACAAGCAGCCGGCAACAGGGCCAATGGCGCCCTGACAGCGTTCAGTTCCACTTAATCTGGCGCGCCAAATGCTGAACTTAGGCCATTTCAGTGCAATATCCAACGAAATGCCGCGCCCAATTAACATGCTGATGCGCTTTTGCGGGAAAATGACCGCCGGACTTTTCCCGCTGTTGTTTCTTTTAACCGCACGCACCTTGGCCGCTCAGGAAACGAACGGGCAATCCCTTCTCGGCGAGACGGTTATTACCAACATGGCCCAGCTATGGACGCTTCCGGCGGAAGAAAAAAGCCAGCCGCGTCGCGCTCGGATGGAGTTGTTGGTTTATTACTGTGATCCCAAATGGAACGTATTTTGGGGGCAATCGGATGGCTTGGACAGCTTTTTGCCATTAAGAGCTGTCCCCGTGCCGCTTAAATCCGGGGAAAAAATCCTCATTGACGGATTGATTCTTCCGGTCAACCAGGAATTTTTGTGGGACCAAACGACCGTCAAAATCCTTTCCGACTCCAACGAAATCAAATCCATTTCGGCCAAGGGCAGGCTTTTCGACACGGCCACCCTTGACAAGCACTTTGTGGAGCTGGAAGCGCTGGTGGATTCGCAACGGTCAATTTCAACAAACATTTTGCAGCTCGAGTTGCTGGCGCAAGATTTTAATTTCAGAGCGTATGTCCAAGTGGACCACCCGGATACTCCCCAGCCGGATTTAAACGGCAAATTTGTGCGCATCCGGGGGGTTTACGCTGAAAGTTTCAACGCTCTGGGGAAGATTGCCAGCATCACCCTCTGGACTCCCGGTTTGAACTTTGTCGAGCCCAGCGGTTCGTTGAGAACTGATCCCCGGTTTTCCCTCCCGGTCACTTCTTCCGAAAATTTCGCCGCGGTTGATCCCAACGCGTTGATCTGCGTCCAGGGCTCCGTTCGCAATCAGCAGCCCGGCCAGGCCGTGACGATCTGGGATGATGCGGGACAGATTCGCATCCTGACCAAGCAAGAGTATCCGTTGAAAGTAGGCGACCGGATTGAAGCGATCGGCTATCCGACGTTTCAAGGGATTGACCGGGTTTTACTGGGCGGATTGTTTCGCCTGAGCATCGGAAAAGGGGTCGGCAATAACGTATTACCGTTGAACCAGACCAAATTGCGTCTGGCGGATCAGGTTCGCGGGCTGGACCAGGAAAGCATCGCCAAACGACTTCCCGTCAGCCTTGAAGGGGTGGTTACGTGGGTGGATCCCCGCAGGAATTTCATCTTTGTTTTAGACAGCAGTGGTGGCATTCGTGTCATGCGCCCCCAGTTTCAGGGGGGGAGGCGGTTTCAACCCGGCATGCTGGTCAAGGTGGACGGCGTGGCGACCATGGGCGAATTTGCGCCCGTAATTACCAATGCCATCGTGCACCAGACCGGGAGCATGAGTCTGCCAGACGCCCCCCTGATCGGCCTTGAAGACGCCATGACCGGCACGGAAGACGGTCGCTGGGTTCAGATGCGCGGCTATGTTCGCAAGGCTACCGAAGGCACCAATTCAATCCAGTTGCAACTCGTTGCCCCCGGCGGGGAATTCAGCGCGCGGATTCCGAAGGACAGTACTTTGAGGGCCTTGGATGGCTCGGTGGTTCTGGTGCGGGGAGTTTGTGTGGTCACCGCGAACTCCCGTCGGCAATTGACCGGCATTCAAGTCTGGGTCCCCCAGGTCATTGATGTCCAGACGGAACAATCCGCCCCGGCAGATTTGTTTGTCCTGCCGCTGCGCTCGTTGGCCAGCCTCCGGCAATTCAACCTGTTCAACACACTGAATGAACGGGTGCGCACTCGTGGCACCGTCACGCTGCAGGTTCCGGGACGCTATTTGTATGTGCAGGACGGCGACAACAGTGTACTCGCCCTGTGTGGTCAAAGTGACATGCTGCGGCCGGGAGATCGCATTGAGGTCGTCGGTTTTCCCGGCAACGAGGGCGGGAATTTTTTATTGCGGGAAGCCATCTATCGCCGGGTCGGGTCCGGCTCCGAACCGATCCCCGTGCAACTGCCCATCCAGCAGTCGCTCAACGAAGATTTGGATGGCTTGCTCGTGTGCGCCGAGGGTTTGCTGCTCGATAGCGTGGAAAAGTCAGGCGAAACGCATCTGATGGTGCAGGCAAAAGGTTCGATTTTCGAGGCCAAACTCGATAAGCCCGGACAATTCGGCAGGATAAAACCTGAGTTGGGGAGCAAACTCGCCGTCACCGGGGTCTATCGCATTCAACGGGACGAATCCGGCGAACTCCGCTCCTTCCTGTTGAACCTGCGTGACGGGAGCGATGTGCGTGTTCTGGAACCCCCGCCGTGGTGGACGCTTCGCCGGCTTCTGCTGGCGCTGGCCGGCGTTGTGCTGGTTTCCGTGTTGGCCCTTTTGTGGGGGCTGGAGACGCGGCGCAAAAACAGCCTGCTCCAGCACGCCCAAGTGGAATTAAAGGCCGCCCACGACAAACTGGAGGAGCGCGTCCAGGAGCGCACGCGCAATCTGCAGGAGGCCAACGAAGCGCTGCGGCGCTCCGAGGAACGTTTCGTCAAGGCGTTCCGGGCCAGCCCGGTTCCCCTGTTGCTGCAGAGCCTCCGCGAACAGCGGTATGTGGATGTCAACGAAAGCTTCCTCCAGTTGACAGGCTTTAAACGCGAAGAGGTTTTGGGACAAACTCCCGCCGGATTGAAATTGTTTCCCAAACCGGAGACCGGGCAGGAAATCGCGGATGCCCTTTCGGCCAAACGTCTGGTCCGCAACCTGCAAACCGAACTGGGCACCCGGGAAGGAAAGACCCTGACCGTGTTGATTTCCGCGGAAGCATTTGAACTGGAAGGTCAGTCGCATTTTTTGATGTCTCTCCAGGACATCACCGAGCGGCTGAACGTCGAAAACCAGTTGCGCCAGGCCCAGAAAATGGAAGTGGTCGGCCAGATTGCCGCCGGTATCGCGCACGATTTCAACAACATCCTGACCGTGATTCAAGGCCACGCGGAGCTGCAATTGAATGCGGAGGAATTGGATGAATCGCTCGCGGAATCTTTGCATGAAATTTCCCGCGCCGCAGCGAGGGCCGCGTCACTCACCCGCCAGTTGCTGGCTTTCAGCCGCAAGCAGATGTTGCAGCGCCGCCCGCTCGATGTGCCGGAGGCGTTGAACAATCTCAGTAAAATGCTGCAAAGAATCATCGGTGAACACATTTATTTGCGGATCCGGTGCGCGGATAATCTGCCGCCGGCGTTCGCCGATGCGGTCAATTTTGAGCAGATTGTCATCAACCTGGCGGTGAACGCGCGTGACGCCATGCCGCGGGGCGGTCCGCTCACCATCACCGCCGACCTGGCGGTGGTTGACGCGAAATATCAGGAGCGGGAGCCGGACGCCATGATCGGTACGTTTGTGCGGTTGAGTGTCGCCGATGAAGGCAGCGGGATGAATGAGACTGTGCGCAAAAAGATTTTTGAGCCGTTCTTTACCACCAAGGAGGTGGGGAAGGGAACGGGCATGGGCCTGGCCACGGTTTATGGCATCGTCAAACAGCATCAGGGGTGGATTGAAGTCGAATCCCGGCCGGGTGCCGGCTCGGTGTTTAAGGTCTTTCTGCCAGTGGCGGAAGGAGAAGCGCAAAAGGCGTCAGAAACGGGGAATGGTCTGATGGGTGCGACCGACGTTCAGCCGCGGACTATTTTCCTCGTCGAGGACGAAGCCCCGTTGCGCGAGATGGCTTCGATGATTTTAAAACGGCTCGGGCACGAGGTGGTGGTGGCCCAGGACGGGCGGGAGGCGTTGAGCCTCTGGCCGCAGCATCGCGGGAAAATTGATCTGCTGCTGACGGATATGGTGATGCCCGGCGGAATTTCCGGACGCGAACTGGCGGATCAGCTTTTGCGCGAGACCCCCCAGATGCACGTTATTTATTCCACCGGTTATAGTGTGGATTTGTCCAACTCGGACATTAATCTGGTCGAAGGCGTCAATTGTTTGCTCAAGCCTTATGACGCCACCACCCTGATTCGCACGGTCGAAAAAGCCTTTGCCAATGGGAATTGACGCTGGCCGCCGCTATTTCAAATTCCAAATGCAACCATCGCTTAAATATTCCCCGTTGCGCCTGGCGTGGGCTTCGACGGGATTTTCGCCGGGCCGCAACTGCACGTCCTTCCAGATGAATACGCCGTTTATTCCGTCAGTGCGCACGCCCAGTGATTTCCCGTTGACCACCAGTTCCACTTTGCGGGCGTTGGAATAAACTTTCACGTCGGTCACCGCGTTGGTCCGTTCGCTGAACCGGCGGCTGGTGATGGAGAGCACCGGTTCATCCGACCAGTTGGCCTTGTAGAAATAAAATGCGTCCTTCTTCGTCTGGCGATCATAAGTCACCAGGCCCTTGTCGTTGCGGCCGGGAACGCCCCCTTCGTGGCGCGTGCTGACGGCAAAGTCGAACATGTTCCAGACGAACGTGCCCCAGACGAATGGCCGCTGTTTCATCGCGGCCAAGGCGGCTTCATGAACCTCGGCCTGCCATTCTTCGGGATGCCACTGGCCGTCAGGCCTCGGTTGCCTCGGATTTTGCTCGTGCTGATTCACATTGGCGCCCGCGCCGTATTCGCTCACACAGAAGCCACCCCGGCGGCTGTCCTGGCGGCGGGCGTCCAGCGATTTGCCAAAGTCATCCCTGGCCCCCCAGCCGGAATACCAGCCCGGATAAATATTCCAGCCGAGCCAGTCGGGAATTTTGTTCATTTGCGGCAAATCGCCGGTGCAGGTCGCGGCAATGGTGGGGCGCGTCGGGTCTTCGCCGTTGGCCACCATTTTCAAATCCTGCAACTCGCGCTGCGGGTCCGGCGTGCCGGCGCGGATTTCGTTGAACAGGCTCCAGACGAAGATCGAGGGGTGATTGATATTTTGCCGGATGAGGTCGAGCAACTGGTTGCGCGAGGTTTCTTCAAATTGTTCCGACGGGTTGATTTCGTTCACTTGCGGAATTTCCGCCCAGACCAGAATACCCGCCTTGTCGCACAGGCTGTAAAAATAATCGCTGTGCTGGTAATGCGCGCAGCGGACGACCGTCGCGCCGATTTCCTTGATGAGCGCCATGTCTTCGTCCAAATCCGCCTCGGAAACCGCCCAGCCTTTGTTGAACCGGTCCTGATGCTTGTCCACGCCGTGCAGCGAATACGGTTTGCCGTTCAGAAAAAAGCCCTTGTCCGGGTCAACCGCATAAAACCGCAATCCCAACGGTTGTTCGACTGAATCCACCACGCTGTCCCCGGAGCGCAATTCGATGACGGCCCGGTAAAGGTAAGGGTCCGGGCGTCCGTTCCACAAATGCGGATGCGGCACGGTCACGCGCAACCAATACGGTGCGGTGACATTGGTCGCCAAAGCGATGGGTTGACTGCTGCCGGCGACCTGGTTCCCGTCCGCGTCGAGCACGGTTGCGACCAGGGTTAATGGCTGTTTTTGCCCGGTGCCGTTGGAAATTTGCGCCACCACGTCCAGCACCGCCCTTTTCTTCGTAACACTCGTTTGCAGCCAGGCGACCCCGGGCGAACCGTGATCGGTGAGCGTGAAATTTTCCGCAGCCGTTTCAATCAGGTGCACCGGACGGTAGAGCCCGCCATAAACCGAAAAGTCGCCGTTCAACGGCGCAATGTCCGGTTCCCATTTATTGCTGACGCGCACGGCCACTACGTTCGTGCCGCTGGCGGACAAGTTGCCAGTGATTTCGTAGCAGAACGCGCCGAAGCCGCCGCGATGTTCGCCGAGCTTTGTACCATCCAAATAAACGTCGGCCACCAGGCTCGCCGCTTCGAACCGCAGGAAATAGCGTTTGCCGGTTTCCAAAGTGATATTCAACTCGCGGCGATACCAGCCCGGTCCCCGGTAGTAATTCTTGCCCGCTTGCGCCTGCTCCCAGCCCCAGTTGTGCGGAATTGACACCTCCTGCCAACTAGAATCAATCCAATTCACGTCCGCTGGACTCATGGCTTGCCCAGCCACGCCAGCGGAATCGCCTTGCATAAAACGCCAGCCGGAATCCAGCAGCGTGCTTTCGCGCGCGTTCAGGTTGAAGGAGATGGCCACGGCAAAAATGAGAATGGAAAACGTTCGCATGAGCCAGAACATGCCAGAAATCACTCCGGCGGCAAACGCAATGTCGAATCCAGCGGCTGAACCTCCGCCAATTCTTTTGCGGAACTTGCCCCGCCCAGTTCCACGAGCCGCTCGCCGGCGGGCCGCACGCGCGTCTGGAAACTCGCCGCCGCGTCGTTGAATGCCGAATTCGCACGGTCAAGTCCGGCGCGGATTTTCTCGAAGTGCTCCGTGAATTTCACCACGCGCGCATAAAATTCCTGTGCCGCTTCGGCGATTTTTTGGGCGTTCTGCGTCTGTGCGTGTTGTTGCCAGCTCACGCTCACCGAACGCAGCAGCGCAATCAGCGATGCCGGCGTCGCCAGCAGAATCCGTTTCTCGGCCGCCCAGACAATTAAATCGTGATCGCCTTCCAATGCCGCGCTGAACAGTGATTCCGCCGGCACGAACAGCACCACGTAATCGAGCGCGTTCGGAAACTGGCGCGGATAGTCGCGGTCGGCCAGCGCCTTGATAGTCGCCTTCAGTTTCGCCGCGTGCGTCGCCAACGACTCGGCCCGTTTCACCGGGTCAGCAGATTCCAAGGCATTGAGAAAATCAAAATCCGGCACCTTGGCGTCCACGATGATGAGGCGGTCGCCCGGCAGACGCACGATCAGATCGGGCCGGTTTTCACCCGACGACGTTTGCTCCGTGAAATCGCAATGCGCGCTCATGCCGGCGGCTTCCACCACCCGCCGCAATGTTTCTTCACCCCAGCGCCCGCGCGCCTGGTTCGAGTGCAGCACCATCCGGAACTGCTGTGTCTCCTGCGCGAGCGACTGATTGGACAACGCGAGCTTTTCCAGTTGTTCTTTCACTTTGCCGAGCGTGTCCGCCTGCGTCGTTTCCGCGTCGCGCAACCGCTTTTGATAAGTCTCCAACTGTTGCTTCAGGGGTTCGACCAGTGTTTTGATGGATTCCTGCCGCTGGGCCAGGTCGCCCTTGGCCGCTTCCTGAAGTTTGCCGAAACTTTGTTCCGCGAGCCGCAGAAATTCCGGCGCGTTTTGTTTCAACGCCTCGGCGCTCAAGGCTTTGAACGTGTCCCGTAAATCGGCCAGTGCCTTTTCCTGCAAGGCCCGTTGGTCACTGGCCAACTTCTCCGCTGCGGCGCGGCTGGCTTCGGCGGCGGCGCGCGCGTTGCCGGCCTCGGTCAATTGGCCGCGCAATTGTGCCAGTTCGGTCTCGCGCTGCGCGATTTGCTGGCGGAGCTCATTTTCCAGCCGCGAATCCGAACCGCCGCCGCGCGCGCGACCGATCAGCCAGCCAATGATGAAGCCGGCCAAAGCGGCGATGGCAAGTTGGATTCCGACTGGCATAAAAGATTTATGATTTTAAGTTCAGTTGTAGGAGCCGACGTAAGGAGGCTCTCACTTTCTTTAATCGTGATTTTAGAGACTCCTCACGTCGTCTCCTACGCTAAAAACGTTTGAACAACTTTTCCTCGTAATCAACCACGAGGGTCCGCTTGCCTTTGGAAATGATTTTGTGTCCTTCCGCCCGCAGATGCCTGGCGATACCTTCAACTCCACCCGGATATTTCGGGTTCAGTTCACCGCCGGTTTTGAGCGTACGCCAGAATGGCGTGATGCGTTTCGCGCCCGCCGCCTCGGCTTCGGCGGCGGCATGCGCGGCAATCCAGGAAAAAATGCCGGTCGTAATGGGGCAAGCGAAATCCGTCTTGTGCCTTTTGGCCAGCGCGTTGCGAAGTTCATTGATGGTGACCACGCGGCCCTTGGGCACCTGCTTCATCAGCGCATCCACCTCGCGGGGCGCCGGGATGACGAATTTGCCCGTGCCCCAGCGTTTGGTCAGGTTGCCGGTGACTTCACAAACTTTCGGCAGGCCCTTGTCATCCGCCAGTTTTTCGCGCCAGGTCTTTCTCGTTTTCATTTTTCGCTTTTGTAACAGCCGAGGTAACGAGGCTCTGTTTATTCAACGTCGAAAATATGAGCCTCCTCACGTCGGCTGCTACGAATAATCAAAAGTGTGCCACGACTTCAATCTCGACATTTGCGCCTTTGGGCAACGCAGCCACCTGGACCGTCGAACGTGCCGGAAAATCACCCGTGAAAAACTTCGCGTAAACCTCGTTCATCCCGGCGAAATCGGCGAGGTTCGTCATGAACACCGTGGATTTCACGACGTTGGCGAACGTCAATTTCTGGTCGTCCAGGATGGCTTTGACGTTTTGCAGCACGCGATCGGTCTGCGTTTTGATGTCGCCGGTAATCAGATTGCCCGTGGCGGGGTCAATCGGAATTTGCCCGGCGCAGAACAGGAAATCGCCGACGCGCACGGCGTGGTTGTACGGCCCGACGGCGGCGGGCGATTTTGCGGGTTTAATGATGGTTTTCTTTGCCATAGATTTCAGCGCAAGGTCTAGCGGCTTTGACTCAACAGGTCAAGGAAAGCTGTCGGCTGGTGGTGTGCTTAGTTGGGTTGTAGTGTCGGCGTTGTGCGCCGATTCATTCGAGCCACAGGCTCGACGCTACAGCTAACTCGGAGACTGACTAGCGGCTTGAAAGATGGAAAGCAAAACCAGCCGGGTAAGTCAAAATGAGCGATGGAAAAATTGCAATCTATCCTCACATTAGGCCACGCGTTGCTTGACAGCTCTAAATAATAGCGCAATGACATAAATGATGGCAAACAGCCAGAGTAGCGCAGCACCAATCGTGACGGTAAACCAAACGAAATCGAACGCCTTCTCGAAAGGCGTGTCGGGCCAATATGGCGGCAAATCACTATCGCCGAAGTTGAACACCCCATACTCCAGAAACAAAATGGCGAAGCTCAAAAGGGAAAGCAACGCGGCAACCAAAACGAACGCACCAAACCTCTTTAGCTGCGACCAGCCATTGGAAAATGACACCATAGAAGCCATAAGTCCGACAACACCAAGCAAAATCAAAGCCACCCCACCCATATGAAACCAGTATCGGAAATCTGTGACTTCTTTAACATCTGAATTGCCGAGCATCCAACTGACGAACCCCAACAAAAAACATCCAAGCGAGGCGAACATCAGCAACCAATATAGACGCTTAAATTTCATGGCGGGCTACGTGGCCTAACAGACGATAGACAATGCCATGTGCAGCCTTTCCTTTTTCATAAAAAAGACCGTAAGCCGGACTGAAATCGTTTTCCAGTATAAAATTGAGCCGTTTATGACCAGATTCTTTATTTACCGCCGAAAATCAGCCAATAACCAATGACGAAAATTGCCGCGTCCACGATGGCGTGGCTGAGATAACCCGGCCAGACGGAGCGGTAACGCAGATAAAGCCAGCTCCACGCCGCGCCACCGATGAATACACCCGCCGAGCCGAGCACGACAATCGGCCAGTTGAACTGCGCCATCAGCACGATGACGTGATGCGCCGTAAATGCCAGCGCCGCCGCAATCACCGCCGGTTTGCCGCCCAACAGCACTTCGAATTTCCTGAAAACAAACCAGCGCCAGACGTATTCTTCCATCAGGGAATTGACCGTGACCCACCCAATCGCGCTGCCGATGTAGGCGTTCAAATGATTCAGGCCGGTTTGAGCAGCCCGGCCCGCAATTTTTTCCGGGTGAATCACGTGGAGATGGAGCGCAATTCCGTAACCGGCAAAAATCACAGCAGCAATCACCAGTCCCAGGACGGCGCCCACCCCGAAACCGCCAAGTCGCGGCGGCGACCAGCTCAACGGTTCGCGATCAACGAACTTCAGCCAGACGACCGGCAGCAGGGCCATCCAAACCTTGCAAGCAACGAAGATGAATTTGCCCGTCGTCGTTTCCGCCCGCCAAAAGAACATCGCCGTAGCAATGCCCTGCGCCGGGACAAGCAACACCAAAGCCAGCAACGCTTTTCGGGAAATGGTGTTCAAGTTGTTAATGTGATCAGATAATAAACATTGAATTCCCCAGCCCCGTCAGGGGTGACATTTTTGCAGAAACTTCACACCAGCGTCATTTCTCTCCCTCTCCCCGCTCAGAGCCTGCCTGAAAATGTAGCGGCGGGCCTCCCGGCCTGCCGTAGAGGGCGGCATCCTGCCGCCCGGAAGCAGCGCGACCATGATGCCGCCGCTTGGAATTTCAGAGGCTTTACTGATTTCGGATGTTTTTTCCGCCGGCTGGAAGCCCGGCTCTACGTCAGCCAAGATGGCTGACGCTACATTTTCAGACAGGCTCTCAGGCGGAGAGAGGGAGTGGCGGTGTCGAAAACTACAAATATGCCGCGTCTGGGGTGCTTGCTTTCGTTGGTTCATCCGTGTTCATCGGTGTTCATCCGCAGTTGAATTCTGTTTCAAAGATACTTCGCCAGAATGGGTTTCAGTTCGGCCACGGTTTTCTTTGGCCAGAATTTTTTGTCGGTCAGGATGGCGTTCTTGAGCGCCGAATGACACGGCCAGGTCGGTTCGGCGGGAATCTTGGCAAAGGCCGAGACGACAATTTTTTTGGCCGTGTCCGCATTGCGATGCAGATTGCCGACGACCATTTCGAGCGTGACGTGTTCGTCTTCCTTCCAGCAATCGTAATCGGTGGACATTGCCAGCGTGGCGTAGGCGATTTCCGCCTCGCGCGCACATTTGGCCTCGCCGAGGTTCGTCATGCCGATGACGTCGTAACCGGCGCGGTGGTTCGTGAGGGATTCGGCCCGGGTGCTGAACGCCGGGCCTTCCATGCAGACATACGTGCCGCCATCGTGAATCGCCACATTCCGGAGGGACGAGTTATACGAGTCCCTATCTGATTTTGCCCTGGAAATTTGGGACTCGTGTAACTCGTCCTTCCGACGCAACACGTCCCTTCCGGCTTCGAGGAGGATTCGTCGCAGTTCCTCGCAAATCGGGCTCGAAAAGGCAATGTGGGCCGCGATGCCCCGGCCAAAAAAGGTGTGGGCGGACGACTGTTTGGTGCGATCGAGAAACTGGTCAACGAGCACGATGTCGCAGGGCTTGCATCTTTCCTGTAGCGAGCCTACGGCGCTGACGCTGATGATCCATTGCACGCCAAGCTTTTTCATCGCCCAAATGTTGGCACGATGGTTGAGCTCACTCGGCAGGATGCGATGACCGCGACGGTGTCGGGGCAGAAAGGCGATGTCGCGTCCGGCCAGCTTGCCGGTGAGCAAATCATCCGACGGTGGACCAAAGGGCGTCCTGACTTTCACCCATTTTTGTCTCGTGAAGCCTTCAATGACATAAAGGCCAGTGCCGCCGATGACGCCGATGCGATGTTCAGACATGCGGGAGGTTTAACCGCGAAACACCTGAAAAAAAAGCTCCAAATTCCAACATCCAAGCACCAGAGAATTTTTAAGCACCAAACCTCAAACCAAATCATATCCGATGTTTGGCTCCTGAAGATTGGGGCTTGTCTGGATGTTGGTGCCTGGTGTCTGGAGCTTTTTTCCCGGCTGGCTTTCGCGATGGAATCAGATACGCTGTGCGCATGGAACTGTTCTATAAAATTCTCAAAACGGCCGTCGAAGGCGGCGCCTCGGACGTGCACTTGAAAATCGGGACGCCGGTCGTCTATCGCATCAACCGCGAGTTGATCGCCGTGGATTCTCCCTTCCCAACAGTTGAATGGATGAACAAAATCGTCGAAAACATCACCCCGGCCCACCAGAAAAAGCGCCTCGACGAGCAGCGCGAAGTTGATTTTTCCTACTTCATTCCCGAAATCGGGAGATTCCGCACGAATTTGTTTCAACAGCGCGGCGAGTGGTGTTTGGCCATGCGTTTCGTCAAAACGAGCGTGCCTACCTTCGAGGAATTGAACTTGTTGCCGCAAATCAGGAAGATTGCGGAATCACCGCGTGGCATCGTACTGGTG
>DATNHI010000065.1:0-1400 GCA_035605035.1 Verrucomicrobiia bacterium
TCGGTTGTTTGAAATGCCGGGCGTGCGGTTGCAACTGGCACGGGAAGTCATCCGCGCCAAGATTCATAACCAACGCGTGATGCTCATGCGCAATGGTGATGTGCCGGATCGCGTGACGAGCTTGATGGCAAGTTTCCGCGATTCCACGGAATCAGCTCGCGACTTGACGGCGTTGCTCGGCGTCGAGGGCAGCGCAGCGGCGCTTTATTTCGAGCAATTTGAGTCCATGCTGAAACAGCGTGACGACTGGAAATTTGACTGGCGCGGGCGCAATCGCCGGCCGCCGCGTGATCCGGTGAACGCCTTGCTTTCGCTCGGTTATTCCATGCTGGCGAAGGAATTGACCGGCGTTTGTTATTCGGTTGGACTCGATCCGTTTCTCGGATTTATGCACCAGCCGCGTTATGGCCGTCCGGCGCTGGCACTGGATTTGATGGAGGAATTCCGCCCGCTTATCGCGGACAGCGTGGCAATCAGCTTGATCAATCGCGGCGAACTTGGCCCGGAGGATTTCATCAAGAGCGCGAACGGGATGTTTTTAACCGACAAAGGCCGGCGACCATTTTGGGAAGGGTGGTTTCGACGGCTGGATACGGAAGTCAGCCACCCAGAATTCAGCTACAAAATGGCGTATCGCCGGATGCTCGAAGTGCAAGCGCGGCAATTGTGGCGATTTGTTCGGGGTGAAGCTTTGACCTACCACGGATTTGTCACGCGATGAGCCGCCTGCGTTACCTTGTGAGTTATGACATCAGCGACCCGAAACGGTTGCGGAAAGTGGCTCGCTCGCTGGAAGGTTTTGGCGTGCGACTGCAATATTCGGTTTTTGAATGTCCGCTGGACGACTTGCGCCTGGCAAAACTGAAAGCCGAGCTTCAAGACTTGCTCAATCATGACGAGGATCAGGTTTTGTTTGTATCGCTGGGCGCGAGTTCCAAAGACGCGAGTTTGATCATTGACGCAATGGGATTGCCTTACGAAGTCCGCTCGCGTGTGACGATTATTTGATTTTCAAGCTTGCAAGTTTTGCCGAAAGGCGTTGAATAAATCCCGGCTACGGCCACCGACCAGTTAGCTTCCGCCATTGGCTAACCATGATTGCTCATTGAAATCGCGACGACTGCGCCTAAATGCGGCGATTCCAGTGCGAGCGCGGAAATGCTGGCGCTGGCCTGCACGGACGCTCGCACGACAGATTCGCTTGGATTGATAGGCTATTGGCAATGATTGTTTCCCGACTCATTTATGTGTTAATGCTCCAACCTGCCTCACGCTCGCAAAATGCTGCGGCAGGCGTTGATTCTCAAGGTGTTCCAGGGAGCGAGCCGCAGTCGCCGCGACTGCGGCAATCTTGAGGCGGCACGGGCATCACCGAACCGGCCAACAAACAGGTCGGCCGC